>JBLHGU010000054.1:0-27195 GCA_047615875.1 Parasphingorhabdus sp.
TGGCTTCGATGCGAAGGGGGTCGCTTCAACTCGATCTGATTTTCAGATTGCGTTCTTGTATGTGTATGCGAAAACCTATTCAGAGGACAAGTTTTGACTAACGAAGAACAGCAGGTCATGGAACAATATGGAATCACATCTGAAATGAAGACGATATTTCATTTTCAGGGACATAAATATGAACGGCTAGACGATGCTCCGAGCTATGCCAGGAAAGCTGGTGAAAACACGAAGTCATCAGCAAACCAACCTAAAAAGTGATTGATGTCGCCAAACCTGACGACAACGTCTCCATAGATAGTGATTCCGGTGGCGTTGAATTAGAGTCCCTAGGGTCTCAGCCAAAAATTCTTTCATTTGTTAAAGATCTGCCAAATATATGTTCGCTAATAGGCTTGGGCTGCACAGTATCAGCTATCTATTTTAGTATATTGGGCATTTACCATGCGGCAATGATCGGCATGGTCTGGGCAGTAGCTTTTGACTGGGCGGATGGATTAATCGCACGAAGAATGTCAGGTCGAACCGGTGCCGACCGAGCATTTGGTGGACAACTTGATGTATTGATAGACATTGTCAGCTATGGAGTCGCACCAGCGGTTCTTTTACTTAGCTATGGAAAGTTCGAACCAATATTTCTGATAGGCGCTTTCGTAATGCTCGCGGCCAGCGCATTAAGGCTTAGCTTCTTTTCAATATTCGGTCTTTCCGATGGAGCGAAATACACCGGCCTCGCGCTGGATAATAATAATTTATTTCTGGTTTTCTTGTTTCTATTCGAAAGTGTCTTTAGTAATAGTAATTTTACGCTGATTTTATATGCCTGCTGTATTGGGCTTGCTGCTCTGAATGTCTCACAAATTAAAACACCAAAGCTTTCTGGCAACCCTGTCAATGTCTATCTTCTCGCAATATATACCCTTGGATTGTCTGGGTTCTATGGTTGGAAGCTTCTGCAGTTGTAACGAGAAGAGCTACTAAGACATTGAACACATTTTCTAAAATAGGAGAAAAATAACTTAATGGTTGTTTATACAGTAGGTACATTCGATCTGTTGCATGTTGGACACCTCGCATTGCTGGAACAATGTCGTACATTGGGCGATAGAGTGATAGTTGGTGTTGCATCTGATTGTGTGGTGAATTCTTATAAACCCAATGTTCCGGTAATTCCGTTAGATCAACGCATGGAAATGCTCAGGTCTTTACGCTGCGTCGATAGCGTTCGTCCCTATTATGAGCTTGAATATGTTTCCGCTTGTAAAGAGCTGGAGATCGATATTTTCGTGATTGGGGAAGACTGGGGACATAAACCGCATAATATCGCGGTGGAATCCTATCTGGAATCTAAAGGCAAAAAGGTGGTTCAGGTTTTCTATAATCCACGTACTTCGTCTACTAGAATAAAGAAGAACGTCGTGGCTCAAACACGTATGCACTCGTTACTTTCCGTCTTGAATGTTCGTCCAGCTGTGACGTCTCCGGCTTGACGCCTGGATTGCTAGAAAGTGAATTGTGACAAGGGGACTTTCTTCACCCGACTTAATCTTGTCAAACTTGATAGTTATTGTTGTTTAACCTGATCACGCCCAAGACTAAGGACAAAAGGCGATTATTATATGAATCGCTCTGGTTGAGCGATAAAGTCATTTTTTGTACTGTTATCGAGAAAGGTTCTAAATCGAGTTGAAAACCCCATTCGACGCTGACTCCACCAGTCCTGAGTTCCGGTCTGAAAGTACAACCATAAAAGATTGCTGCAATGTCCGTCCCAGAAGTCTGCATCGATCATGCCTTTCTCCCACTGATAGAAGATATTTCATATCGTCTGAACAAGCTCAGCATCAGATAGGGAAACTGGTAACTTTCTTCCCTGTCTAGCGAATCAGGGTTGTCCACACCATCGACAAAAATTCGCGACAAATCTTTACTAGCCCCGACTATGGGAGCCATTTCGCCTAATGCTTGAGTAGCGAATTGATAGGTTTGGGAATTTGTGGCTCTGGCGCCGGTTCTTATCTGGATGCCAAGATATATTACGGACATGGTTACCGCTAAAGCCGCAACCGCGTTTGAAATTGCAGAAAAAACTTCCCAGCTCATATTATTCCTCCGATTGTTGATTGATCAGATTTGGGCTAGCGAGAATTCCCATTTGGCACTGATGCCAGCCTCGTATTGTTCTGAATTCTTGCAGAATAATATATTATTTAGCATCTTTTAAGGTTTTTGAAATAGTAAAGAGGATTCAATGCCATACTATATACATGCTGAGGATAAGGCGGGGGCGCTGGAATTACGCCTACAAGTTCGTGAAGCGCATTTAGCTTACACAATGCAGTTCAATGACAAGATTATTGCTGCTGGCCCAATATTAGGTGATGATGGTGAAACAATGCTTGGTTCTGTCATTTTAATAGATCTTGATGACAGAGCTGAAGTCGAAGCATATTGCGCTGGAGATCCTTATAGCAAAGCTGGGGTATTCTCTCAGGTAAGTATTCAACCATTCAGACATATGTGGCCAAAATCTGGGTAATAGCCATTATTTTTTGAGGGTTTAGTTTTAGTTTACCGACTTTTTGGGATGGTGTTTTATTGATGATTTCCTAAATTAAAAAGTCGAGATTTATTTAGCTATGAATTCATTTAGAATGGACAAAAGGGCAGAATGAATCGTCTGATTAGACGAAAAAGTTACCCACAAATAATGTGGATAAGTCTGTTGATAGAATGTATTTGAGTAATAAAAAAGCAGGGTTAAATAGATCTTTCATAAAATTGCCTATTTTTTAATCAATATAAAAAACATAATAATATCAACTAGTTATGATGATATATGTTCGGGGTGGAAGTGAAATAGGTGAAATTATTCGTTTGTTCAAACTAAAATCGCATAATGTGCATAACCTGAGGCGTGAAAAATATTTTTTACATATTTTTTTCTAACTATTCATTCTTTCGATTCAATAAGTTAGCGGAGTATTCTTCTGTTATTTGGCAAATCTTCGCTGTAAGCTCACTTGCAGGAATTAGAAAATTGTAGGGTGAAAAATACATTATCAATAACCCGAATTTAAAGCACACAGAATATTGCTGAGACAATTATTAATTATGACATCTGTCATTTCTATCAGAAATCTAAATAAGGTCTATGCCAATAAGTATCAGGCTCTGGAAGATATCAATCTGGAAATTAAAAAAGGCGAGATCCTGGCGTTATTGGGACCTAATGGAGCAGGCAAAACCACGCTGATTTCTATTGTGTGTGGCATCGTTAATGCTAGTGGAGGACACGTTACCGTTGGAGGATTTGATAATAAGAAAGACTATCGATCTGCCAGACAACAAATCGGCCTGGTGCCTCAGGAACTCACATTAGGCGCATTTGATACGGTCTGGAACACTCTGTGTTTTAGTCGCGGACTGTTTGGCAAGAAGCCGGATTCCCAATATTTGAGTGAGCTCCTTAGAAAATTATCCCTGGAGGATAAAAAGGACAACTTGTTAATGATGTTGTCGGGTGGCATGAAGCGCCGGGTATTGATTGCAAAAGCACTGGCTCATCAACCTGAAATTTTGTTTCTTGATGAACCCACGGCCGGTGTGGATGTAGAATTAAGAAAAGAGATGTGGCAGATAGTTGATGATTTGCGCGCCACTGGTGTAACGATTATTCTGACCACCCATTATATTGAAGAAGCCGAAGCTATTGCCGACCGGGTGGGTATAATGCAGCAAGGTCGTTTGCTCCTGGTGGAGAGAAAAGAAGCATTAATGCAGAAACTGGGCAAGAAACAGTTGGATGTAGAATTGCGGGCACCTATAGCAGAAATCCCCGAGTCGCTTAAAACTTACACTCTCGAAATATCCGCCGACGGTCATCGGTTGACCTATACCTATGATATAAAATCTGAGCAAACTGGAATTACATCATTGTTGCAGGATATTCGAAATGCCGGCCTTCAGTTGAAAGATGTACATACCAGACAAAGTTCTCTCGAAGATATATTTGTTAACCTGCTTAAGCGCTCAGCATGAATATCGAAGCCATAAAAGTTATTTACAAATTTGAAATGCTACGTGCATGGAATACTGTATTTCAGACTATTGCATCACCGGTAATCTCTACATCGCTTTATTTTGTGGTTTTCGGTGCAGCAATTGGCTCACGCATTCAACAGGTCGATGGTGTGCCTTATGGCGTGTTTATTGTTCCTGGACTATTGATGTTATCGCTGCTAACCCAAAGTATAGCTAATGCTTCTTTTGGTATATTCTTTCCCAAGTTTGTTGGCACAATATACGAGTTATTATCCGCACCGGTATCCTATACGGAAATTGTGATTGGATACGTGGGTGCCGCAGCAACAAAGTCAATGATAGTGGGTGTGATTATTCTGGCAACAGCTGGTCTGTTTGTGCCGTTAAATATTGCTCATCCTGTTCTGATGATTACGTTCCTGTTTTTAACCTGCATCACCTTTAGTTTATTTGGATTTATTATTGGTTTGTGGGCAACCAATTTCGAAAAACTCCAACTCATTCCATTGTTAGTCGTTACACCGTTGGTGTTTCTGGGCGGTAGTTTCTATACGCTGGATATGCTGCCAGAATTCTGGCAAAAGGTCAGTTTGTTTAATCCGGTGTTATACCTGGTCAGCGGTTTTCGCTGGAGTTTTTTTGAATCCTCCGACGTTAGTATTGGGCTAAGTATCGGCATGATTCTGGTATTTTTAACCAGTTGCCTAATAGGTGTGGCCTGGATATTTAAAACCGGCTTTCGATTACGTCAGTAGTCTCTGGATTGACTGCGTTTTCCTGTTGACTTACGTTTTGGCAAACCATGAGTTTGCTGGGTTGTAAATGTCTTACCTTTCGGATGACGCCGTCCTTCCGGTGCTGAGCCAGTGCCTACTGGTTGATAGCTTGGAACCAGGTGTTGTTTGCCATTGCCAACCAGATCTGCCCTGCCCATTTTGCGTAAAGCGTCTCTTAATAAAGGCCAGTTCTCTGGGTCATGATAGCGCAGGAACGCTTTGTGCAATTTACGCTGACGCCCACCCTTGGGGGACACGACGGCTTCGGTGTCTTTGCCAACTCGGTGTAAAGGATTTCTGCCACCATGCCACATGGCGGTTGCCATGGCCATCGGAGAGGGCAGGAATGCCTGTACTTGATCAGCTCGAAAGTTATTTTTCTTCAACCAAATCGCCAACTCCATCATGTCGGTGTCGGTAGTGCCAGGATGAGCAGCAATAAAATAGGGGATCAGATATTGTTCCTTGCCGGCTAGTTTGGAATATTTCTCAAACATGGCCTTAAACTTGTCATAGCTTCCCATGCCAGGTTTCATCATCTTTGAAAGCGGCCCGGACTCCGTATGCTCCGGAGCAATTTTTAAATAGCCACCGACGTGATGGGTGACCAGCTCCTTAACATATTCCGGTGTTTCCACAGCCAGGTCGTAACGCAGGCCTGAGGCAATCAACACTTTCTTTATACCCGGCAGATTACGAGTCTTTCTATATAGCTGAACCAAAGGCGTCTGATCGGTATCAAGGCTTTTGCAAATTTTTGGATACACGCAGGACAGACGTTTGCATTTCTCTTCAATGGCGGGATCCTTGCATGCCAACCGCCACATATTAGCTGTCGGACCACCAAGGTCGGAAACCACGCCGGTGAAACCAGGCGTTTGATCACGTATGGCTTCGACTTCCTTAAGAATGCTCTTTTCAGACCGGCTTTGAATTATTCGACCCTCGTGTTCTGTAATGGAGCAAAACGTACAGCCACCAAAACAGCCACGCATAATATTTACAGAAAAACGAATCATCTCATAGGCTGGAATATTCGCATCGCCGTAGACTGGGTGAGGTACCCGCTGATAGGGTAATTCGAAAACTGTATCGAGTTCACTGGTTTGCAATGGGAGCGGTGGTGGGTTGACCACTAGATATCGATCGCCATGCCGCTGCACCAGGGGTTTAGCATTATGCGGATTTGATTCCAGATGAACTACTCGTGATGAATGGCTATATAGCACGGGATCGTCACGTACTGATTCATAGTCCGGTAACACAATGGCAGTGGTGCCAGTTTTGTTATTGCCTGTTGTGAACTCAACTTTTACCGATCCAGGTTTGGAATCTGGCTTTGGTGTGGCACCTTGCTCGGCAGATTTGGTCTCGCAGGATTGCTTGTTGAATTCATAGGGGTCTTTCGAAAGATCGACCTTACCAGGACGGTCAACCTGTCTGGAGTCGATGTAAGACCAGGAGGTGGGCGGTGCTTTGACAATTTTCGCCGTGCCACGAAGATCATTAATTTCCTGGATCTGATCTCCCTTGGCCAATCTATGGGATAACTCAACAATAGCTCGTTCAGCATTGCCAAATAGCAGAATATCAGCTTTGGAGTCGACTAAAACTGAGCGACGAACTTTCTCTTGCCAGTAATCGAAATGCGCCACACGACGTAAACTGGCTTCGATGCCGCCGATAATGATAGGTGTCTTACGATAGGCCTCTCGACATCGTTGACTGTAAACAATGACGCAACGATCCGGACGTTTACCACCAGCGCCGTGGGGGGTATAGGCATCGTTAGAACGCACTCTGCGTTCCGAAGTATATCGATTAACCATTGAGTCCATGTTGCCGCCGGTCACTCCAAAGTACAACTTTGGCTGACCAAGGACCTTAAAATCATCAGCGTTCTGCCAATCGGGCTGGGAAATTATTCCAACACGGAATCCCTGGGCTTCCAGCGTTCGGCCAATTACGGCCATACCGAAACTGGCGTGATCCACGTATGCGTCACCTGTGACCAGGATAATGTCGCATTGATCCCACTCAAGCTCATTCATTTCCTCTCTGCTCATGGGAAGAAAAGGCGCGGGGGTAAATTTGTGTGCCCAATAGCGGCGATAACCAAAGAGGGGCTGGGCGGAATTCAAGGCAGGATCACTTAGGGGAAAAATCTAAGTATATCAATGATTGGTGATGGTTAATTAATTATGTTGTTGATATTGACGACATTGCCCTAATTCAGGGTGTTATTACCTGGTTATCTCATTGATATGAGTAGTAATGGATGGATTCGGTTACTAGAGTTATCTGAAACTTAAGGCCTTAAGTTGCCAAACCCAGAAATTTCGGAATTGCTTCTTAGGATAATCTTTATGTATTAGTTCTGGGAACACCAGCCAAATTGCACCACGCCCGGTACTCTGCATGGGTTTTCCATCCATTTGCATAGCGAACAATGCACCAGTAGATTCCAGCACTGCAAAAGGGATATCTGTGCTATAGCCGTCCTGGGCAACAGCCTTAACAGTCCTACCAGAAGCGCCCAGCGCATTGATCATATCTCTAGCCAAAAAACCGCTAAATTCATGTTCGCCGTCGGTCCAGTAAGTTTGAGCGATGAAATCGGCTTGCGGCCAACTTTTAAGAATGTTGTTATCAAGACGGGCTTTATCTTGAAAATTGGTGTTATCTATTAATCCACTAACTTCAAGTAAAACAGGTCCGGTCGCCGGTGGCAGCTCAGTCGCATGGCTTTGCAAAGCCATGCTCAACAGCAAACCCACGGCGCAGAGAAATTTAATCATGGTTGGATCCCACCTTCATAGAGTTTAGGACAACTGTTATCCTGAAATTGAATTGAAGATTCTTAATATACCTGATCTCCTGGTGACCAGACTAAGAGTCGGAGTTGTCCTGCCGAGCGGCATAATCAAGAAGGCTCTGCCAGTCATCAGCATAGTGCTGCCTGATTCGTTGCAGATCTGCTGCTTGGATGAGTTCTTCATCGTTGCCCGCTGAAAAGGGTATTAATTTACACAGCAGTAGCAATACATAATTTCTGTACAGTGATAAACGCCTTCGGGTCCTGTGTGCGAACTGGTGAAAATCGTTTACCTCGGGATCAGAAATTGCCAGTTTTCTGCACAACATTCGCATTTTTATAAGCTGCTGTTCAGAGTAAGATTTATGCACCCGGGCACTGGAAATTCGATTTGGGTCTATCGACGCGTCCAGATAATGGGCCAACTTTTTGTTGAAGCTTTCAAGATCCGATTGCAGCTCGTCATAGGTCAGAACAAATGCGGGCGTATTTAGATACTCTGAAACTTTGTCGATCATGTCCATGTAAACGAGTTGTTGTTGCTTCCATATTCCTAGATCATTCTCAATATCTATATAGTCTTTGAAATTTCTTGTGCCACCATTTTTTACATAGCGTCGATAATGAGATGCAATCCATTGGTCATGACGACGAAAAAATAACAAAACTCTAGCATTGGGATAAAGGCTGGAAATCTCTTTAAGTCGGCGGTCAAGAAACTTCCCACATTCTCTTGATAGCAGTATTCTTGGGTGCTTGCCGCTTTTTGCCAGTTTCGGATGTTGTCGAAATCTGTTTCGAGGCAAATAGTGAATACCTTCCAGCGCTGGGAAAACACTTTTTTGCAAATAAGTGGAGGCAACCTTTCCAAGGCCTGCATGGTAAAAAATTTCAACGGTAGGCGGTGCCTGGGGCATGTTCATTATACTTGTGGGAAGATGGCGGATAATACTGGTTTAAAGATTCCTTTGTCTAATAAGATCTTAACGTCTGTATGGGTAAATAGCCAAACTGCTTCCCCCCCCGAAGACTATTGTTATAATCAACTTATCACTCGTTCCCGCCCGACCTTTTTCCCGATGATCATTTCTGACAGCAAAAAATTCGTCTTCGTACATATAGAAAAAGCAGCGGGCACCAGTATTAGGCACGCAATTCTGCCCTATGCGTTGCCGCGACCATACTCTACCTGGTTCTCTTTATTAAGGCTCGCAGGGCTTCCTCGAGGTTACCGTAATTACAAGTTTCGTACTCATGCACCAGTGAATCACCTGATTAGCAGAATGCCCCGGAGTCAGTTTGACAGTTACTTTAAGTTCGCTTTTGTTCGTAACCCATGGGACCGGCTAGTATCAGAATACAATGCAGCAATAAAAAAGAATAAAAACAGGCGTCACCACAAGATTGGCAAAATGGGCAGTTTTTACGATTTCATTCAGCATGAAATCAATCGGGGAAAGTTCTTTCAGGAGACAATGCTGGTCGACCGGACAGGTGAACTATGTGTTGACTACGTCGGTCGATTTGAAAATTTAGCAGAAGATTTTTCTCATATATGTAGTCAGATAGGTATTGAGAGCACTCTGGATCATGTCAATCGATATGATCATATGCATTACCGAGAATTCTACAACAATGCCAGCCGGGAGTTGGTTGCAATACATTGGCGACGCGATATTGAAACTTTTGGCTATGAATTCTAGAACTTTTGTACGGCTTTTTTCGTGACTATTTTGTTGCTGGCTATGTGCGTAGTTTTTTTTGCAATTTTGCTATGGATGATTTCCCGCAAGCGGCCAATCCATGCTCACCATGGCAATGGTCTTCAAGACCCCATAGACTCGAAACAAGATAGCCCAGGTGACTCGCTGGTTATCGGTAGTTTCAATATGCATCGCGCTCGTGGTGCAGACGGAAAGAAAAATATTGAAAGGATCGCGCAACAGATTAAAGATGCAGATCTAGTCGGGCTCTATGAAGTGGAGGGACCGCTGTCATGGTGGCGCAAGAGCCAGTCGGAAAATATAGCCGAAATAATCAACTGCGGCTGGTTATTTGTGCCCACACAGAGACGTTGGCTACAGCATGACCGAGGTAATGCAATAGTTAGCCGAAGGGAAATTTCAGATTGGTATATTGAACCCCTGGTTGATAGCACAGGGAGAAGACCAAGGGCGCTTTTAGAATCACAAATAAGTTGGTGTGGGATTGAAATTCGCTTACTGGTAGTACATATGTCCAGGCATGTTGATCAAGAAGTACAGTTTGCGCGAATTATGGATCGTTTTCTTGCCTGTAGGCATGCAATCTTAATTGGCGATCTGAATGTTAACCGTGAATTTTTACCCTTGAAGAACCTACTTGATAACAATCGTGCTGACGATGCCATTGGAAAATGCCTAACAGGTTTAGATGATGAGAACCGAATCGACTGGATTCTTACCCGTGGACTGCAGATTGTTGACGGTGGCGTAAAGGACGAAGGAGCATCCGATCATCCTTATTTCTGGGTCGCAGTTGGAGAACCTGATGCAGCGTAGAGATCTGCTTAAATCAATCGGAGTAATTGGTGGCGTATGGGCACTTGCCGGCGGGCTGGATGCCTATGTGAGAGGCGTGCGTTTTCCTAATTTGCAGGGTGAGCCAGATTCTCGACCGACCCACCTAGATTGGATGGAACCTGATTTACAACTCGATCTCGAGGGCGCATTTATTCAAAATGTTGAGCGCCTGGGTGCCGGTCTGAGAATTGAAATCAGGGCATTTGTTCCAGAACCGCAAATTAGCTTTTCTGCAGAAGATACCCAGTCCCACCAGATTCTAGTGCATAACATTTCCCACCAGGCAGGTTTAGAGAGTGGCGACATAACCCTGCTGGGTTATTCTGAATCCGCGCCTACCAGCCGTGTTATTGACCTACAATTACCAGCTGGTCAGCACAACTTAAAGTGGCGTGTTCCGTTTACTTCAAGCTTTCGCTTCACCACAATTGGTGACAGTGGTGGGGGTTCTGAATTGGCCTGGTGTCTGCAACGTTCTGAGGAGCTCGGTGCTGATTTCGTACTGCACGCCGGAGATATCTATTATGACGAAAATGATTTTAATAAGATCTCTGGAGTATTGCAGGCGTCACCTTTGCCCATTTATGCCGCTATCGGTAATCATGATTTTCATGGTGGTGGTGTAGATATTCATCTAAATTTTACTCAGGAAATTGGGCCGAGAAATTTTTACTTTCGTCTTGATAACACCGTTTTTGTCAGTTTTGATACGGCAGCATCGACCTGGCCGGTGGATCATGGTGATCGAGCCGCGTTGTTTGAGAAATTGAATAGCTTAGAGGAACCGGTCAAGCAATGGGTTTTATTAACGCATCGGCCAATTCACGATCCCCGCTACGCAGCAGATTCAAAAAAATCTCATACGGTTTCTGATTTCGAAAAAGATTGGTTGTTGAAACAGCTAAAGCAATTAGACCCACAACCAGAATTGCTGGCGGGCCACATACACATTGCGGCAGAACACTTAGAAGATGGCTTGAAGACTTATATTAGTGGCGACGGACTCGGTAGCCGAGACCTCGTGTCGGGCGGACGTGTTGCGCGTATCTTACTGGGAGAGAAGGGAATTGATAGCAAAGTAAATTACGATTGGCAGCCGCTAAATATGCCCTACGAATATTATTGTCACGGGAAAAATCTTGGAGTTCTTGCGAAATCGGGAAAGTCCGCGCCGGATGAAGCCTTTGGTGCGCAGTGTGGTTGAGTCGAATATCACCTCTAAATCTGTCGTTATCCTTGGTGCTGGTAGAGTGGGTGTATCGATAGGCTATTTGCTAAGCCAGAAAAATTATAAGGTAACGTTTTTAGCCAGAGATATAGAACGTACAACGGCTTTGCTAGCGAATGTGAGTATGGATGCTTCCGTTAAGAACTATGAGCAATACTCAACTCCAGTAGAAACTTTGTTGCTGACAGTAAACGATGATGCGATTACCCCGGTCTGTGATGCGATTGTCGATCGTGGGTTGGTTACCGCTGCATCTCGGATTATTCATTTTAGTGGTGCGCAATCCAGTGAGGTCCTGAAAAGTGCCAGTATTGTAGGTGCGTTGACAGCATCATTGCACCCATTACAAACCCTGCCAGATGTGCTAGACGGTATTCGCTTGCTGCCTGGTTCTCACTGGTTTTATGAAGGGCATGCTGGGCTGGATGATTTTTCTGCCAGCCTGGTAAATATGCTCGGTGGGCAACTTCACAGAATTAAAACCGCAAGTAAACCTCTGTATCACGCCAGTGCCGTGCTTGCCTCGAATTATCTCACCGCCATTTTGGATGCGGCATTGAAGTGCGCAGCCCAGGCTGGACTTACGCAGCAACAAATCATGCCGGCGTTGCTGCCATTAATTATAGGTACTATTGAGAATGTGGCAGAAAAGGGCGCAGCAAAGGCTCTAACGGGTCCTATAGCTCGCGCAGATATCGCCACGGTCGAACAACACCTGAAGCATTTGGAAATTCTGCCAGACGTAGACCAGCTTTATCGAAACCTTGGTTTATATACCGCAGATTTAGCACGTGATAGTAATATAATTAGTGATCAGGATACCGCACAGTTAAGCCAACTATTGAACCGGGATAAGCCTGGGTCGAGCTAATTAAAACTGTTGCAAACACTTGAAAATAAGCAATAAAACCCTATATCAAGTCTGGAAAAAAACAGCTCACGGTGATTTGAACCGAGTTGTTGAAAATAAATCATTTCTCGCCACTTTGGCGTCAACTAATTTGAAACAGAGCAGTAAATCGTGAAATTTATAGACTACTACAAAGTTCTGGGCGTCGACGAAAGTGCGGATACTGCTGATATTAAGAAAGCCTATCGACGTTTGGCACGCAAATATCACCCGGATGTGAGTAAAGAAGCTGGAGCGGAAGAGAAATTCAAACGACTCAACGAAGCCAACGAAGCACTAAAGGATCCCCAACGCCGAGCTGAATACGATGAGCTAAAACGCTACGGTGGAACAGGCGGCGAATTTCGCCCGCCCCCAGGTTGGCAGCCACGTGGTGGTGCCCGGGGAGCGAGCAGGGGTGGCCCGCAGGCGGATGAGTTTAGTGATTTTTTCTCCTCAATTTTTGGTGGTGCGGGAGGGCATGGCGGTGGACAAGGCGGATTTGGTTTTAATCCCGGTGATTCTCATGGCAGGGCTCAGGCGCCAAAACCCAGTGTTCTGCAAATCGAAGTAGATCTGGACGATTCTTTCCATGGTGCACAAAGACGGCTTTCTCTGCGTGATCCAGGTACTGGAAGCAGCCGTTCTCTGGATGTAAAAATTCCCCAGGGTGTGACTGATGGTCAGAAGATTCGTTTGAAAGGGCAAGGTAGTAACGGAGCCGATTTATTGCTTGAAATCACCCTTAAGCCGCACCGTTTCTATAAGCGAGATGGTAAAAACCTGTCTTTAACTCTACCCGTCGCGCCATGGGAGGTGGCATTGGGTGGTGAGGTGGCTGTGCCGACCATGGATGGCGTCGTTAACCTTAAAATACCCGCCGGCTCAAAAGCGGGTCGAAAAATGCGTTTGAAAGGCAAAGGCTTACCCGGTTCTCCACCTGGTGATCAAATTGTTGAGTTGCAAATTACTTTGCCGGAACAATTCGATGAAGAAAGTCTGGAGTTAATGCAGAAGCTACGCGATAGCATGGAATTTAATCCGCGTGCTGGAATCGGTGTGTAATGTTATTCAATTGCCCTCAATCATGAGGGCAATTAATAGGCCAGTTAAAGCTTACATCGCAGGATAAGAAGGACCACCGCCACCTTCGGGAACCACCCAGGTAATATTTTGGCTGGGGTCCTTGATGTCACAGGTTTTACAGTGGATGCAATTCTGTGCATTGATCTGAAACTTCTTACCGCCTGCATCCTCCACAACTTCATAAACCCCTGCTGGGCAATAGCGCTGGGCTGGTTCATTCCATTTCGGATAGTTAGTTTGCATCGGAATAGCGTCATCCGATAGCTGCAGATGGACAGGCTGATCTTCTTCGTGAAAAGTATTACTTAAGGCCACGGAGCTCAACTTATCGAAAGTCAGTTTGCCATCGGCTTTGGGATAATCAATTTTCCTACAAGAATCTGCAGACTGCATCTGGGCATGATCGATGCTATGGTCACGCAAGGTCACTGGCAGCTTGCCGGCAAATATATTCTGATCGACAAAATTAAATCCGCCGCCGAGATAGGGGCCGAATTTATGCAGCGCCGGACCAAAATTTCGCGACCGTTGTAGTTCATCCCATAACCATGATTGTTTCAGATTGTCTTCATAATTGGTGGGGTTGATGGTGCCTTCAGACCCATCAGACAGCGAACCAAACAAGGTTTCAGCGGCCAACATGCCAGATTTCATGGCGGTGTGAGTGCCTTTAATTTTGGAGAAATTCAGGGTGCCGGCATCGCAGCCTATGATCAGTCCGCCGGGCATATGCATGCGGGGCAGGGCATTGAAACCACCTTTGGTGATCGCCCGTGCGCCATATCCTATGCGTTTGCCACCTTCAAGATATTTGCTAATTTCTGGGTGAGTTTTAAATTTCTGCAACTCGTCGAATGTAGACAAATGCGGATTAGAATAATTTAGATCAATGATTAGTCCCATGGTGACCTGATTATTCTCCAGGTGATAGAGAAACCAGCCACCAGAACTACCACTTTCAGATAACGGCCAGCCAGCACCGTGGATAACTAAACCCGGTTTATGTTTCGATTCGTCTATCTCCCATAATTCCTTAAGCCCGATGCCATAGTGTTGTGGATCAGCATCGGCATCCAGGTTGAATTTAGAGATTAACTGCTTACCCAGGTGCCCACGGCAGCCTTCAGCAAAAATAGTACAACGGGCATGTAATTCCATGCCAGGCTCAAAGGTATCCTTGTGTTTGCCGTCTTTATCAACGCCCATATTAGATGTTGCTACACCTTTTATACTGCCATCTTCGTGATACAGAATTTCCGATGCCGGAAAACCTGGATAGACATCAACGCCCAAAGTTTCGGCCTGTTCGCCCAGCCAGCGCACCACATTTCCAAGGCTTACAACATAATTGCCATTGTTGTGCATGGTTTTAGGTACCAGTGCATTGGGAACTTTTGTGGCTTTCTGGCTATCGCGTAGGAAAAATACTTCGTCGGCTGTAACTTCTGTATGCAGCGGAGCGCCGTTTTCTTTCCAGTTTGGTAGCAACTCATCTAGAGCTCGGGTCTGAATCACTGCGCCAGATAGAATGTGAGCGCCTACTTCAGAGCCTTTTTCAAGCACGACAATCATTAATTCCTGGCCTTTTTCCTGGGCCAGTTGTTGCAGACGAATTGCAGTAGATAGTCCGGCGGGACCACCACCGACAATCACCACATCGACTTCCATTGATTCGCGTTGAATCTCAGTATCAGAATCTGACATAGTTCGTACTCTTCGGGTATGTTGGGCTGGGCGCAATGTAACGGGTTTAAAAATAATGAAATTTTCCGTTTGCGCCACTTTATGATGCAATAATTCGCGAAATATACACGGTTTTTACATTTCTATTAATGGGGTAACACTTAAATGCAGCTTGAAGGTCAAACCGCAATCATTACTGGTGCCAGTTCTGGCATGGGAGCAGCCACTGCTCAATACCTGAGTCAACACGGTGTCAAAGTGGGTCTTTTGGATATAAATAGGCAAGCGTTGGAGTCTGTAGCGGAGCTGACTGGAGGTCTAGCGGTGAGCTGCAATGTGACCAGTGGTGCGGATATGGAGTCTGCAGTGGCAGAGGTTACCGAAAAACTCGGGTTGGCCAGAATACTGGTATGTTGCGCAGGTATTGCCCCAGCAAAGCGCATCGTTGGTCGCGATGGGCCAATGGATCTTGAAGCCTTCCGACAGGTTATCGAGGTAAATTTGATTGGCACATTCAATGCCATGCGAGTGTCTGCCACGGCTATGACAACTGCCGAGCCGGTAACAGAAAGTGGAGAGCGCGGTGTGATTATCAATACCGCGTCGGTTGCAGCCTATGAGGGGCAAATTGGTCAAGCCGCCTATGCATCGTCGAAGGCCGGCATCGTCGGATTGACGTTGCCGGCAGCTCGCGAGTTTTCCCGCTTTGGCGTTCGGGTTATGACGATAGCGCCGGGTCTTATTGGTACGCCCATGTTGATGGGCATGCCAGAGGAGGTCCAGGACAGGCTGGCCGCCTCTGTGCCGTTCCCGAAAAGATTTGGTCAACCAGAAGAATACGCCCGGTTGGTCGAGCATATTATTACCAATGAAATGCTTAACGGCGATGTTATTCGACTGGATGGTGCAATTCGCCTTCAACCAACTTAAAAAATAGCTAAAAGGCTTACGGCAAAGGTGTGTGGCACCTTTGCCAGGCGAACGGTCAGTTCAATGAGCCCAACTGCTCGGTCTGCACGCGTAATTTAAACTTCTGAACTTTACCCGTTGAAGTTTTAGGCAATTCTCCGAACACTACTGTTCGTGGACATTTGAAGTGGGCCATATTGTCACGACAAAAATTAATGATGTCCTGGTCGCTAACTTGTTCTGAAGAACCTTTTAGCGTGACAAATGCACAAGGTGTTTCACCCCATTTGTCATCCGGCCTGGCAACTACCGCAGCCTCCAGAACAGACGGATGCTTGTAGAGAGTGTCCTCAACTTCGATGGAAGAAATATTTTCACCACCGGAAATAATAATATCTTTTGAGCGATCTTTTAACTGTATATACCGATCAGGGTGCATCACGCCAAGATCGCCAGAATGAAACCAACCGCCGGCAAAAGCCTTCTCGGTAGCCTCGGCATTCTTTAAATATCCTTTCATCACAATATTGCCACGAAACATCGCCTCGCCCATAGTGGCGCCATCTGCCGGCATATCCTGCATATTTTCTGAGCTCTTTATTTCCAGACCTTCGAGAACATGGTAGGGCACACCCTGGCGGGATTTTTGCGCCGCACGCTGATCGGGTGGTAAGTCACTCCAGTTATCATGCCAAGCACACATCACGGCAGGGCCGTAGGTTTCTGTTAGGCCATAAACATGGGTCATGGAAAAGCCCTGTTGTTCCATTTCAGCCAGTACGCTTGCAGGCGGCGGCGCAGCCGCAGTCATCACATTAACCTGATGATTGAAGTCTCGGCGTTGTGAGTCTGCGGCGTTAATTAGAATGTTGAGCACAATGGGTGCTCCACAGAAGTGACTGACACCCTGGTCGGCAATAGCATTGAAAATAGCCCCAGCCTCAACCCTTCTCTGACAAATACTGGTTCCCGCGATGGCTGCCAGTGTCCAGGGAAAACACCAGCCATTACAATGAAACATGGGCAAGGTCCACAGATAAACCGGATGATGACCCATATTCCAACCCACCGCGTTACTCATAGCGTTGAGATAAGCGCCACGGTGGTGATACACCACACCTTTGGGCTTGCCGGTGGTGCCGGATGTATAGTTAAGTGAAATAGCATCCCACTCATCTGTTGGCATCGACCAGTCAAATGAGTTATCGCCACTGGCAATGAAATCTTCATATTCGATATCGCCGATGTGCTCGCCATTAGTTACTTCGGCATCTGCAATATCAATTACCAGTAGTTTTGCCGAGACTTTAGCCAGCGCTTGCTTTACCGTGGGTGTGAGCTCAGTGTCGACCATTAACACCTTGGCCTCTCCATGCTCAAGTATGAAAGCGATGGTGTCCGCATCAAGTCTAGTGTTAATCGTATTCAAAACCGCGCCTGCCATCGGCACGCCGAAATGCACCTCAAAAATGGCCGGAACATTGGGCGCGATAATTGCCACCGTATCACCAGGGGACACGCCAGCATTCTTCAATGCCGACGCTAATCGAATACAACGTTCAAAGGTCTCTCGCCAACAAAACTGTCGTTCTCCATGAACCACAGAAATATGCTCTGGATAAGTTCTAGCCGTTCGGGCCAGGAAACTAAGCGGTGTCAGTGGTGTGTAGTTAGCGGGGGTTTTTTCCAGGCCGTCACTAAAAAGATTACTTGTCATGAATGATTCCTGAAGGGATCTTGGATTTTAGCGAAATTATAACCAGCCGCCAGCATTTAGTGTACCCCACCATATATCCTGTGACCTTCAGGGTTCCTGGGGTTACCAACAGACATCTCCCTCTCCATCGTCTTCTATCGACACATCCTTTATAATTCCTATTCTCAAACTAAACTAGGATAAAAGCCGCACTGCAAGATCGGAGCATCTGATCGCTATTCATCTGAAACTGTTACACCCGGTGGTTCCGCTTACCTAACTCCGGCTCATCTTACCGAAGTGGCAGCGTCTCGCGGCATCGCTAATATCCAACTTACAGATGGACAAACACTGACCAACTCGGTACAAAATGTGGCCAAGGGTAAAACGGATATTTCGACAACCCCATATATTCTTGTTTTTCTGCTGAGTAAGGGTGTCGGTCCTTAAGCCAAGCTTGGTAAGGAGGCGGGCGCAGAGTTAGCCGGAAATTTACGCACCCTGCATCCCTTTTCACTGGGAATATTTTTTCTCTATGCCTATGACTCAAAAGGAGTTGCTGGTTGGGATAACCTCGAAGGTCGTAAGATATTTAATGGTCCACCTCGTGGTGGTGTACTGAATAATGCTCGCAGCATTATTCAAATTATCACTGGTCTCAAGGATGGTACTGGATATGAAGGCGTACAGGCAAATTGGGGACAAGCGAGCGCAGTAATCAATGACGGTACTGTGGAAGCCGTGGTCCTGCTTGAACTATTTCCTAGCGCCCGGGTTGTAACAGCTTGGATCAGCCGGCAATATGACCGCCTGGTCTTTGCCTAAAGCTGTCTGGGACGGCGAGGCTATGCAAAAATATCTGAGAGCACCCGGTTCCGCTCCCTAGACCATGTCCGTTGCAGAGGCAAAAGCCGGGTTGGGCGAAGGCTGGTCTATAGTTTTGGATGACGAGACCTTCCGTGGCATGTCAACGGTTGGTGGTGATGTCGTTCACAAGGACATGGATGAGGAACTGGTTTTCCAATTGGTCAAGGCTCATATCGAAACCCTTGATGAGTTAAAAGCCAAGGCGCCTTTCGCGGCCAATGTGGGTTATGGCAATCTGGATGCAACAGCTACTGGAATGTGTGGTGCTAACCCCATAGTGTTCTCATGGATGATGATTATCGTCTCCATCCAGCACTCCATGTGGCGCAGATGGATATCAAGATCGGCAACGAGAAGATACTTTGGGCTATTTATGGATATAGCCTTGGTTGTTGCTGCGCTCGCTATTTCACTCACCTACCTGATTGAAATAGAGTCAGTTTGCCTGATAGATCAATTTACTGGTGACCGCCAGCGCATGATGGATGAAGCTTTGGTCGACGCCATAGCATTTGCACAGGAGTATGGTCTGCCAGTTCCGGATTCGGTGGAAGATCCCAATTGTCTTAATAATGCTGGAATCTGGCTGGTTCTGATTATGGGAGTCGCGGTTCTCATCTTCCTTGGTTACAACATCAAGGTATGGGGCCTGCCACTTGTGCTTGTCTCACTGGCTATAGCACTTTATACCATCGTGACGGTTCTGGTCTGGTATTTCCATGGGCCCGATGACATCAACAAGTACCTGATGACGAAACTGGGCAGTTCCCTATCGGGAAATAATTATCGCTGCCTCCATCCCGGCAATTGCCTATTTCTTTTGTTTGTTTCTATCGGCGGTATTCCAGTCACGAAAGCAAGGTATAGAAGCGGTAGGTGCGGTTACCGATGACATGCGGCTTTCTCGTGAAAACAAAATGCATCTGGTGCAGATATTCGCACCCATCTTGCTGATCCTGTTTTTGCTTCTAACTCCAAAAGATGCCGTAGGTTGTGGTTTTTTGGGCTGGATTATTGGTGTTGATCAAGTCATCGTCAATGGCCAGTGTAAGGTAGGTGAACTACCCTGGCTTCTCGAATTATTACGAAATGCCGCCGGTGACGCCAGCGCTGCCGGCTGGTGGGCAGCCTTCCTGTTAGTGTTTCTGATGTTTCTCGCCGTAACTGTAATTGACGTTAGTTTAAATTTCACCGGCTTATCAAAATTTGTTGCAGTAGATGTTCTGGGTTTTCTTCTGTCACTTGATTTAGGTGGTAGCGGGTCGTTA
Source organism: Parasphingorhabdus sp. (assembly GCA_047615875.1). GTDB lineage: Bacteria > Pseudomonadota > Gammaproteobacteria > Arenicellales > CAJQKF01 > JBLHGU01. The sequence goes on from JBLHGU010000054.1 coordinate 19,823, forward strand.
TTGTTTCAGTTCATCGCACTGTTTATCACCATGGTTCTAGCGGTATTGCTGGGCATGTGAATGCCTGCTGTTCCAGCCTATATCAATGTCGCGTTGCTCATGGGGCCAATGCTGATCGGTCTTGGCATCGCCACATTTACCGCGCATATATTTATCTTTTATTTTGCAGTTGCGTCGGCTATCACACCGCCGGTTGCCCTTGCGGCTTTTGCGGCGTCGACTATTACTAAGGTAGACCCGATGAGCACCGGATTTTCAGCAGTCAAATCTGGCATTGTGATGTTTATCATTACTTTTGTTTTTGCGATGTATCCAGAACTTCTGCTGATAGACTCCGCCGTTAAGGATCCTGCTTCTAATGCCGGGGCTTATCTACCAGGATATGACGGCCAGATACACATCGGTGCGCTACTTCTATTGCTCAGTCGGTTGACGTTATCGCTATACCTATTGGCTAGCGCACTGGCGAAGTTTGACAAGAACTTATTATCAGTTTGGGAGGTATTCTTGCGATTGGGTCTGGCAGCAATCGTGCTACATGGTGATCCGACAATTTATGTTCCAGCAAGTGTGGCTGCTGTAATCTGGATTATTGTTCATCACGTTCGAAAACGATCTAGTGTAGTGGTTTGATGCACCTGGTTTTAGCTCAATGCCGATAATCTATTTGGTCAATCCAATAGGAAACATATGGTCGTAAAGAAAAAAACTGGTTTTGTCTGGTATGAACGTTACATGTGGCACAACACAGGCGATTGATTCGGTCCGATTAATAATAAGACTTACTTAGAACCAGTAAGGCACCTGGAAAATGTCGAAGGAAAACGACGCATAAAGAGCCGGATGGATTTAAGTGGCCTTACTGAAAAACTCTATCCCATCAAGCCACGCCGTGCCACTGAACAAGAATTATTAGCTGTACATGGTCGTGATCATATTAATAAGATCCAGCAATTGAGTAAAAATCACGGAGGAGAAGCAGCCCAACGTTTCGCCAGTACTCCCATTAGTCCTGAAGGTTTTGAAATCGCGGCTCTATCAGCTGGTGGGGTTATCGCCGCAGTAGAAGCAACATTATCCGGCACTGTGCAGAATGCCTATGCTCTAGTTCGCCCACCTGGCCACCACGCCGAAGCTAATGAGGCCATGGGATTCTGTATATTCGCTAATGCCGCCATTGCCGGTCGTCACACCCTCGACGATCTTGGTGTTGGGCGAATTGCCTTTGTCGATCTTGATGTTCACCACGGTAGCGGCGCACAACAGATTTTTTGGCAGGAACCTCGCGCGCTGACTATTTCCATTCATCAGGACAATGCATTTCCCCCAGGCTCAGGTTCCATTTCAGATAATGGCGCTGGCAGAGGGGAGGGTTTTAATATCAATATCCCGCTACCGCCAGGTTCAGGAATCGGTGCTTACCAATCTGCATTTAAACGTATAGTTTTGCCCGCCTTAAAGATTTACTCCCCTGATCTGATTATTGTGCCAATAGGGTTCGATGCTGGTGCTCATGACCCGCTGGGAAGAATGCTGCTCCGCAGCGCGGCCTATCGTCAACTAACCACCATGCTGATGGATGCAGCAGATTAAGTTTGTGGTGGAAGGCTGGTGATGTGCCATGAGGGAGGTTATTCACCTCACACAGTACCGTTCTATTGCCTCGCAGTACTGGAAACTTTATCCGGTTTACAAACGGAAGTAGAAGACCCTTTTCTGCCGGCAATGCTTAAAATGAGTTATCAGGAACTGCAGATACACCAGGATAAAGTTATTAGTAATGCTGAGCTACTGGTTGATAAGTTACGGGATACAATGCAACGTTAACGTCCAATGGTGAAACGATTAAAGATCGAATTCTCTGCGGAGCTCGTTATAGTCTTGAATATCCTTACAATCAGCCCCGTCATCGGTTATATCAACAGCTAATTCTATTATTCTTATGGCTTCTTCGGACAGATTCTGTTTCCTAAGAATAACCGCTAAAGAAACAACACTGCGAAGCTGATACATGATATGCCCATGCTTCTGTGAAAGCTCAAGTGCTTGCCTATAGCATTGCTCTGCGCGTTTGTCAGTTGGGTCCATGCTTTCATATATGCAACCGCGTATACGATGAAGCTCCGGCTCCATCCAGTATTGCCCGCCGTTAGCCACTTCCTTCAAGCCCTCATTTACCACATCGTGTGCTTGCTCTTGTTGACCGTTAGCTAATAACACTCTTGCAAGATTACCCTGAATAATGGGTTGCCATAAAATAACCCAAACCGCTTTAGCGCCGCGCTGCCCTCAGGGATTAATTCAATGGCCAAATCAAACGAGCCATCGTAGAACGCACGCACGCCACGCAGAAAGCCAACAGTTGCCATCCACATTGGCATGGGGTGATCAGCGAGGGTTGGCTAAATAAGGTCTATACAGCGTTTCAAACCTGCCTGGTCCTGCATTTCATTCAAAAGAATACCCGCATGGGCGCCAGCGAAGGCAATTGTGTTTGCATGGTTGACTACTATAGCCCTTTCAAGTGCAGTCTCGGAGCAAACTTTCGAAGTGCTAAACTTGCCCAAAGCACACAAACTAAAAGCATAGTAGCAGTTTGCTCCAACGAGAATATCCTGTCCGTAGACGAATCCTATTTCATCGGCTAATTGGGTATCAAGATTATCCAGCGCAAACTCAAGGTGTTGTGCGGCTTGCTCTGCTCGCCCACTCATAGCGAGTATCATTCCGCATAAACGTCGGCCTAACAAAACCTCGGTATCGAAACCGTGAAGTAACGCGGTTTCCACAAATTCCTCGGCTCGATCCAATCCCAGGTTCATTTGCCCCCGGGTGAAATCAAAAACACAACGCGCAAAGATAAATGGGAAGATTTGTCTTGTTGGCTTACCAAGGGACTTGAATACCACCTGGGCATCTTCATACACATCTACCAGTTCTCGACTGGCATAATCCCTCGTCGCTATGATTGGCGTTACTCGTTCAGATAAGAGGTCCAGCCGTAAACTTTTGCTCTCATCATCCTGAGGCATAGCTTCATGTGCCCTAAGTGCCTTGCCCAAATGGCTATAGGCCTCTTGCATTGAAGAATGCGAGCTCGCCTGCTTTGCGGCCTTTCGCCAATAAACCAGCGCCTCCGCGAAACTCCCTGCCTCATCCATATGGTATGCAATAAGCTCGGGTTGGGAATCAACCAATGCTTTGAATTTGTTTTTCAAAGCGACAGCAATATCTTCGTGCAATTTCTGACGAGTTGTTTTAAGCAGACTGGAGTAAGCAATATCTTGTATCAACGCATGCTTGAAAAAATAATTGGCTCTGGTCCCTCTACCCCGACGGAATACGAGCCCAGCATCAACTAGTTTTTGTAGCGTGTCATCCAGTTCCCCTGGCTTCAACTTTGCCACGGTCAATAGCAAATCGTAACCAAACTCTCGACCAATGGTGGCACCTATTTGGGCGATAGACTTGACCGAGGAAAAGCGGTCCAGTCTTGCCATTAGTGAATCCTGCAAAGTTGCGGGGATTGTTAATGATGACAGCGGTTGCTGCAGTATATAGCGACCGCCTTCCTGAACGAGCATTCCAGATTCAACGATTGTCTTGGTTAGCTCCTCTACAAACAACGGAACACCATCAGTCTTGCTAATAATTTCTTTTACCAATTCGTCCGGCATTTTCAGTCCACCAGTCACCGCATGCATTAATTCGACACTACTCTTTGCATCCAGTTTATTCAGGCTAACCGATGTAACATGGGCCTCACCAATCCAGTTTGAAACGAATTCTGGTCGATAGGTAACGATGGCCATAATCCGACTGCCAGCAATGCCCGAAACCAACACTTCGAGCAATTCCAGAGAAGTGGGGTCTACCCAGTGTAGATCTTCAAATACTATTAATACGGGCCTTTCTCTGGACAAAGTCTCCAGTTGATCGATTAGCAAAGCCTGGGTTAAATCTTTCTTCTGTGCTGCGGAGAGATCGATAACACCTTAACGTTGATTAGTTGGCAAAGATAACAACTCAGCCAACAGCATCAACCTGTCAGGCTCAACTAAATCGGTGTCTTTGGCAAATGCTTCAAGCTTGTCGAGCCTGGCATCGGAGGTATCATCGGTTGAGAATCCCGCGCCCCTTTCGAAATGATTAATGACTGGATACAGCGCACTACTGGTATGGTAGGGGGAGCATTGGTAGTTTAATATCGCTGCTTCTGTATCCTCTGCGCGTTCACGCAACCCTCTCGTCAATCGTGACTTGCCTATACCGGCTTCACCGGAAACCAACACAACCTGGCCATTGCCTTTCTGGGTCATTGACCATCTGCGAGCAAGCATGTCGTGCTCTTCCTCTCTACCTATTAAGGGGGAAATGGATTTTTCATGAAGGGTTTCGAACCGACTACCTTGATCCTGGGCCCCTGTAACCGTCCACGCCTCCACGGTACCTTTTATGCCCTTTAACGATTGATCACCTAAAGACAAGTAAGCAAAACTTCCGCCAGCTAGTTGGCGAGTTGCGGCGGAGATCACCATAGTATTTGGTTCGGCAATGGCTTCCAGTCGTGCCGCGAGATTAGGCGTCTCGCCAACTACAGCATTTTCTCTCGATGCACCTTCTCCAATCAGATCGCCGACAACTACCGCACCGGTGGCTATACCTATTCGCACAGACAGATCAAAGGCCAGGTCGCTGTCTGAAGCCAACATTGAGCCAGTTTGTTCATTGAGTTTACCTATAGCGTCAATAATGGCCCTTGCTGCATGGATTGAACGTTCGGAGTCATCCTCATGTGCGATTGGATACCCAAAATAGGCCAATACACCATCCCCCATATACTTCGTAACAAACCCTTCATAGGATTCGATACATTTACGACAGGCTTCCTGATAAGCGCGATTCAAATTACGCAAATCCTCCATGTCGAGCAATTGAGAAAGTTCGGTGGAACCGATCAGATCACAGAACATGACTGTGATCTGCCTTCTCTCGGCTTCGTTAGAAACAGCAGATAGGGAGCTGAATACTGTGCTATTTCCTTCAGTCTTATCTGAAGTCACCAATACATCAGACCCATTATTTAAATCTTTTTCCTGATTGGAAGATTTAAGAGCCGCAATGGCTATTAGCAGTAACTTTCTATGGCCAAAGGATTTAACTCCCAAATCTTTCAGATCATCCTTATCCAGTTCGGTTAACAACTCTAATGTTATATCGTTCTCTTTAAACGCAGGGCCATATTCATCAAGGCCGACTTCCTTTAACCACAATTCAACTGTTGCTGGCATCAAATTTATGTCTAGGTTCCTAAATCGGGAAATAATAATCTAATTTGGTTGAGGCAGCCGCGAATCGAGGCATAAATAAATGATGCTTGTCGGTGTGTGGATAGGCTGCAATTGAGCAACCAGAATAAGCCTCTTAAGTATATGATTACACTTAGTTTTTACTATCTATAGTAAAGATTCTGAGAGTATTGAGGTCAATACAAAATGGTGGCCAGGGACAGTATTTTGCGAGCGAAAGAAAGTCCCAAAGGAAAGTGTATCAAGGATGATACACACAAGTGCCGACACGGCGATTTTCAGGCAAGTCTACTATCCTTCAGATACGAGTACTTACGAACCATATTTTTACTAAAATTCGACGCTTAGTGTGCAACATATGCATTATCACCGATTATTTTACGAAAGAAAACGAATCGATCATTGACAACCGCCAGTTCTCATCTGCCCATAAACTCGGATCAAGCAATGTTTTACTATTGTAAAACATTATTCAGACGTTATACTATTATATAACTATTACTTAATCGGAGTTCTCATGACAGCCATATCAGTTAGACAATCTGGCGGTGCTAACATTGTCAGCATCCCAAAAAAAATTGTAGAAACTCTGGGTTTGGCGGTAGGGTCTAAGCTGGATCTCACCATACAAGATAATAAAATCGTTCTTACTCCAATTGAAGACGAGCCAACACTTCGGGATCTACTGAAAGGCAGTCCCAAAGAGTGTTTTACCGTGACCGACGAGGACCGCGCGTGGATTAACGCAACACCAGTTGGTAGAGAAGCTTGAAGTATATTCCCGATCAGGGCGATATCGTTTATTTCAGTTTCGACCCCAGTTCCGGCAAGGAAATCATGAAGCGTCGACCTGCATTTGTACTTTCAAAACGAATCTTCAATGATCACACGGGCTTCGCTGTCGTAGCACCAATCACCAGCACAATTCGCAATATACAGCTGGAAGTAGTATTGCCAGACGATATGACTACCTCGGGATCCGTGATGGTTCATCAGTTAAAATCCCTGGATTTCGAAGATCGAAAAGCCAAACTAATCGAGGCCACACCTCTTGCAATTACTCAAAAAGTTCTTGGAATTGCACGAGCGATTATTGCATGACTAATTAGTACCTATACAGGACTTGGTTCTAACAACTTAGCATTCTTCGTTCTCGTACCCGAGGCAGTTAATGTGACAACTCTGCCCGATTATACTGGTACTTTAAATGTGTCGTAATTACCTCAGGAACTAGTTCCTGGTGAGCGATATCATAACTACGCAGCTTGCCAGTCACGATTTTTCTGGGTTTGTCCCCATTCCATCTTGCTCGAACTTGTAGATATACATAAATCGCTACATCATCCTGATCGACTAAGGTCGTGCTGGGTACCATTGATTTTTACGAATATTTTATCGTAGCCAGGTACAGAATCGAAAAACCTGTCGGGAACAAATTTTCATGAAGTAAGGAAACCCCGCTGGGGTGAGTATCTGGATGATACGAGCAAGTGCCAACACAGAGGTTTCCAGGTATTAGTCTTCGGAGATTTATCTCCGTTCATTAACCAGTTAGTAGTTCAGAAATGCGTCTTGAACCCGACTGCTGTCGGTCTACTGTACTTTACTGGATATCTGGCGAGTATACCGAGGGGGAATTACTTGCATTTAAAACGGCTTCAATCTATATTGTGCACTGCAACAATTCTATATTAAGCTTCTCACTATGACTGAAAAAACCACCGACAAATCTACCCCAAATTCAGCTGACTTCAACGATTTGTCTGCTCAATGGATGGGAATGTGGACTGAAAATTCCAGGGCTGCGACAGAGTATTGGTCCAATATCGTGCCTGGTTTAAGTTCGTCATTCTCCAATCCTCTAGAGCAATGGCAACAAATGATAGATGGTATGGGTGATGCTTCGATTGACACCCAGGAGCTGGGCGAGGCACAGATGAAACTGTGGCAGGATACCCTTAAATTGTGGGCATCTTCAGGCGTTGCTAATGATTCAGCTGCGTCGGTGATAAACCCTGTCAAAGGTGACCGCAGATTTCGGTCGGAAAAATGGAATGATGGATC
>JBLHGU010000055.1:0-26983 GCA_047615875.1 Parasphingorhabdus sp.
TTCAAATTGAAAAAAGTCGTCGTCTATAAAAGCGCGCCGCGGAAAAGTTCGAGCAGACTCTATAGGGGAGCTAATGGCTGCACGTTCCTCACGGGTGAGTAACTCAGATAAACTTTTCATGATTTCTAGCTCGGAATATTGTGAAGTGTTTTTAAAATTGATTGAATTTTACCTTAACTTCTCCCATTTAGTTATTTCCTCGCAGCAACGAAAATTCGGGAGATAACCTATCCCCTTAGTTTTCCCGACCTGGAATGACTATCAGTTCACGTAACACTGAAAATGTAACCCCGTGACCTTCATTTTCACTTGATGGTTAACTGGGTTTTTCGATACGTTCGACTCCAGGCATATATAACAAAAAGCTCGATTATGGCGTGACAGTTGGCGAGCATGACACGTCTGTTGGTCATGGACTCCTTCATGTTGCTGATTCCCCAGGTCTTGGTGTTCAGATTGATGAATCAACCCTCGGCGAAGCGCTTGCGGAATGGCGAGTTTAGTAGTTCCAAAGCTTGCGAAAAGGCGTCGCAGATCCGATTGGGTGCACGGTACTTGCCATTGAAACACCGTCGGCTGCTAGACATGTATGCCTGTGAAGAATACCGGTTGTAAGGTCTGCTCCCGAGTTTAATTCCGGTTGATTTTCCACCGACACTGGGCGTCTACTAACAAAATATTTTGTACTATTTAGGTTGCTATAGTCTCTTCCCACAGTGACCAAAACCCAGATTCGATGTCAAACGACCAATCATTGCCACGCAAGCTTGCTGCTATCCTGCATGCCGATGTGGTTGGATTTAGTCGCTTAACGGGTGATGATGAAGAGGACACGTATCGACAGGTGCGTCAGGCACTGGACCGTATCACTGTTCAGGTAAACGCCCATAATGGACGAGTCGTCAATTATGCCGGTGACGCAGTATTGGCGGACTTCTCCAGCGCGCTGGATGCTGTGAACTGCGCCGTGGTAATACAGAATGAAATGTCACCTATCTCCGAAAACGACCGCAATAAAACAGTGCCGTTGCGTATCGGTATTAATCTCGGCGACGTAATCTCTGTCCGTGATAATATCTTTGGCGATGGCATGACCGAAGACCTGATTACCAACTTATCAAAAATTTCGGGTGTGTTGGTTATAGCTAGAAATTCTGTATTTGCCTACAAGGGGCAAGCTGTGAACATCCCGTCCGTCGCCAGGGAATTAGGCGTACGTTATATTTTGGAAGGCAGTATAAGCACGGCCGGTAACCAGATTCGTGTAAATGCCTAGCTGATCGATGGCGTTAGTGGTGCGCATCTTTGGGTCGAACGTTACGACGGTGTGCTGAATGACATATTTGCGCTACAGGACCGAATCACCAATCAAATTGTCCAGTCTATGGAGTTGAAGCTAACTGAAAAGGAACGAAGCAGGATCAGTGAACGCTATACCAACAACGCGGACGCCTATGATTATTTTGCGTGGCCAAAATCGCTTGAGTGAATACAGTGAAGGAAGTTATGAACCTGCACGGGAATTATTCAGGCAGGCAATCAGTCTCGATCCTTCATTTGCGCGGGCTTACTCTTCGTTGGCGATTTCCTATATGAACGAGGTAATGACCGGTTACAGTGATAACCCTGAAGAATCCTTGAGTATTGCCCTGGAGCTGACTGACAACGCGATCTCTATCGATCAGACACTGCCCCATGTGTATTTCTCACGTTCTTTTGCTTTGCTATTACGCAAGCATCACAGCGAGGCCGTGGAACACGCCCAAAGAGACGTCGAAATCGACCCTAACTACGCCGATGCACTTGCCATGGAAGCATCTGTCCACACTTACAGAAAAGATGGTGCGTCTTTCGCATTTGATCCCATGGAACGTGCGATTAAACTGAACCCCAACTATTCAAGCGAATACCAGGGCATTTTGTCCCAGGCGCATTTTTGGACCGGAGACTATACAAAGGCACTTGAGTATCTGGAAATCGCAATAAATCGAAATCCAAATAATATACAGTGGCACATTTTCGCTGCAGCTGCTTACATGAAGTTAGGTCGAACGGATGATGCCGAATGGTCGGTGGTGCAAATTGAAAGCCTCTATCCGGATTTCAGCATTGAGCAGTGGGCCAGGGAACGTCCATTTGAAGATCCATCACAACTTGATCAGATGTTGGCCGATTTAAAAAGCGCTGGACTGTAGGGTCTGTAACTGCAACCACGTTTTTGTATGGTTCAATGCGCAATAGTTTTTGCGTCCCAGTTGCAACACGATATTTTTCGCAATAATTTCCTGTTTCAACAATCCACGTATGCTTAGAAATACATTGGCGGGATATGTAAATCAAACTGCTGATGTTGACCTTGAAGTTATACTGGTTGATAACAACTCCGAGGTTCCTCATTCTGTGCACTGTAAAGAGCTGTTAAGTTCTCGGCTACCCTTTGACGCTGTACAAAACTATCACTGAAAATTAGATGCATCTGTTTTTACCGAGCGCTAAGCTCTGTGCAGACATGCATAGAATCATTACGAATTTAAGGGATAGCAAGAGTGATTATCAATGAAACAATTGAACTACACATTAAAGCACCCGAACAACGCTATCCTCTGTATGTTTAGGAAGCAACTCCTTGCGAATTCGCTGAGTGCCGGTGAGTGGAAACTGATCCACAATGGTCAGGTACCGGGGTATCTGGAATTCAGGTAGCTGCTCCGCGCACCAGCTAAAAATCTGTTCGTGAAGAGAGTTTTCGGCACCATTGCTCTCTAGTCCCTCCTTGCTTAGCTTTACAAAAAGCTTTATATCCTCGTCTCCTAACTCGTCAGGTACGCCTATAGCGGCCGCTTGTTCCACCAGGGACAAACGTTCTATCACGCGTTCAATTTCCCACGCAGAAATATTCTCTCCACGACGACGAATGGATTCTTTTACTCGGCCCGAGTAGTAAAGATAGTTGTTTTCATCAAAGTAGCCCAAGTCACCAGTATAGAACCATTGGTTGCGAATGGCCTTATGGGTGGCCGCCTGATTTTTATAATAACCGGGGGTAATTAATCCCGGCTCCAGTTCGCGTACAGCAATTTCGCCATGATTATGTGGAGCAACTTCCTTGTCATTTTGGTCTACAATTTTCACCTTAAAGTAAGGCGCGACCTGCCCTACAGATCCTTTGTGGCCGTCGGTATTTATGCTGGTAAAGCTGGAGGCTTCCGTCATGCCATATATTTCTCTAACCTGAATGTTGAATCGCGTTTCAAATTCTAATGCCACGGTCGCCGGTGCGCCGCCGCCCCAGGCTATTCGGCAACCATGTTTCTGGTCCAGTGGATCGGCGGGTTGCCTGAGTAGTATCTGTAATATACCGCCGAGAAAATGAATATGAGTTGCCTTACTTGCGCGAACTTTTTGCCAGAAACTGGAAGCACTAAACGTACCAATGAAATTCAGTTCAATATCTGCCATTAGCGGCAAGGGTAATAACTGTGCCGCACCAACATGATAAAGCGGTTCCCATATTGGGAAAATATCACCATCCTGAGCATGCGCAGATAATGATGCCGCATAGGCTGATGTGCGGAACATTTTATCAGTTACCAATACGCCCTTAGGTGGACCTGTTGTGCCCGATGTGTACATAATAAATAGTACGTCGCCGCCTTTTGCAGCAACAGGATTAATAGGTGGACCATTCAAATTCAGCTGAGTCGAGTCTGCCAATTTCCAGGCAGAACTATTTTCTGAACTATGGCTTATGGTATTTGTATTTGACACGGAGCATTGAGCGTCGTGCATAAGTTTAAGGTAGGATTCTTCTGCAATAATTAATTTGGGTTCAGAGTGATCGATAAGGTACTTTAGAGCACTGTGGCGCAGTCGTGTATTGACCGGGACTTGTATGGCGCCCAGCCAAGTCAAAGCAAAATACAGCACAACATAGTCCAGACTGTTGTCCATCATGACTGCAACTCTGTCGCCTGGTTGAATGTCGAGTCGGGCAAGAGCAGTTGCAATATTGCCAGCTCGAGAACTGAGTTCAGAAACTGTCAGTTCTTGTTGCGCATACCGGGCGTACACTGTGTCTGGCGAATGTTGTGTACGCTTCTGTAGCAGTGACAAGATGGTTTCGGAATCGCTGATTAACATTTTTATGGTGTCGCTTTACGATGACCGGATATAGTAGTCCGTGATTCGACTCCATGACAAGAAAAATTGTTTCAGAGTTGAAAATCACCAGCTATTGAGTATAGAAGTTGCAATTTTTCCCATCTAAGTATTCAATTACCGTAACCCGAATGTAACAAGATGATTAATCATGAGTGACTATGTAATCCTGAGCCGAGAAAAATACACCGCCATTATTACCCTGAATCGTCCAGGCAAGCTTAATGCCTGGGATACTCCGATCCGCCAGGAGATCATCACTGTTCTGGTTTCTGAGCTGGCGGGCCTTTTATAATTCCCTGCGACAGCTCGATAAGGCCTGCGTGGCTGCTCTAAATGGCGTTGCGGCGGGTTCGGCCTTTCAGTTTGCCATGTTAGCCGATGTGCGCATCGGCCATCCAGGTTCGAGAATGGGTCAACCAGAAATTAATTCAGGAATCCCAAGTGTGCTCGGGCCATTATTGATGGCCCCTCGTTTGGGCTTGCCTCGTACTATCGAACTGGTGTTAAGCGGGCGCATGATGGACGGCGAAGAATGTCATCGCATCGGTCTGATTCATCAACTGGTTAGCCCCGAAGTGGTCATGGAAACCGCCCTGAAAGTTGCCGACGATCTCGGCGCAAAACCACCAATAGCGATGCGGTTAAATCGTCAACGCTTTCGAGAAATGACCCAGGCAGATTTTGACGATGCATTTGAAAAAGGCGTGGCCATTGAGGCGGGAGCATTTGATACCGGTGAACTCCAGCAATCTATGGAAGAGTTTTTTACGGTAAGAAAAAAATAGAGTCCGGCTGATCGGTATTTCGACCTAGCTAAAATGAGCATGTACCAGGAGTAACAGATGTAATGAAAATGAAAGCCGCTGTGCTGTTCGATGTGAATCAGGATATGGCCATCGAAGAAGTCGAGATCGCATCCCCCAAGGAAGGCGAGGTTTTATTACGCATTGCCTATGCCGGCGTGTGTCACAGTGATTTGTCCACGGCCCGAGGACGGGGCGGGACTAATCTGCCCATCATTCTCGGTCACGAGGCCGCAGCAGTCGTGGAGGCAATCGGACCGGGTGTGAGTCGAGTGAAGCCTGGTGACCATGTTGTTTTATCCTGGTTTCCGTCATGTGGTCATTGCTACTACTGTTACGAGGGTGTACCTACCCAGTGTGAGACCAATATGCCGGCGGCGCTAAACGGTACACTTTGGGATGGCACATCAAGACTTTATAGCCAAACCCGAGGAGCTTTGAATCATTTTGCCACGCAGTCTTCATTTGCCGAATATGCAGTGATGCCGGAGCAGGGGTGTTTGCGAATAGATTCGGATATTCCTTTGCAGGTAGCTGCTATTGTTGGTTGTGCCGTGACTACTGGATTCGGTGCAGTTGTCTGTGATGCCGCTGTGCAACCCGGACAAAGCGTCGCCATTTGGGGAATAGGCGGTGTGGGTATTAGTGCCATCCTCGGAGCGGTTAGTGTCGGAGCAGAGCGTATTATTGTCATCGACCCGAATCCACGTAAAGAAGCCGTGTCCATGAGTTTTGGCGCCACCCACTATATCAACCCAAATCTTACCGAAGATGTGCCACAGGCGATACGCGAACTTACAGCCGGACGGGGCGCTGATGCAACTCTGGATTGTATTGGCAACGCCGGTGCGTTTGATCAGGCTTTTCATTCGGCTCGGGCTGCCGGTACCATCGTCTCGGTGGGACAGACTGCCAAAGATGTTGACTTTATTATTCCCTCGGCCAGGAGCTTTCCCGTAGAACAAAAGCGAATCATCGGTAGTTACTACGGTGGCGGCGTTCCCGAACGAGATTTTAATAGATTGTTGGGGTTATACAAAAGCGGCAAACTCGACCTCGACCGTATGATTGGGAAAACAGTGCCACTAGAGCAAATAAACGACGCAATGCGAGAGCTCGAATCCGGTGTGGATACAAGAATTCTGATTGGCTTTTAGAAGTGTACTAATAGCTCTTAGCGAATCATTCCAGGTATTTTGCAGTGCAAAATACCTGGGCCATTATGGCTTGCACATTCCATACTTCCTGGGAGAAGGACCCATCAATGCGAATTCACTCTCCGTTGTTATTTCTCTACCTTAATGATTCGTGGCGTGATATGTGAACCGCGAGAAATAGATTTGGATGTTTAGTTCAGAAAAATAATTTCCATTCTAATCATTTTCCAAATATTGCCGCCGTTCCTGCTCCATTTGCGTTTTGTATTCAGCCATTTCTTCTGGAACAACTGCCGCTTCAGGTCGCGATAGTTTTATACCCATAATATCCAGCTGCTTAAACCCGAGGTAATAAGGCTTCCAAAGTTTCAGAACAATAGGAACGGTAATATTGAGCATGAAACAGGCAAACATCAGTGTATAGAAGGCTTCAATACCAATAATTTTTTCTTGTACGAATGCGATATTTATGACAATGAAGGCAAGTTCTGCCCTTCCCAGCATACCAAGGCCAATCATTATGCTTTCATGCCACTTATAATTTCCAGTAAACCTTGCTGCGATCGAGGCAGATAGCACTTGAAAAACTAATACTGTTAGAAACAACATTACCGCAATAGGCAAAACCTTAGCCATGATATCGACATCGAAAATTAATTTTCCGCCTAGATTGATAAAAAATATGGGTCCAAATATTGTGAAAGCCAGGTGCTCAATAACATGATTTGCATCGTGGAAATGATTATCTTCCTCGATGTAAGATTCTCCTTGTTCGTTGGTTTTTTCCTTACTAAAAATAAAATATTCACGATGGAAAAATAAACCCGCGAAGTACGCGCCAATTGCTGGATGGAAACCAAGAAGATGAGCGGTGACACCCGCCATCATCGCAAAGAACAACATGACCAGCGGTGTGAATTCCCCTTGATGAACTAAAAGTATCTTACGCACGCCGACTTTTGCGACTTGTCTGGAAAACCAATATGAAATGCGCTGCAAAACCGACGCAGTCGCGGATAATTCTCGAGGCGCACGTTCAGGAAACGCAATGAGCCCCATAAAAAGTGTAATCGCAAAAAATACAATGACCTTACCAATGATAATCGCGATATCAATAAAACTGGCACCGCCTTCGCCGCCGGTACCTGAGCTAACGACAATCAACGGAATAAGTATTGCCACACCAATCAATGAAGCCACGTCGTCTATTATTGCAGCAGTCATGATGCCCGTCGCTGCAGTAGATTTATGTAGTAAATCACCCCGCAAGCTCATCATGGTCAAGCTGACAGCGGTAGCCGTCATGGTTAAGCCCCACAACATACATATATTGTGCTCATAGCCAGCGAACGAAGCCACACCATAACCTGCCATAAAGGGAAATAACGCGCCTATAACCGCAACCCCCATGCTACGTTTTAGCCCCTGGGTAAAGCGGTTTAGATCCTCTTCAAGTCCCAAAGCAAACATGAGGAACAAAATTCCCCATTCCCCAATGGTTTCAAGAAATTCGTTATGTCCCGGTAAAATCCTACATTAGTTAGAATCGCACCAAACAGAATCAACCATAAAACATCCACTGTTTTGGTTTTTTACTGATCAATTTTGAAATGACCACGACTGCAAAAACGATTGCAGAATATTCCCAAATTGAAAAACCTGAAGCACCTGGAGCGGTCATGTTAATTTCCTCTAATCAGTATTGAGTTAGCAGTCTAACAACATCATTCTACGGTTTGCTGCCAAATTAAACTATGTAGAATTACCTTTGGACAAATATTCTATTTAGGTTATGTCACTGGCGGAGGAATTAATACAAAATTTCCAACATGAGTTTTATCCAGAAACTGGCGTTGTGCCTCTGCAATTTCACTTAGTGGAAATGTTTTCGCAACTAGAGGTTTGATTTCATCACTTTCAATGTATCGAATCAAATTTGGAAATACAGGCTCATCCCACGCGGTACAACCAATCAAAGTAATATCTTTAAGATAAAAATCACGCATGTCGAGTTCAACAATCGGTCCAGCGATTGCACCAGATGATGCATAGCGGCCCCCTTTCTTCAGGAGCTTCAACATATTCGGGAATTCACGGCCAGCAACGTTATCAATTACCACATCCAATTGTCGCCCACCTATCGCCAGAACCAGGTCATCCTGCCTGGAAAACACTTGATCGGCACCAATTTCAGAAACACGTTGCATTTTGTCCTTTCCACATACCGCAATAACATGCGCTCCCCGCCGCTTCGCGAGTTGAACGACAGCAGAACCCACACCACCAGATGCTCCAGTTATTAATACTGTATCTGAGTTATCAACCTGGGCACGATGTAACATATTTTCCGAAGTCGCGTAAGCGCATGGCATGGTTGCCAATTCCGCATTGCTCCAGTCGCAATCAACAGCAAATACTTCACTACTGGGTACTTTTACATATTGTGCGAAAGCGCCATCGAAATCCGATGCGATCCAAACCGTCTCCAGGGAAGAAAAATTCATCGTACGCATACAAGAACGAACCAAAACCCGCTTATTGACTAGGCATTGATCTGCATCATCAAATGCCGCGGTAACAATACCGCAACAATCTGTACCTTGTATAAATGGGAAAGGTGTCTCCTTGTCCCAGCCACCGTCAGATTTCTGGTTAGTCGAGTCGCTTTGTTCGCCAGAAAAATCTTCCGTACTATCTTTGATGCTCGAAGAGTACCAACCTAAGCGAGTATTAATTTCAGTATTGTTAACTCCGGCCGCAAGAACATTTATCAATACTTCACCTGGCAACAGATCTGGTATCGGAACTTCTCTATAATTCAGCATGTCATAGTCACCATTTCCCATGGTAACCACTGCCTTCATTGTTTTCATGCCTTGTTTAATTTGGTACTTTTCGTTCATGAACTCACAAAATAAACATAAATTACGTTAATCCAAGTGTATCAGCCACGATAATAAATTGAGCAATTAGCGGCAAATTATTATCTATTATGTAGGCTTATTACTCGATCAAATACCCCATCCAGCTTTCAAACCTTCAAGTACAGCCTCTTCGGCTGTACGCGGTGAGACACAATCGCCAATACCGATAACCGTAAGTGATTTGACTGCTGCCAGTTCGTCCAGTAGTGTTGCACGAGGCTCATGACCCTGGGCGAGAATTAACGTATCGACATTCTCCTGAATCATCGCTTCTTCGCTTGCAGTATGTTGAAGATAGACACTATCTGCATCGGCACCGTAAAGTCTGGCATAGGGAATAATTTCTACACCAAGCTTGTGTAACTTACCGGCCGCCTCATCGCGTACGTAGTAGGGCAGCGATTCACCGGCACAAAGGCCATTTACGGCAAGGCGAACATGGCTACCTTCTGTTGCCAACCGCTCAGCAAGGCCAACGCCAATCCAGTCGCAGCGCCAGTCAGCGATAACAACGGAAGCACCGACTTTCTCCTCGTTTCGCAGTACTTGCCATGGGTCCAGAACATGAGGATTATTTTCAAGCATTAGCCCGTGGGGCCAGAGTGGCTTTGCACCAGTAGCTACTATTACAACATCAGCACTTTCTGCACTCACGATATCCGCATTCAGAGTTGTATCGAGTCGAACTTCTACACCGGCTAGTTCAATTTCCCGGGATAGATTTGTTGCAAGCCCACCGAATTCAGATCTTCCTGGCAATAGTTGTGCCAGCAATACCTGGCCACCGAGATAGTGTTCACTCTCGAACAGAGTCACCTGATGACCACGCTTTGCAGCAACCACCGCCGCTTTCATACCGGCGGGACCGCCCCCGGCGACGAGAACTCGTTTAGGGCTATTGGTTGGGATGAGTGTTCCATAGGTCAACTCACGCCCCGTCTCAGGGTGCTGAATGCAGGAAATCGGATAACCTCTATGGAAATGGTGAATGCAGGCCTGGTTACAGGCGATACATGCTCGAATGTCATCAGTGTGACCAGCTTGTGCTTTTTGTGGCATCAATGGGTCGGCAATCAGTGCGCGGGTCATGCCACATAAGTCGGCCTTACCAGAAGCAATTATTTGTTCTGCAATTTGTGGTTGATTAATTCGTCCTGCTACTAAAACCGGGATATTGATTTCCTTCTTAAGCTCATTACAAAAGGGGGTGGTATATCCAGGGCTTTTGGACATAGGTGGTACGATATGAATTGCGCCGCCGGTGCTTGCTGACGAGCCAGCTACAATGCTGACATAGTCAATTTTTGATTCGACTGCCTTGATTATAGCCATCGAAACATCGTCAGTCAGTCCATGGGAATCTTTCTCATCATGACTGATACGTAGTCCCAGAGAGAAAGAGGCTTTCGTGGTTTTGCGCACCTCGGAAATAACTTCTGACAAGAACCTTAAGCGGTTATCGAATGTTCCGCCATATTGGTCGGTACGCCGATTAACGCCCTCTGCAAGAAACTGAGCCGGCAGGTAGCCGTGGCTTGCAACAATCTCGACACCATCCGCACCGGAGCGCTCCATCCGTTCGGCGGCAGCACCATAGCAAGTGACGAATTCTTCGATCATCTCGGTTGTCATTGCTCGCGGAATGGTATGGAATCGCTCTGCAGGCGAAACAGACGGAGCATAGGCTACCGGTAGTGAACCATCATCACCGGTCATTATTTCACGGCCGGGATGAAAGATTTGCACGAACAGCTTACAACCGTGCTTGTGCACTGTATCAGCCAGCTTCGTGAATCCCGGTATAACGCTGTCATCATGGGCCATTAATTCGTGGGCCGTTAAACGAGCAGAGTCGTGGATACCTGCGATTTGCACAATGATCAGGCCCGCTCCGCCGCGTGCGCGGGCTTCATGGTATGCAATCAATCGGTCATTGATACCGCCGTCGGTGATCATCGCTGTATCGTGGCCAGTTGATACGATACGGTTCTTTACCGTAACTGTTCCAATGTTTAGTTGGGAAAACAGATTGGGGAATGTAACGTTAGTGGTCATTGTCTCTTACTTGTTCCGTCTAGATTATTTTTGCAAGCCAGCGTTTGCAACGATTAACGCATCAACTGCAATTGCGCCGGTCTCAGTGATTATTATGGGATTGATGTCTATCTCCACAACGTGTTCCATTAACGAGGCGCAGGCATAGGAGAAACTGCTCAGTGCCAGGGCGGCTGCGGCCATATCTCGAGGGCTTTCTCCACGTGCGCCATCGATGAGTTTAGCCACGGCTAGTTTTCTAATCATATCTTCAGCCTTTTCTGGTCCAAAAGGCGCGCGGGCGAATTCACGCTCGTTAAAAAACTCCACCAGTATACCGCCTGCAGATACCATGACCAACGGCCCAAAGTCTGCATCTATTACACAGCCAAAAGCCAACTCAATGCCTTTTGCAGATTGTTGTTGCAGAATTACTTGCGCACCTATTCTCGTGGACATTTCAATATAGGCATCTTGCAACGATGTGAAATTCATTAGATTTAATACAACGCCGCCTTGATCGCTCTTGTGGTCTTTGCCCGGCTCTGCGGTTTTCAATACGAGGGGAAATCCTAACTCTTTAGCAGCCAAATTTACGGCACGCATATCAACGCAAACTCGGCTTTGTGCGACCGGCACCTGGTATTCCGACAATAATTGTAAACTTGCGGCTTCCCCTGAAAAATTTCCTGGGAATAGCTTCAAAGGTGTAATGTGGGTTGGTCGCTGCGGCATAATGTTTCGCTGGTTGGCCCAGTTTTGCAGATGACGGATAGCACTCATAGTAATATCCGCGCCGTTCAGGCAGGGTATGCCCAGATCAGCAAGATGACTGCCTATCTCACGATTATTGGTTTGCCCAAAACTGGTATAGCAGAAAACGGGTTTTTCAGTGCGACTGGCCAAACTTTTTGCCAGATCGGACAAGGCTTTATCATATACATAGTCATCGCGCATATCTGCTTCGAATCCTAGCATCGATACTTCTTCTGCATCAGCAAGAGTTTGTAGCCCGTTATCAAATACTTTTGGAAAGTTATCTGTTAATGCCGCAGCGCAGTCGAGTGGGTTTGACGGAACAAGCTCAGGTGGCAATAGGTTGCGCAACTTAAAGATTGTTTGATCACTTAACTGTGCAAGCGGAGTATTCGATTCTACTGCTATATCCAGGAGCATCTCACGCAAACCACCGCTATCGGTTACCAGTCCTGCGCCGCCTGATCCCGGAATACGTCCACTCGAAAATAAAAGTGCGGAATTCATAAGCTCGTCAACAGTGTTAACAGAAATAGCGCCACATTCCGAAAAAACCGTTTCATAAGCGGTATGACTACCTACTAGTGCACCAGTATGGGAACGTGCCAGCCGGGCACTGTGTTCAGTTCGACCGACCTTGCAAATTACTACAGGCACTCCGGCGTCGCGTGCTGTGCACAAACTTTCCACCAGTCCTTCAGGGTTTCGTGCTGTTTCCATAAAAACGGCAATAATATTAGTGGTATTGCGGTTTGCTGCATAGGTGATGTATTCATCCACAGTAGCGCCGATCTCTTGCCCCGGTGAGACCATTAAGTCGAAACGAAAGCGCGGGTCATTCATGCCCAGAACTGTAAATACACTGCCCGAATGTGCTATTAGAGAAATGCTACCGGGCTTCATGTGATCAGCGGGATAGAAACTAGCGACTGCACCTGTATGGTTATTAAGAAACCCCATGCCTGCGCCACCACATATTGGCAGATTTGCTTCTCGTGCAATATCTTTCAGTCGTTGTAGTATCGTGACACCGTTTTCTGTTTCTCCATAACAGGCGTCGAAGATTACTGCGGACTTTGCGCCAATGTCTATTGCATCGAGTAATGCACGTTCCAGATTTCTTGCAGCAATTCCGAGAACAGCTACATCTGGTGGCTGATCCAGATCGCTTATAGAGGGGACCGCTTCGTGGCCGAGAATATTTCCACCGCGCGGATTAATGAAATTGATGGTGCCGTTGTAGTTATTAGAGATTGCTGATGTGGCTAGCTCTGATCCAAAGGATCCGGGTCGAGCTGATGCCCCAACAATGGCCATCGAACGCGCTTCAAACATGGCATCAAGACGGTGTGTCATGTGACTAACCCGTGAATTTAGGGTCGCGCTTCTCGACAAAAGCCACAGAACCTTCGGTAAAGTCATCGGATTGAATCATTCGCTCGTAAGTCGGCAGATCACTCTTGCCAATCCAGGCGCGGTGCGTTACAGCGTGACCTTCTTCCACCGAGCAATGACTATACTTGCGCATGTATTCTTTAAGGGCGCCCATTACTAATGGTGCGCCATTAGCAATGGTATCTGTAACACTACGAGCATGGCCTAGTAGTTGATCAACCGGCACAACATCGCGCACCAAGCCCCAGTGTTTGGCCTCGTCAGCGAACATTTTTCGGCCAGTCATGATCAGGTCTATGGCAACATTAAACGGGATGCGATGGTGCAACTTCTGAACGGCGCCTGCATCAGGCAAGAAGCCCCGTTGTGCCTCTGGCAACCAGAAATAGGCATCCTCGGAACACACAATAATATCGGCACCCAGTGCGAGCTCAAAGCCACCGCCAATCGCCGCGCCAGAGATTGCAGCAACGATGGGTTTGCTAAGATCAAAGTACTCTGGAAGACCGCCAAGTCCGCCGGGCCCAAGATCAAAGCCATTCTCCTCATCAGTACCTTCACCTGCAGCGAATGCCTTTAAATCCCAACCTGCTGAAAAAATATTCTTCTCATTTCCCTGGCTATATAACAAGCCGACCAATAAATTCGAGTCGTCATTAAGAGTCTTAAACGCCGCAAACATTTCTCGACTCAAAGAAAGATTGATAGCGTTGACCGGGGGACGAGACATCGCCACCTCCAGTACAGGTCCCCGGGTGGAGACTTGCAATTGATCTGACATTTCTGGCCTCTTGTTTATTGGCTATGTGGCAGGGGTAACAAATAACTTTAGTAAAACCTACCTATAATTAGACCCCAATTACTACAATACAGGGACAGATAGTATCTAATGCACGGCCAGATGGATGTAACCGTGCACATGGTATTTTCGGAATAACTTAACTTTCTGAATCACAATATCATGGAGCACACAGCCCATCACATTTACCTGAAAGTTCCCCTGTATCGATTAACCTCGGCCCAACAAGCGCTTTCCCAAGATTTGGGCAAACAGCTTTTAGCTGACAAATTTTCCTTTCCATTGCTCCTAAAATTTATGCGACAGTGCAAGCCATACGATTATGAGCCCAATCGTTGACTTCAGTTTAAAGGAGAAAATCGGTGGGGGTTTCGGTAACGATATTTGTTTATTTTTTAAAAATTAGTTTAGTGTTATTACGGTAAGATTTTACCTATCAGAAAAACCGGATCAAACTCTCTACCAATGACCGCACCAAACTGGGCGGTCTGTTTGATTTTGGGTGAGTTTTCTCATCTTAAAATAAGTGCATCGTGCAGTCTGATTGGAACACCGATCTTTTCCATCGGTTTAACTATGACATATTCACCGTCCTGTTCTTCAAGTTTGCCCGTGCTTAAAATGCTTCAGGCTAATTCTTCTACAAGTATCGGTATACCATCAGCCTTTTCCGTTATTTGCTTGACCAGCTTATCGGGTAGCGACTTGCCCTGGGTGACGCCATTGATAATCTCTTTCACAAGGTGTCGGGTTTTTTCTGCGATAATAATTTCGTTGACTGCAGCAGCGCCTTCAAGTCATGCTGCAAGATTCGGTGTTTCACCGGTGACCGTGTGTTCCTGGGATACCCCGCCGCCGATTAAGTGACCTATAACAAAATGACCTGATGCATTGCTAACCCGCGTGTTCAGTTTTCCCCAATATTTAAATTGAGTTTCGCAACAGCTTTGCGCATGGCAAGAGCAAAGCGAACGGCGCATTCGGCGTCGTCCTCATGGGCTATAGGGTAGCCAAAATAAATCATTGCTCCATCATCCAAAAATTTGGCGATATGGCCGCCAAATCCTCCCACTACTTGAGCCACAGTTTCGTGATAGGTGGAAAGAATAGTTCTTAAATCTTCTGGTTCATGACGCTCAGACATTGCGGTTGAACCAACCAGGTCACAAAAACCTATAGTTAAGTGTCTTCGCTTTCCGTCCAGATCTCCAGAGGTTAAGGCTACTAGTTGGGCTATTTCTGCGTCGGATGGAGCATCAGAAGACGTAGTAGTGTCACCAGGCATATGTTTCTCAATAGCCTTTAAAAGTTTCTTCCTATGGCCTAGCGATAAGCCTAATTCCTTGAGGTCGTCGCTATCGAGATCGATAAACGTATTCTCATCAATATCATTTTCGAAAAATAGATCTGGATGAATTGACAACTCAACATCGCCTAATATTCTTCTATTAACTTCATTTATTGGCCATTATCTAGAAATGGAAACGAGAAGGTATTTTTAACAGCAGGCCAGAATGCTCTTCCCTGCGAAGACTCCCATAGTATTTTAAAGTATATATGGTGAGTACCTGATTTAGTAAAGAGATTGAGAGGTTAGAAACTCTATGTCAATGACAAAATTATTTTGCTGCAAGCTGATGATATGAGTCGTCTCAGCTTTAAAGATCAAGATGGGTTCTTGAAGAAATAAAGTGGTGATTTGGACGAACTTACTTTTGGCACAAAAAATAAGTACTTTTCAGGGGAGATTCAGTTAACTTACCTTAGACTAGGGTTGACAGAAATACCACTATAATTCCTGATGTCGTGGATATTTACACTTCTTAAGGTATTTAATAGATGAAAAAACTAGTTACTGTACTGATCGGCACCGGTTTGTTAACCATCGGGTTTTATATGGGCAATTTAGTAGAACAAAGAGAGTCACAGCAAGATATAAGAATGGTGGACTTTATAATAAGCTCTGGTCAGTTTGATCATAAACTGAATGTTTTAGAGCTATTGCAGAGTGGACAGATTCCTGAGGCATCAAATTATTTACTAGCTAGTGTGAGAATCGACTTTTCCGCCTTGGAAACCTGTGGGCAGCGTCAGTTAGAATGTGATCCGGAGACGGTTGATGTGTATCTTGAGTCAAAGAAAAAGTTGGATGCTTTTACAAGTGACCATGAAAAGAACAATGGCTAATCCGCAAGTGGTTTGACTTGAATATTCCTAAATTGCCGATTGCATGGCACTATGTAACGTCCAGATTTACTGGCGCTGGGCGCCCTAGGACTAGCACATGAAGCAACACACATCACTATCCATAGAACTCGATATTCAATCGCTTAAGTCGAATCTTGCTGTACTACGTGGTCTGTGCACCCATAACCAGCTTTTCATTGCATCCGTCAAAGGCAATGCGTATGGTCTTGGTGCCATACAGATTGCACCGCTTCTAGAGCAGTGTGGAATCGAAATGTTGGCCACAGGAAATCTACAGGAGGCTCGTGCAATTAGACAAAATGGCGTCAAGCTGCCCATACTAATGTTTGCATTTGGCACTGCTGCTGAGTCTTCTGCTGCCGCTATGGAAGGTTTTATTCCCACGATAACTGATTTTGATACTGCCGAATTGGTATCAAGATCTGTCGATAAGACAGTAGAAATTTATATTAAGGTAGATGCGGGACTGGGTAGGTTGGGTATTCCATTGGCTGTTGCACAGGACACCATTGTAAAAATATGTTCTCTTGATAATATCCAGGTCGGCGGTATTTATACCCATGTACCATTTGCTGATAAATCAGGCCGTCAGTGGTCAGTAGCTCGACTGGTCGATTTCCAGAATTTGCTAGACAGTTTGTCTACCATCGGTATACGACCCAATGTCACACAAGCCATGGCCAGTAGTTGTGTGGTGGCTGGCCTAAACGATGACTGCAACGCCGTGTGTGTAGGTCATGCGATGTATGGGTTGTCGCCATATGGCTATGATGATGTGGGCGATATGACAATGTTCCAGCCAGTATTGAAAGCGCTGCATACCAGATTGATTCATGTCGGCAATCATCAACCCGGAGACGATCTGATTATCGCTGGACAATACAATATTGCCCGACCCAGAAAATTGGGCATATTACCTATAGGAATGTCCCATGGCGTACCAGGCGCCTCTAGTGGAGGCGAGTTCCATGTGCTAATACGTGGACACCGTGCACCGGTAGTATCCGTCTCCCTTGAGCATACAACAATCGATCTGGATGGAATAAGTCGGTGTTCTCCAGGAGATATTGTTTACCTGGTCGGCAGTAGTGAAGATCAGTCTATTAGCCTTAATGAACTGGCTCTTAGTTGGAACATTTCGCCGCTGGAAACTATGATGCGACTATCAGAAAGTACTGACAAACAGGTTATATAAACCATGCTGACTGAACAACAATTTGCAAGTTATTTCGAACAGGGTTATATTTTTCTGCCTGAACTATTACCCGTTGATCAAATTAGCGCAGTAATGTCTCAAGTTCAAAGATTATGTTCGCTGGACAGGCCAGAAGTTATTTTTGAAAACGACGGAACCACAGTACGTTCGTTAATGAATGTACATAGCTTCTGCGCTGAAGCTAATATCCTGGCTCGCCATCCTGCCATTATTGAACCGGCGATGCGTATTATTGAAAGTGATATTTATATTTTTCAATGTATATTGAATTTGAAGCGCGCGTTCAGTGGTGATATGTGGCAGTGGCATCAGGATTACCCCACTTACCTGACCGACGACGGCATGCCAGCTAATCGATTACTAAATGTCTTGATATTTATGGAAGAAGTAAACGAATTCAATGGACCGTTGATGATGGTCCCGGGATCCCATCATTGCGATGCCTTTGAAAACGACGAGGACGATATCACCACCTCCTTCCCTATTCGAGCACTGGATAATGAACGCGTCGCCGAGCAGGTAGCACTCAATGGCATCGTGGCACCAAAGGGCCCGCCTGGATCGGTAATATTGGCGAATAGCAATATCATTCACGGTTCTGCGCCGAACATGTCGCCCTGGAATCGTTCGATGATTTCCATGACATTAAACTCAGTAGAAAATAAACATCGCGGATCGAGTCGACCAGACTGGGTAGTGATGGACGACTTCACACCGGTCATGCCGCTCGGTTAGAGGATTGGCTTAAAATCTCGACATCGCGTTAGCTAAATAGTCAATTGAGTATATTGTTGCCGTAAATCTCTTCACCCATGATCAGATAGATATGACAAAGGAACTATTAGACTCGACTCAGTACGCCACTGACTCAATACTGAAATATGAGCAGGTGTACGGGAAAGACTTTGTTGCGCCTGGTGGTAAGGGCATGGCGAGGGAACTTATTGGTAAACTAAACCTGGAGCATGGGAGTAGGGTGCTGGACGCAGGCTGCGGTCTTGGAGGCAGTGCATTTACAATGGCGGGGGAATTTGGTTTGTTAGTTGATGGCATTGATTTATCCACAAACATGATCACCATTGCGCAGAGGAAGCTTGAGCAATATGGGCTTTCCGATCGTGTCACGATAACACATGCCGATTGTATGGAGATGAACAAAACAGACGAGTATCAAGCCGTGTATAGTCGCGATGTGTTTCTACACATCAATGACAAACCTTCCCTGTTTAAAATTTTATCCCAGTCTTTGAAGAGCGACGGAAAATTGTTATTCACGGACTATTGTTGTGGAGAGAAGCCGTGGCAAGCGGAGTTTTCCGACTATGTAGTGCAGCGACGTTATAGCCTGCACACAATTGATTCATATGCAGATCTGATCAGAAAAGCTGGTTTTATTGATGTTGAAGCTAGCGATATGTCTGAAAGATTTATTGAAATCCTCGCGAGTGAAATTGCAAGAATTAATTTGAGTGAAATCGAGCAACATGTTAAGGATAGTTTAACCGTCGACTGGCAGGACAAAATCCGTCGAACGGAACAGGGAGATCACCGCTGGGGATTATTTATGGCGAGTAAATCTTAGATTGAAATAGTCGGGACTCGGCTAACTCATCTTGCATCTGGTGTTTTCCTATTTCAGCTCTGACTATTGTTGGGTATGGCGACTCTATAATTTCTGGGAAGCTAAAGAAAAGGCGAAGGTAAAGATGCCTGAGAAAACGAAAGTTATAGCTGTCCTAATTTTTCTCTTCGGCGTGAATGTGTGATACGTATTCGATCACTTCGTCGACCGTGCGCATCGCGCCCTCGTTCCAGTGACGAGTGAATATTTCCTGGCCAAGAGCGGTGCGAAGATTGTCACACGCATCGTTCACTTCCATTGCATCAGGCGACCAGGCAACGATTTCAAGCCTGGAACGTAATGCAAGAGCGGTTGAGAAGTGGCTAACGGCTTCAATTTCGTTATGCCGGGCCGTGGCAAGGAATCCCAGAACGTCGAGAACTGGCGCAAGGTCGGGTCGCTGTCCCATCCGAATAAATGTTGCCAGTGAGCTCTGAACGAGTTCGCTTGCCTTATCAAACTCGCCGACTTTTAGTGCAATGAGGGCGCGCTGAAGCTGCAGCCGAGCCATCATCCAATCATTGCCGAAACCATCAATAACCTCGGCCATATTGTCCAGAAGAGTAGTCGCACCAGCGAGGTTCCCAGTTCGGTGCTGGGCCGAGGCGAGCACCAGTGCTGAAACAACGACGAAGTACGGAATGCCTGACAGGCGTTCCGCCTCGACGAATGGTGTCAGCAGCACAACGGCTCC
The DNA here is from genome assembly GCA_047615875.1 of Parasphingorhabdus sp. GTDB lineage: Bacteria > Pseudomonadota > Gammaproteobacteria > Arenicellales > CAJQKF01 > JBLHGU01. The sequence goes on from JBLHGU010000055.1 coordinate 19,769, forward strand.
CGGTGCATCACCTCTGGCGATGGCGATCTCGCCAAGTCGTGCCATTGCTTCGGAGATGGCAAGACCACTGCCTGATGCACTGGCATGTTGCAGCATACTTGTTGCTTCCTCGTGAGCAATGTCGAAGTTACCCTGTGAAATATCGATCGACATGAGCCAGCAGCGGGCAAGTCCACCAGTGACCGGCTCGCCGATCATGTCGCAGATCTCGATTGAGGTGTTCAGGTGAGTTCTGGCCTCGGCGAGTTCACCACGATGGGCCAGGAAGAACCCTACAAGACCATGATACCAGGCAAGAAAGTAACCCGCTTCGAGTCGAGTTGCGATCGCATGCATAGTTTCGAGCGCGATGGCGGCACCTGCGTCATCGTGCTCCACCCAGTGAGAGACACTGATCATCTTCCAACTATCAACTACTGACCAGTCATCATTGCTGCGCCCGCCCAACTCGACACTACGCATCAGGCCCGGTCGCGCTTGTGCAGGAGTGAATACTGCCGTGGCGAAGCCAACAGTATTTAACGCCCGGGCACGGGCCCAATCATCGTCAACCTTTTCTGCCAGTTCGAGCGCCTCCGGTGCGCGGACCGTCATTGTGGCAATGTCTCCACCGTACAGTGCAATATGTGCTGCGCCCCAGCAAGCTCGGGCGCGAAATTTGGATGGCTCGGTATCGGGTTGCTCTAATAAACGGGCAAACCAACGACCCGCCCGGCCAAGGTGCCCGCGTAGTTCCCAGAACAATGTCAGTGCAGTCGCCAACCGAAGGGCTAATTCACGGCGACCTGACTCATCAGCAAATTTGAGTGCCGTTTCCAGGTTGTCGTGTTCGTATTCGAGCATTGTGAGTAGCTGGGCGCTGTCGCGGAAGGATATTACGGGAGCGCAGCGCTCGGCGAGCTCAACAAAGTGGTTGAGATGACGGTCATAGACTTGCTCCAATTCTCCCGATTCGATTAAAAGACCCTGTAGATATTGACGGATCGTCTCGAGAAAACGATAGCTGTTACCTGGACGTGAGTGATCGACTTGCACCATTGACTTGTCGACCAATCCGGTAAGTCCATCGAGCACAGCATAGCGATCAAAATTTTCGTTACTGGCGATGTCTTCTGCCGCCTCGAGTGTAAAGCTGTGCATGATAGCCAGACGACAGGCCAGTAGCTTTTCTTCTTCGTCGAGTAAGTCGTAGCTCCATTTCACCGACGCTTCCAGCGTTTTCTGGCGCGCCATCGCTGTGCGGTTTCCACCAGTGAGTAAACGGAATCGGTCGTCTATAGCAACAGCGATACGAGCCGGGCTCATCATCCGAACCCGCGCGGCTGCGAGCTCGATCGCGAGAGGTATACCGTCCAGTCGCTCTACGATATTGGTAATGATATTGATTTCGTCGTCAGTGGGTATAAATCCTTCTACAAGGCTCTGCGCTCGTTGCACGAATAACTCAACAGCTGTTGAGCCCTCGAGTGACGCCACCTGCCATGTCGATTCACCAATGAGGCCTAACGACTCACGACTGGTGGCAAGCACTCGCAGTTGTGGGCAATGCTCCAGGAGTTGTTGTAGTGTTTTGGCAACGCCGGTGAGTACCTGTTCGCAGTTGTCAACGATGAGTAAGGTTTTAAAACCTTTGAGTTGATCCACCAATGTATCGACCATCGGCCGACCGAGTTCTTCCCGTAATCCAAATACACCAGCGATAGCATGTGCAACTAGATCAGTATTTGCGATAGGTGCCAATTCGATATACCACACCCCGTCAACGAACTTATCAAGTTCATCGGCTCCGATTTGTAGTGCCAACCGGGTTTTTCCACAACCGCCTGAGCCGATTAGTGTAACGAGCCTATTGGAGGTTAGAGTTTGGTGTATCGAGTTAAGATCGTGCTCACGACCGACGAAGCTGGAGAGTTGGCTTGGCAGATTGGTCGGAATATTGCTTTCGGTATGCAACGGGGGAAATTCGTTAGCGATGTCCGGATGGGTGAGTTGCCAAACGTGTTCCGGGTGGTCGAGGCCTTTTAGCCACTGTATCCCGAGGTCCAGTATCTCGATTTCAGAAGGGAGTAAATCAGTTACGATGGTGCGCGTGGTATTAGACACTAGAATCTGTCCACCGCAGGCAAGTGATCTCAGTCTGGCACATCGAATGATCGTTGGGCCAAAATAGTTACCTGAATCTCGTAACAAAACCTGTCCGGTGTGGATCGCCATGCGAACCTTTACGGGAGTGGAGACCAGCCATGATTCTGCGGCAAATGTTCGTTGGACTTCCAAACCACACGCAATAGCGTCTGTTGTGCTGCGGAATGCTGCAACCGCGCTGTCTCCCTCGCCTTGTTCCACCGGTCGTACGCCATTATGTTGACTAATTGCTGCATCCATTAACTCATAGTGTCGATGGATCGCGCTCGCCATAGCGTCGGGCGCTTCCTCCCAAAGAACGGTGGAGCCCTCTACATCTGTCAGCATCAAAGTGACCGTTCCATCCGGTAGGGTGACTATTGGTTCTTTAGACATGATCGAGTTCGATTTTTAAGTTATTGGTTAATCATCATAACAAACTAAATTTTCGTTTGAACTGAATAAAAGAATACTTACCACACGATCAATCGTCGGTAATTTAACCGATAGTATGTACTGTACTGGCAAGCCATGTGATCTGATGTTGTGGTAATGTTAAATTTATGGGGATGTAGAGTTATCTGATTTGCGTCCATGTTTTATTCGGCCTCGAGGTGCATTTATGAAATTCCTATGGGTTGCAAACGCTCTGCTATTAGCCTGTTTAACCGAGGTCATGGCGAACGAATCTTCTCGCATTGCTCTGATTGATAGTGCAACACCTACCGAGGCATTGTTCGCAAAACCTGGTACATACTTGGGCGAGAAATTTACGTTTGAGGACAAACATTCCGGAAATGTATTAGTACGCGTCGGTGTGTGGGAGGCGGGGGTAGGTAAATCCGTTATTAAGAACTTCCCGTTCACAGAGTACGTGTTGATGATTAGTGGAAGCGTTATTGTCACAGAAAAAGATGGAACTTCGATGGAGTTTTTTGCTGGCGATACCTTCGTTATTCCTAAAGGCTGGAGTGGTGATTGGGACGTGCAAGAGCGTATGAAAAAGCAGATAGTCAGAATTGGGGATGCTGCGCTGTTAACGTTTGGTCAAATCGTCGAATGATCCCCTAAGTTGATGGATATCTCGAGTCAAAGAAAAAGCTGGATGCCTTCACAAGTGGCTATGAAAAGAGCAAGACCTAAACAGCAAGTCGTTTGACTTTAATATTCGCTAATTGATGATTTCATGGCCCTAAGTAAGTGACCGAGGGTTGAGTTTGGCTTCGAATTGGTCCGTCAGATTACCGCAGTGTATTCACCAACTTGATGCGGAAGTTCCAGGCAGTGGACCATTAGACCAGAAACGGGGCGTAATCAGCGACATGTCGACAATCTGTCTTAGCACCTTGTCCTCACTTTCTAACGACATCGCTTCTAACGACCTAATCAACTGTCCAGACTTAGACTCTTCCCAGAACCATTTGCCGAGTATTTCGAAATCATCGATGCCGTCACTGTGTGTACGTGTTTCCGTGTAATAGGCATTGAGATCTTCGACCACTAACTTTAGCAGCGGAATGGGTGACAGCCCTCTATCTCGGTCTGGACCTCTGCTACTAGTGCATCGACATCACCGATATCAGTCATCGACAGTACGAATTCAGGTGGTAGTGAATAACCCATCCGACCATTCCTCACTGGGATGGCGACCGGGAAATCCTCGAGCACTGGACCGCTGGACGATTCAAACAGTTTGAATGCAGCGCCCAGAACCTTTGTCTGAAACGCAAGGTCATTGGGTTTGCCCAGCGGTCGACCCATGGGAAAGTCAAGCCATAGCGCTCGTGGTAGCTTTAGCGCCTCGATATGCTCACGCACGAAGCCAACCAGCACCGTCACAAAGCCCGCGGATTCGAAATAATATGCAAGCACGCTCACGGCGCGCGTACAAAAGGGTCAAACAGGCGCGAGAAAAACCGTATTAATGCCATCCTGCTTCATCCGGTCTATCACCTCACGGGCCGACTTCTGCATATTGCGGGGATCAGAGGCGCCCATGAAGGCATAGTGTTCATGGGCGACCGAGCCAATTTCGTCCGCCGTCGCCATCTCATCAAGTCGGTCAAAGGGCAGTATTACATTAATATCCTGCTGCCAGGCCGTGCGGTCATATTCTGCCGCAACGTGAGTCATTACCAGATCCCTGTCGTCCTTGCTGATAACTCGATAATCCCGTGCGAGCCAGGAAAAAGGCTTCTCGCCGCGTCGTGAAACGGCGGCAGATGAAACAATCGTAACCCGGCGTTCTTTTTTCGCTACCGGTTGAGTCCAGGCAGGGCGCTCGAACTCGGGCATTTCGAGGCTAGAGATAAAACCGCGTCCTATTGCTGGCATCTCGGCTATTCGAACCATATTTGTTCTCTCATTCAAGTCTGAAAAATACTGGAACTATTGTGCCATCTTCTCGCTGGGGATAACAACATTGTTAACCGAGCATCAAGACGTTACTATTAACTGTCTTCGGTCCGTGAGATTCGATATGTCTATTATTGATGCCCCCAACAAATTACCCTCTGTTGATCGTCTTTTGAACGATGCGCAAATGCTATCGTTTGTGAGCAAATATGGGGCGCCTCTGGTTATCCGCTGTGCGCGCAATGCACTGGAGTCGGCACGCCATCAGGTTCTGGCTGGAAAATCATTGCAGCCCAGTGATCTTGTCGACAATCTTTGTGAGGACATCGAAAGAAGTGTTAGTCCATCATTGCGGCGGGTTATTAATCTAACCGGAACCGTGCTACACACTAATCTGGGCCGGGCCGCATTACCGACATCTGCAATTGATGCGATGGTTGAAATTGCCAGGGGTGCTAGCAACCTTGAATTCGATGTAATTTCTGGCAAGCGCGGCGATCGTCACAAGCACCCTGAAGCATTGTTATGCGAATTGACGGGGGCAGAGAGAGCACTGGTAGTCAACAACAATGCAGCAGCCGTATTGCTAACTCTCAATAGTCTTGCTTTGCGCAAGGAAGTTCCGGTATCACGCGGCGAACTAATTGAAATTGGCGGCGCATTCCGCATGCCTGACATCATGGCCCGGGCGGGTTGTAAGTTAGTTGAAGTTGGCACCACCAATCGTACTCATGATAAAGACTTCGAATCAGTAATAGGCCCTAAAACCGCGTTGCTAATGAAGGTGCATACCAGTAACTACGAAATTCAGGGATTTACAAAATGTGTAACAGATGCGGAACTCGCTAACATCGCCCATGTTCATGATTTGCCATTTGTGACGGACCTGGGTAGTGGCACGTTAATTAATCTGGAAGATTATGGTTTGCCACATGAGCCCACCGTCAGCGAGGCATTAACGGCTGGCGCAGATCTGGTGACCTTTAGCGGCGATAAACTGCTCGGTGGGCCTCAAGCCGGCATCATCGTCGGTCGCCGCGACCTGATCGAAAAAATCAAACGCAACCCGATGACTCGCGCCATGCGACCCGATAAAGTTACCCTGGCTGCTTTGCATGCGGTACTGCAGCTGTACACCAATCCAGCATGTCTAGCTGAAGAGTTGCCTACTCTGCGCTGGTTGACCCGAGACGTAACAGAAATAGAGAATTTAGCGACTAGCCTTATGCCTGTCGTGCAACGCTATTGTGAACATTTTCAGGTCACAGTTGACCGTACCCATAGCCAGGTGGGAAGTGGTGCAATGCCAGTAGATCGATTGGACAGTGCCGCACTCAAGTTTTCTCTGCCTGATGTACGTCGTCCCGGCAATGCGTTAAAAAAGCTTGCCAGGGCTTTCCGTGAGTTACCGCTGCCGGTTATTGGACGAATAGCAGATGATGCGCTGTGGTTCGATCTACGTTGTCTTGAGAAAGAAGCTGAGTTTGTCGACAACCTGCGGGGACTGAAAATTTCATGATCATCGCAACCGCCGGTCATGTAGACCACGGTAAGACCGAACTCGTTAAAGCGTTGACGGGTATTGATACCGATCGCTTGCCCGAAGAGAAAGCTCGTGGCTTGTCTATTGATTTAGGGTTTGCCTATCAACCATTGTCGGATAACCGCACGTTGGGGTTTGTGGATGTACCGGGGCATGAGAAGTTCATCCGCAACATGTTAGCCGGTGTGGGTGGCATTGATCTGGGATTGCTGGTGGTCGCGGCTGATGATGGTGTCATGCCGCAAACCCGCGAACATTTTGCGATTCTCGACCTGTTGGGAATCAATCAATGTGTTGTGGCGATAACCAAAATCGATCGCGTGGACGACGAGCGTATTCTGCAAGTGCAAGTTCAGGTGGAGGCATTGCTCAGTGATGCAGGGCACAAACAAGTTGCTGTATTTCCGGTTTGTGCGCCCGATAATCAGGGTGTTGATGCACTGAAGGGTGATCTTGATAAGCGGGCACATGGCTTGAGTATTCGTCCTCACGATGGTCATTTTCGAATGGCCATAGATCGGGTGTTTACACTCAAAGGTGTTGGCCTGGTTGTCACAGGTATGGTGATTGCTGGTGCAGCGACAATCGATGACAGCCTGGTACTATCTTATGATGGTTCTCAGGTGCGGATGCGTGGCATTCGAGCACACAACGAAGTGAGCGATCACGCACAGGCCGGACAGCGGTGCGCGATAAATATCGTCGGACGCGGTGTTAGTGAAAGCCTGATAAATCGCGGCCACTGGTTAATGCACTCAAACTTGTACGCGCCGACAAGAAGGATTGACGTTGATTTGCGCGTGCTAGACACCGAGTCGAGGCCCTTGAAACACTGGACACCGACGCATCTGCATATCGGCGCAGATCATCTCTCGGCTCGGGTGGCGGTTCTGTCTGGAGGAACCATCGCTGAGGGTGACAGAGGTTTGGTGCAGCTGGTGTTGGCGCAAGATGCCTTTGTCGTTCATGGTGATCGTTTCGTACTGCGTGACCAGTCCGCCCAGCGTACCATTGCTGGCGGGCATGTGATCGATCCCTTCTCTCCCAAACGCGGCCGCGCGCGACCCAGCAGAATCGAAGCACTGCACGCCATGAATAAGCATGATTCGAGGGACGTACTTGATGCCCTGACAAAAATAAGTGAAATCGGCGTACCGCTGAATCAATTCTCTATTGCGCACAATCTTCCGAGG
>JBLHGU010000056.1:0-26729 GCA_047615875.1 Parasphingorhabdus sp.
TACGATCTCTGCGCCATTATCCACACCAGCCCAAAAGAATGGATAATAAACAGGCGATTGAATCAACACTTTCTCGCCCGCTGCGACGTACGTCTGTACCAACATATTAAGTGCTGGCAACAACCCCGGTGTCAGCAAAACCCAGTCACGCTTAACCTCCCAACCGTGGCGCCGGGCTATCCAGTTTTGCAATGCCTCATAATAAGAGTCTGTCGGAAAGGTATAACCGTAGAGCCCATGCTCCGCACGGGCTACCAATGCGTCAATCACGGCCGGCGGGCTGCGGAAATCCATATCAGCCACCCACATTGGCAGCAATGGAGCCTTCTCCCCGCTTGGATCGGTGTAGTTTGTAGAGATAAGTTTGCTGCCCTCTAATACAAACTCCCACTTAATGCTATGTGTTCCTTTTCTACTAATTTTCTCATCAAAATTGCTCGTCATGTACATTTCTCGTCGGGTATCAGGCATATCTGCTCCACACTCCCCCAGTTCAGATAGTAGGATTAGTGATGAATAAGGCAATAGGCCAATTAATTTGGACTAGGCTTAATATCATTGCTGCCCCATTAACTTTCACAGTAGAAGTATAGGAAGTATAGGAAGTATAAACCCCTTTTTTCTGTTTCTCTCCCTGGTCAACAAGGGGCAAAACCTCATCTGCCAGCAGAGTGGCACTTGCCCCCCACCGGCCCTTTAAAATAATGAATTCAGCAATTCAAACTTCTAACGCAAACTAAACAATTTCTTAGTAATCAGACTGCGGTCTACAATCTGTTCAATTTAGTACAGCAGAACCAGAGGTGAACATTATAAAAATGTCTGGATTAGTGCGTACTCCCTTCATCTGTTTTGGGTGTACCTCTCCTACAACGACCTCGCTAAATGGTTTTTCGATATTTCCAAATTGATTAATGCACACTGCATAAATACCCAGTTTGCATTCTTATCCAATCCTCAATATCTAACTTCAGTAAATGCGCAACATACGTTCAATTCCTATGGGCCGGCGACCGCTGCTTTTCGGCGTCGGATAGTAAGCTCGTTTCAGGGTGATACATCATTAATCTGGACTAGAAACTTCCCTTTACGTGTCGGCTTTTTGTACTTCGCAAAGGTGCCTTCGGCTAATGTGTTTTAATGAAATTATTTTCCTGAATTTGCCAGCTGAAGCTGGCCAGGAGAATGCACGAAATAGAGCATAGGAACCTCACAAATATGAATCAAAAGAAGTACAGGATAGAAATTTAGATATGCTTATTAACTGGATATGCGATTATAATTCAAGCAATTGTTCATTTTCAGAATTATCACATATCAAGTTTTTTAATCAATTTTCCGGTAAGAAATCAAGGGCAAAGGGTAATCAAACAAACACATAATCAAAAGCTGAAAACTGCAAACTGACTCTGCCAACTATCGCCAGGGCAGCTGCATAAACGCTATATCGCGACGGTAGATGCTGTGGAATACAACCGTCATTGGATGCTGCATTATCCTTATTATGACGGCGAGCGAATATGGGGCGATTAAATTCTGAGCCTCCCCGGGACACCACGCTCCAGCAACTTCGATTTACAGGTGACTTAACTGGTGGGCGATGTTAGTGTGAGAGGCGACAGTTTGCGCAATATGAACTGTGTGGAACATTCTTCAATCGAGAAATCGGCTTCAATGTCAAATATGAGAGTCTAGATTGTTGCTACTTTATGCCATTATTTCATCCATCAGATGAAAAAAGTCTGGCTATTCGCCCAACCTAACTGTTTACCAACAACGGATTATTTCGTCGACTCGATCATATCCCGATTGATAATGATGCGAGTCGCAAGAATACGGATTACGATAAGCGCTCTATTGCTGATGCTGTTCATGGTCGTATCAATCGCCGCACCCCAGGCGATGGCCTTCGATCCGTACGACGTGAAATATCTCAGGGACACCGGCAGCTGTCCTGACTGCGACCTCAGCGGGGCATATCTGCGAGTCCCGGGCATCGGAAATTCTCCTCCAACGGTGACGGATCTCGTCAATTCCGCCCTCGATCCGGATCTCGCCGGTGCCAACCTGAAGGGAGCGGACCTGAGTGGCGCCGATCTGTCTGGAGTCAATCTCGAAGGCGCGAATCTGTCTGGCGCCAAGTTCATCAACACTCTCGCGCCGGACGCGAATTTCAGGGAGGCAAACCTCACCGGGGCGCAGCTTCGCGGTGCAATCCTGTACAACACGGACCTATCCGGGGCAATACTGGACAAGGCGGATTTTGAAAACGTCAATCTGGTAGGTGCCAGGCTGTCAGGGGTGAGCCTCAATGACGCGAACTTTTATCGAACCGACTTGAGATACACCGATCTGACTGGGGCCAAGAAAGCAATGTTTTGGGGTGGTGAGCGCCGGGATTTGGATTACGTCGACCTGTGTAAGGCCCGCATGCCGTCTGGCAGGCGGGTGAGTTACGACTGCGCATTGTTAAAATGGAATTCCGCTATCTTCAAGACCAAGGAGCGCATACGGCTACTTGCAAGATGACGGCCAATAGCAGACATTGCGTCGCTTCAGTGCTGGCCGCGATGGCGCTTCTATTCGCTTCGATCGGCACGAATGCGGTCGCCATGGCAGAGGTGAAACGCTATGCGGCAACCGATCTTTTTGCCGATGACGGTATTCCCCTGGTGACCCCGTTCCGGATTCGATCGGTGGCCGCTGGAAAATATCTTCAACAAAGTGATCGCGGCGTAGTACTCGCGCCGCTGATCGAGAACGATGACAGTTTCAACTGGGTACTGGACGGCAAGGCTATCGCCAGTCTGGCCAACGGTCTGTACTTGTTCCAGCCAACCGGCACTTCGTACGTCTGGCTGCGGGGCTCGATGGGTACCAAGTTTAGCAAATGGGACATTTCGATCGCCGCATGCCGCTCCCGCGAGGTCGATCCAGATTGTTCGACACAGCCCATCGCCAATACCGTAACTGCTGAGGAAATCTTGTCCTACCCGCGGGACCGCATCTACATGCTCCATTACGATGCCACTGCAAAGGCTGGCAGGGACGACACTCTGGCCGGCGGCCGCGATGGATCGGTGCTTCTGAAGGAACGGTTCACGAGCGACTGGAGCCATGAAGAAAGCTTTCACTGGCAATTTGAACCCGCGCCGAAACGTGACCTGGTCAAGATTACCATCAAGTCGGTCAAGGCCGTACAAACATCGACTGGGACCGATGGCGCCACCGATGCGTTGTTCAAGGCCATTGAGGTCACCGCCGAATGGGGACCCACCATACTCAGTTCGCCGGTCGGCCTGGGGCTGAAAAAGGGCATGGCCAGTCTCGTCGCCAAGGTCACCAAGACTGGCGCCAAGGCAGGCGTCAGGCGTGCGGCGAGTAAATCCTTGAAACAGGTGGTCAAGGAGTTGTCCGGGAAAATCGGCACCCATCTGGTCAACGCGCCCAAGTTGGCCAAGCGGGCGGTGCAGGATAAAATTCTCAACTACTCTCTGAAGACATCCGAATTCCTGGTCAAGGGTCAGGACAAGTTACGCAAGATCGCGCGTGCGTCGGCGGACCTACGTCATTCGAAAGGTCTTGGCGAAGCAATCTCGAAGTTGAAACGGTTTGCCGATTCGTCCGGTCAGGTGGCATCGTCGGCGACCGCGATGGAAAAGTTGGAGGAGGCATTTGAGATGGCTAAGGACGTCAGGAAAAACGTCAAGAAGGTAGAAGGTTACTACGATAAGGGTAATTCAGCCTTCGGCGAGATCGAACGCGCCGGTAACGTCGTCGTTGCGGCTGCCGCTGACTTGTTTGTGTCCTGGCAACGGCCGTCCGTTAGTGCCCAGGACCTGGATTGGTTGAATGCAGCATTGCGCACCACGGCGGTGGTGGAGATCCTGGAGAGCGACGCTTATCACGAAGACGCGGTGAACTGCACCAGGTATAAGTACAATTCCACTGCCGGCTACTCGATCGACAGGAACAGCTGGCGTATAAATGTGCCTGCCCGAGATGTCATGACGCCGCAGAGATTGAGCGAGTTTTCGGCGCGTGCCAATGCCTTGTCCGAGGCGCTCGAGGCTGCCGGCGCCAGTGACGCTTCCGAGGAGGTGGGGCAGATCGTGCTGGACACGGTGCTGATGAGTCCGGGCTGGCTGGAAAACCTGTTGTCGCCGCTCATCGAGGACACTGACGATGCCCTCGAACTCAGGCTCCACAGTGTGTCGGTGTGGCCCAACGGTGGCAACGATCATCGGGAGATCAGCAAGGGCGAGGAAAAGGATGTCAACGTAGAGTTCATCTTCGACCGGCAAAAGGGCGTGAACTTGATGTTTATCGAATACGACTATGGCAGTGACGACGATGACCTGGGCCACCTGACCTTCGCCACCTCGGATCTGCGTTACCACGAATACTATCAATCCGCGTTTATCCGCAGCAAGTCTGAGGGCAGCCTGTATGCCGTGAATTTCGCCATCGACCGCATAACTCCCGGCTGGACACGACAGCAATTGCAGAATTTCGAGTATGGCAGAGCCTGTGAGCGTAAAAAGAAATTCGACCGCCATGCGGCCCATGTGCTGGCGAAGATGGAACAGGCCGAAAGAATAACGGCGGCGGTTGAGCGAGTGCGAGTAAAGATCGACGCCGAATTTGGCACCGTAGGATTGGCCGCTTACGACGCTTCCATGCACTGGTCCAGGACCCTGGACGCCACCTGCACCAGTGAGATCGATCGGGCTGACGTGGTCGGCGACTGGCGGGTTGGCGTATTCGATGACGCAGCGCTGCTTGACCGGGACACGACATGGGCCTATTCATTCCTTGAGAACGGGACATTTGTGACGCCGAACGGATGGGGCAATTGGCGTCTCGGGCCTCGGCTGAAGACCGGACAGCTGCTGGACATCGCCGTCATCAAGGACGGGTCTTCCCCCTGGAGGCGGGTGCGGAGCGACATCGACGTATACATTGAGGGCGCCTACCATATCTACGATGTCAAGCCGGAGGAGGGTCCAGTGGGTCTCGTTACCGGCAATACCATTACCTGGAGACGACACCAGCAGAGTCCCAGCGGGGGCAAGTGGTGGTACGACGTGGCCAAATGGACTCGCAGGGTCGAACCGGCCACTTCGGCAGATGTTTCGGGAATCTGGTTTGGGCCCGACGGCAAGATATTTCGCATCAAGCGCAACCAGGAGCAGATCACCATTCACCAGGTTGAGCAGATGACGGCCTGCGGCATCTACCTGACGGCCTATAACTCGCCGCATTATTTAGATTTGCAGGGTCTGGAACTGATTGGCGGCGGCATGAGTTTTGCCCATGTGCGGGCCGACACCTCGGGTCTGTATATGTTTCGATACGCAGACGATGCGCCGCCGTGGGGTGGCGCACTGCAGAAACACGTGAATGCCTTCTCTGCAGAGTCTGGAAATTACCGCGACCCCCGGGAGAGGATAGTGGACGCTTATCGCGGCGTGAACTACCGTGTTACGATCGGCGACCGGTTTATCGATAGCGAGTACGATGTCCATCCTCTACATGTGAGAGCCGAAGGTGGGGGACCTGGCCAGTGGTTGCAGAAAATCCAGCCCGACATAGAGAATAGTGGGGAATCCCCTGAGTCCGTCGATCTCGCCAGCACCGAGCTCATCGGCAGCTGGACCGGAGGTTCCTATGCCGATCCGTACTGGGGGCACCATTGGATTTTTAGCTCGGACCACATTGTCGTGGGCGGTCCCGGTCGGACGCTCCAGGGCGATCCGGTGGTCGGCAGCTGGCGTTACCTGGGCGACCGGCGTTTCGCGGTGAAAACCGACAGCAAGGATTCCGGAAGCGCGGAATACACCCTTTATCTTGGCCTGGCGGCACCCCCCAAGGTGTCGCCTGCTACTCGACTTCATGCCACGCTTCGGGACAAAACCCACGACGGCCGCGGATCTAGATACGGGCATAGTGCCACCAAGAGTTCATCCAGCCTGTTATACGCGTCCCTGCCGCCAGAGATTCAGTATGCGCTCGAACTGGCGAGGCAATTGCACGGTCGCGCGGTACCGGAGGATGAGCGGAAGGCCAACCCGGTGTCGCTGACTGAATTACGCGAACAACGGGAGCTTGAACGTGAAGCCGCGCGTGTTGCCGAGCTCGAACAGCTCGCCAAGACGCTAACTCCGGCTCCCCTTGAGTTGCGTGTGGCCAACCGCAACCAGCAGGTCGTCGTGCTGGGCAATCTTCTCTATAACGGTGTCTGCGCGATCACCGACATGAGAAACGACGAAAACCTGGTCGGCGAGTGGCGGGTGGGTATCTACGATCGACAGGGACACCGGCTCGAACTCCCCGCAGGGGACAGAAAATGGATCTTCGATGCCGGCGGCTCACTCTCAGGAAACATCGAGAGCGCACCATGGACGGCCAGCTGGAAAGCTGTGCCCGTGGAATACACCGGTCCCACGAGTCGGCATACCGGCTTCAATTATTGCAGCGCCAGAATCGAATTCGACGCCACCACCGCCCGCTACTATGAGATTGCCCGTGATGCGGAGATTCGCATGGTTTTTCACGAAAATGGCGATAAGGAGTTTTTCATTACCGGTGTTGACGAGGTACCCAGTACGGAGTTCGCCTACAGTGCAAAGGCGACAGAGCGGTTGCTTATCTGGGGCATACAGGAATCTGACAAGTCCGTATATAGCTATCACTACGACCAACTTGTGCTGACCCCGGCCCAGATTGCCAATCGATGCTCGTCAGGAATCGGAGGTGGCACCGGATCTATCGGCGGTCAAGCCATTGACGTGCAGATATCGAGCTGGATATCAGGTGATGTGGATGTATACAAGGTTGATTTCGACGGCTCTGAGGCCAGCCTGTTAGGAACTGTCAGGCACGGTCAGACTGGCAGTTTTCCCGGCATTCGGGGCGACGAGTTTGCCCTGCTCGTCAAGGTTCTTCCAACCCGTGACATCTATCCACTTGGTTACTTCGATGCAAGCGATCTGTACAGAAAGCTCGGCCAGGACAACAGGTGTATCGGCGTCGTTACTACCGACCAGAGTGTCGCCGAAAGCCGTGTCGAGCATGAATTCGGTAGCGGCTCGGCGGTGAGCACGGTGAACTTCGAGCAGATGCTTAGCGAGGCCCAGATCGCTAACGGCTGCTCGGGTCATCCGCGAATCTCCTCGGGCAACCTTGGTGAGCCGGGCCAGGTACGCAATTTCACCAATACCGGGCAATTGCCGATATCTGTCTACAAAGTAGAGGTAACCGGTGTGGGAGGAGGAACTTCCGGCGCCTATGTCGACCCAAACCCGGTGTTGGAACTCGCACCCGGCCAGAGTGCTCAACTGGAGGACTCCGAGCACCGCAAATACACGGTGCTCGACAGCGAGGAAAAGTGTGTGGCGGTGGTCGAGATAGATGACCAAAGGCCCTATGGACACCTGGTGGGTGATGGCAGTACACCGATCGAGGACCCGACAGTCCTACTTCCCGAACAGGTGTTGAACGGTTGCATGGAACTCGGCATGGTACGTTCCGAGCTGTCGACCCGGATCCCTACCGCGGTGACAGGCCGTATCGTCAACACCGGTCAGAGAAGACTACAGGTCTACTGGATCGGTTACGACGGTGAATACGATCTCGCGCGGCCGTCCCTAGCCATCGAGCCCGGTGAGGCGGCAACACTTTTTGACTACATGGGAGCCTATTACACTGTATTAGCGGAGAACGGTCGCGATCCGGCGGACCAGCGTTGCGTTGCCGTATTCGAAATGCGCTACGGCGATAACATCAACGATCGTCAACTCACGGGCGATCCTGCGCTCTATCGCTTCGCCGATGTCGAAGAGCCGGCGGTCTATGGCTATGCTGAGCGCCATGTGGTCCAACCCGCCGGCGTATATCCACCACCGGACCTCAACTCCTTCCAACTCTCCGGGGGCTGTGATCGGTATGGCCTGGTCGCGTCAAGACCGTCCTGGCAAAGACAGAGTGTAAAGCTCTGGAACGCCGGTCAGACCGATCTGAACGTGCATTGGGTTTCATTCTACGGCGCAGACATGAACGGCGAGGAGCAACGATTGCTAGCTCCAAGGGCGGCCCTGAAAGCAGGGAAAGTACTGGAATTCGAGGGCGCAGCGGGTGATTTCTATAGCGTGGTTGACCGCGATGGTGCCTGTGTGGCAGTGGTCGATTTATCCAACAACGAGAAGCATTTTTACGAGTTACGTGATAGTGCCTCCGCCGATGAGTTCGATCGCAATAACGCGGCATTGAAACAGCAAGAAGTAGCCATGCTCGAAAAACTTGGCGGTCTTAACGAGGCAGTGGAGAACAGTATCTGCAAAGTCGGGGCAGAGCACCTAGACATTTACGGGTTGATGAAGGGTTCCTGGGAACTCGAGTTCTACGAATTCGATGATAACCAGGATCCGCTCTACGAATCATCAAGTTTTATCTGGCGCTTCGACGAACATGGAGCTGTCACCGGTTCGACTCCCAACGGTCCCTTCAGCGGCTATCTGTACCGTGATAACGGTTGTGAATTCAGATTGCAGGGTCAGATCTATAACTTTGTTCAGGATGTGGCCGGGGTCAGCGAATTCTTTCGACCACGCCAGGTCTGGGTGGACAGGGATGCCAACAGTTTACGAATCGACACCTATACGTTGGACACCCTGGAGATCTACGCCCGGCGGATCTCCAACCATATTGATGAGGCAGTCGACACCGATGAAAGTGCCGATCGGGTTGACGAAGGCGTGGCAACGGGTACGTCGGTGGGTATTACCGTGTTCGCCGTCGACCGCGATATGGGCGACACGGTGAGCTATCGTCTCCTCGACGATGCGGGCGGTCTGTTTGCCATCGACGCCGTGAGCGGCGTGGTCATGGTGGCCGGTACACTCGACCGCGAGACGCACAGCGAATTCAGCATCGTCGCGGGCGCTGACAGCAGCGATGGTTCTGGCACCACCAGGTCTTTCGAGATCAGCCTGGATGACGTCAGCGAATCCGATGTCAGTGAGATTATCGAAACCGGGGACGACGACAATATCGTCGACGAGAACCGTGCGGTGGGCACTGCCGTGGGCATCATTGTTGTCGCTGACGACGACGATATCGGCGATAGCGTCAGCTTGAGTCTCAGCGACGACGCTGGCGGACGCTTCAAAATCTTCAACGGTGTGGTGACGGCGGCCGAGCCTCTCGATTATGAGAGTGCGTCGAGCCATACCATAGAGATTACCGCCACCAGCACCGACGGCTCAAGCCGCACCCGCGGCTTCGTCATCGAGGTCCGCGACCAGAATGAGTTCAGCGTCGACGAGCTGAGAGATAGCGACGACGGCGACAATATCGTCGACGAGAACAGTGCGGTGGGCACTGCCGTGGGCATCATCGCCTTCGCCCGCGACGCGGACGGTAGCCACAACACGATCAGTTACAGTCTAAGTAACGATTATGGCTACGGTGCGCATGCTCTGGAAATGTTCGCCATCGATCCTGCGAGCGGCGAGATCACTGTGGCCGGCGCTCTCGACCGTGAACAGGTGGGGGATTACATCATCGAAGTCACCGCCGCCAGCGTAGACGGCTCCAGCATCCGCGAACAATTCGAACTTTCCGTCGGTGACGTCAACGAATTCGATGTCGGCGAAGTGGTGGACATCGACGACGATCCCAACACGGTAGGCGAGGACGCCGCTGTAGGGACGCCGGTCGGGGTCACCGTGCAGGCCGAGGATAGCGACATCAGCAACAATTTCGTGGTCTATGCAATCGGCGATATCGATGGCAACGATCTTGCAGACGGTCCGTTCACGGTGGATATCGAAAGCGGTGTGATTAGTGTCTCCGACAATAGCCAGCTTGACATTGAATACGAGGCTAACCCCGTAGTCTACGTACTGGCAAGGAGCGAGGATGGCTCATCCAGTAATCACGCATTCATCATCAGCCTGATCGACACCAACGAATTCGCGGTAGGTGAGTTGTTCGACAGCGATGACAGCGCCGATCAACTCGATGAAGATGCCGGTGCGGGCATGCCAGTTGGCATTACACTGTTGGCCACGGATTCCGATGCCAGCGATACGGTGAGCTATTGGCTGAGCGATGACGCCGACGGCCTGTTCGAGGTTGACGACGCCGGCGTGGTGAGGCTGGTCGGGGTGCTGGACAGGGAGCAATCATCGAGTCAGAGCATCACAGCGTATGCAACCAGTAGTGACGAGTCATCGAGCGAGACACGGGTGTTCACAATCGAAGTCAACAACGTCAACGAGTTCGAGGTGGATGGCGTTATCGATGGTGACGAAAGCCCGGACGAGATCGACGAGGACGCCGCCATAGGCACTCCGGTGGGTGTCACTGCCTTCGCCCACGATGAGGACATCGACGATACGGTGAGCTATAACCTGACCGACGATGCTGGCGGCTTGTTCGAAATCGACAGTGTCAGCGGGGTGGTCACGTTGGCTCGTGATGGGCTCGATTTTGAAACACTAACGATCCATAGCATCGAATACACCGCGATCAGCAGCGACGGATCTACAAGTCCGTGGACGATGGAATCCTTTATCGCTGTAAGTGATGTCGATGAGTTCGATGTGGGTCTCGTCTCTGATATCGACGATCGCCCCAACACGGTCGATGAAGACTCTGCAGCAGGTACCGAGACGGGCCTGCAGGCCAGTGCCACCGATGCTGATGGGTCATACAATGTCGTCTACTACGAGATAGTAGACGATGCTGGCGCCAGCCTATTTGATGGCCCGTTCACGATTGACGGTATCAGTGGACGGGTTAGCGTGGGGCTTTACGACCAACTGGACTACGAGATCGACCCGAGTCCCGTGGTCCGGGTCAGAGCGATCAGCGAGGATCGCTCGAGCACTGTACAGGAGTTTGTCATTGATCTCGTGGATGTCGAGGAGCTGGGAGACGTCCCCACCGATCCACGTACTGAAAAAGACTACAGCAAGGTCCCGGATGCCGACTGGTACGCATGCGAGGACGCAAGCGAGGACATGGGGTCGCTGAGTTACGATAATGTAGAGGCATTCTACGATTGTCTCGACAACCGCCTGGTGGCGCTGGATGCGATGGCACCCGATCCTGAGGCATCACCGCCACCCGACCCCGAGGCACCGCCGCCGCCCAACTTGAGCGCCGCCCAGATTGCCAACGGCTGTGAGAAACATGGTGTGATCGTGTCCACCCCTAAGGGACGCGAGGCGGAGGTCAGTCTGACCAACACGGGCTCAGCGGATTTGCATATTTTCTGGATTAGTCAAACTGGAGCCGATGTGAATTTCGACGAGGAGCCGGTACCTATTATGACTCTAGTCGCCGGCGACAACCTGGAACTCAACACCGACCGGGGTTTCGTGTTCTCGGTGCTTGACGATGCCGGGAAATGCGTGGGAATCATGAAGATATGGGAATCGAGGGAAGATTTTTCTTTCGCTGCGGAGTGAAAACCCTGTATCGGCGTTGCCGGTATGTCCAGGAGCCAATGATCTGCCTGGTCGAGTAATCTAGCCTGTCAGTCCAACAGACGCTGTTCCGGTTGGCTATTCGAAAATCCAGGTTCTATGGTTCTATGGTTGACTGAAGCGCTATTAAGCGGGCGGTTTGGTATTATATGTCTACAGTGCTGGATGATTACTCCCGGTTCATCGTTACCAGGCGTTTGTTTGCCACGCTGAACGCCAAGGTTTTTCTGACACTGAACGACACTCTAAGGCTCACCGGTCCGGATCAGGCCAAGTGAGCAACATTGTCGAAATTTACAGGCAATTACTATTCGTCCGATGCCAACAAAGTTAGCGTTTTAATTCGAATCACTTACATTGATAGTTAATTAGTAAAAACTCCAGCAAGTCCAGACTTGCGTAAGTCCGCTTACATCGATTAATCTCATATTGAATCGCGGGTTTTCAATTGAGTGTGGCATGCGCCCAGATGCCCTGGTGTTTTGCATGAGTCACTCGTATTTTCTTTTTTCCAACGACTAAATCGAATGTGTAGACATCGGTATCTGAAACTTCGTTCAGACTGCATGACCCCTCGTAAAAAATCTCTTTATCTGCCCCAAACTCTTTAAGCCTGGTGTATTCGCATTTGCTCTCTGCTAGAACTGGCAGTGAGAACAAAATGGAAAGCGTGAACATGATGGGCCTCATTAGCATTAAATATTCCCCGTTGAATATGGTCTCATCATTGTTAAATTGATGACCTTTGTTTGCTAGTGTATGGCAATACTTTCATCACCGATAGGCTTTAATGTAAGCGCCGAGTAATCACTTAGCTTTACCCACAAACATCACTAAAGTCGTCCATCACATCCATCAGTCTTTGCCAACCGCGTCACAAACTTATCATGCCCGGAAGTGGGTCGGATGCGCGCCCAATGTATTCCCAAGCTTCGCTACCCAAATAAATACGTCGTTCACTGTTGGCGGGGAATTAGCAAAATTTTCACCTAATTTGATTTTCGATACAATATTTTTCACTCGTTTTTAGATAATACCAATAGGTAGCTCTCTTCTTTTGTTGTTTTCATGCATTCGTAAAAACCAAAACAGTCCCCACGCAATAATGCTCTTCAGCACAATATACTTATTCAAGCTCTCAGCGTGACATAGTTGAGCGTCCTCGGCACCGCATCCTGATTTGAGTATTTTATAGAATAACTCAATATTCCAACGTATTGAATGTCAACGAGCTTTTTCTATAGCTTGATCTGTACTTTGAATAGCCAAGTTAGTGAATAATATGTTGAGAATGGCATTTTGATTTCCAGGGGCACTTTCTATCGCATTCTTGCCAATCAAAAGTGCCATGGGTGATTCACGGCGATAGGTTTTGTTAATGGGTCGATTTCTGGCGGCTCGAATCAATGCATTTTCTTTCATCTGTACCGCATCACGAAAAGATTTAAACTAAGGATTGTCTGATTAATTAAAATTTTTCATGATTTTGAGTTGTAGATATCTTAGTTTTCCTATTTGCATTCAAAAAACGATCTCGCTAAATGGTTTTTCGACATTTCCCAATTGATTAACGCACACTACATAAACACCCAGATTGCATTCTTATCCAATCCTCGATACCTGACTTTCGTAAATGCATAACATACGTTCAATGTCTATAGGCCGGCGGCGACTGCTTTTCGGCGTCGGCTAGTGAGGCTTAATCACCTTGCTCAACTCATTCCAGGGAATGACA
The DNA here is from genome assembly GCA_047615875.1 of Parasphingorhabdus sp. Taxonomy (GTDB): domain Bacteria; phylum Pseudomonadota; class Gammaproteobacteria; order Arenicellales; family CAJQKF01; genus JBLHGU01. The sequence continues at coordinate 13,231 of JBLHGU010000056.1, forward strand.
TCATTCATCTGGGCAAGAAACTTCTCTTTCTGTGTCGGCTTTTTGTGCTTCGCAAAGGTGACTTCGGCTAATGTGGTTTGGCAATTGCATGCGAGGTTAGAGTGCGAACTGGATGAGGCTATATCAAAAGGTAATAACTTAAAATACACATCAATTATTTCGCTAACCGAATACTGGCAATGAAATTTGAATGGCAGCCTTGAGGGAATTGAAAGGAGCACCAAAAATTAGCGACTTACCGTAGAGGGCAAACTACGGGCATAGCCGACAGATTAAACCTGACTCCCCGGTTTTGATCGAAGGTTTCGTTTGCTCTTTGCCTCTTGTATACTCAAAGCCGACAGTCAGTAAGTCAAGAAGCACAAAATCTGACGATTACAAAACTCTTGCTTTTTGCAATAATCGCTTTCTACGGGAATGGAATCTCAACTTATCGACACAATCTTTTATATAGGTAGCTAGTTGGGTGCAGAGATCAAACAACTAACAGGAATAAAATACTCATCCAAATTAAGAATCGAAACCTACCCTCCTATACCGTGGATACAGACACTTATAAACGTTATTGAAGCAACCAAAGGTGAGTTCGTAGTCTAGATGCAATTGGCAACTCCTAAACCGTTAATCGCTTGAGTTAATTTTCAAGCAAGCCATATTTGCGTAGGTCACCCTACTGACAAACAAGCACACTTTGCCATATGATTTATCTTTTGAGTCGTGCTCCCCAGAACGAGAGAACCAACGTTACCTAGGCCACGGCGCCCAGTCACAATCAAGTCGGCTCTACAATTATCCGCACAAGCCATAATGCAATCCACAGTGTCTCCACGCTCCGTGTAAGTTTTGGTTATTTCCTGATCATATTCTCTTGCTATGGCTCTGGCAGTGTCCATAATTTCCTCGCAGGCTTTTTCAACATCTTCGGAAGAAGGCATAGTCGTTGCAGCGTGATAGCCCGTGACAGCACCCAAAGCAAACGCGACCGTTTGGGGATGCGGTGTGTGTACCAGATGGATTTCCGAATCGTATTTTTGAGCAATATCGCAGGCATGACGAAGTGCAACAGTAGATGGCTCTGATCCATCGATACCAACAACAATATTTTTAAACATAATCAAATACCCCTACATTATTCTAAGCACTTTCATTTTATCAAGCAGGCTAAAATACTTCTTGATTTGGATCAAGTTAGTTCTATATCGCAGTTCTCTGAGAGAGACATCGGGCAGATTACTGCTTTAGGCTATGTTGATATATCACGCGTGACAAAATCAAAAGATTTAGCGACGATGAGGCAGAAAAAATGCAATCAATCACTTCAGACTTACGAAACTCGAGTACAAAAGGGCTGTCAACTTATGGGGCATAACGTGTAGATTTTTGCATGTAATTCAGTGTTTCGTTTGACATCTGCTTTTTATGTATACATTGCTGCCTTTCAGCAATTTTTGAAACCTGGCCGTTAAAACTTAGCCAACTTCTAGCAAATAGTACACCTATCACCGTGACGTTCGAGTGCCTCGATCATCCCTTCGTCACCGTCTTGTGCATAGTCCAATGGTGTGAATCCTGAGTTGTTGTCCTTCGCGTTGATATTCGCACCCCCGGTAATCAGTATTTCGGCCATAGCAATTCGACCCGTTTTTGCGACAACATGTAACGGTGTTATCCCGTATTTGTCTCGGGTGGTTACCCGTTGCACTTTTCAGGCCTACTGAATAGGCTCTTACGGGTTTTTCAAAACCCCTGACTTCACATTCGCCCAAATCCTCGTACTCGAATGGAAACCGACCTGGAATGGTTTCCTGGGCGGCACCCTGAATCACCACACCTCCAAGTTTCGACAGTTGTTCTAAACGCTGCGCTAACACTACACCTGTGCCAGTAATGGTGTCATCAGCAATGATGACTTCACCCATGGCTATACCCACTCTGACTGAGGGTTGAATATTGTCATTAAGTTGGGTGTTGTGATCAGTTTGTGCTGCTTGAAAGGCTAAAGCAGCAGCTACCGCATCCGATGCACGTTCGAACCCTGCCAAAAGGGCATCACCACGTAATTCATGGACATGACCATGGTATTTGGTGATGACGTCACCGAAACGACGGAATGCATCTTGGATGCGCTGATGGGCTAGCTGTTCATCTTGATGAACCAGCTCTGTCGACCCGACAACGTCTCAGAGCTCATTTAGGATTGATATGAAACAACTTTAATCAAACCATTCCTGTTGGGTAAAGATGCATCCGATATCACCGGGCTGTAAAGTAATATGTATTGGCCTATGCATTATATCAACAGAGGAGGAATCGCAAGCTTTGCTATATCGGAGATTGATATCGCGTTGTGGGATATCAAAGGAGAGAGCGAGAACCTACCACTCTGGAAAATGGCAGCTTCTACAGATAACACCTAAAAGCCTATTGTGGCGGTATAGATCTGAATTTTTCTCTGGACAAGTTACGTACTAATTGCCCGGGTTGTCTTGATCGAGGTTTTTGTGCTAAAAAAAGTAGGTCACGAGAACTTACAAGATGAAATCGATAGAGTGGCGTTTATAGAAAGTATAAACGCCTTCTTTCTGTTTCCCACCCTTGCCCGGTGTTGTCGGTAAAAATTGAGTTGCCAATACCCTGGTGCCGCAATGATCAGTTCGAAAATACTGATTTTCAAAAAGCTAAAGGATTCGGAAGATGCTGATATTATTTATTAGCAGGAGCCAATCTACCTTCCATAAGTCGTAATAAACCCAGAAATACCACGGCAGCAATAAATAGCGTTCCGGCAAATATAATCGGTGCGCCTGGGGAGCCTGTCACGTCTCGAATCCAGCCGGCAAGTATCGGGAACAAGCCGATTCCCAAGTAGTAATAGCTAAAGAAGATTCCCATTCCAACACCACGATTCTGTGCACTTAGGTGAGCAACAGGAAGTGCCACTATGGGCCCTGCAGGTGTCCAGGCGATGATACCGAACAGCGTAAACATAATGAACCATGCGTCTATCCAGGGAATCAACATGGCGATACAGCCGCCGCCAATTAAGAATATGATCATCGTCTGATTTGCATAACCAAAGCGTTGCACTGCGTAGCCAGCAAGCGGGATGGTTACAATTCCCAACCAGGTGCCAACACTTGATATTAGACCCGATTCACTTACCGACAGGCCCTGTGCGACAAGATAGGCAGGAGCAAAACCCACTACAAGAATTAACCCGGCGTTAAAGAATAACCAGACCATCGCTGCTAGAGATACCAGTAAGAATGCGCGTCCATCCAGAGCATGGAGTATTCCCGCCCTGACTGCTGGGCCTGATTGCCGCATTGCTCGCGGCTCTGCATCGACGATAATAAGCAGTAACCAACCCACAGCGCAAAATAACGCAGACAGGAACATCATCATGCCGAGGGATGATGCTTCAAATATTACCGCATGGGTTGCGAGCCCCAGTGCAATTCCTAACGGCCAACTATTAACGTGAATGGCCATAGCCAGGGTGAGTTCCTTTTTCTCAAACCAATTAGCAACGAGTGCCGCCGACAGTACATTAAACAACACCGCGCCCGTACCTGAGATCAAACGCCCTGAGGAGATTAGAAAGTAGGTATCCGCATAGGCACTGACAAGCCCCCCGGCTGCCATCAGAAGTAGACCAAACGCCGCAACAGATTTTAAACCAAAGCGCTGCCCAAGTAAGCCACCTGGATAAGCCAGAAACAGGCCTGGAAACTTATACAGTCCGATTAAAGTGCCGAGCATTGTAAAATCTATAATCAGATGCTCAATCAACACCGGTCCGACTGAACCAATTGACTGAAACTGGTAGCCCATAGAAGTGCGAGCGATAAAAATCACCCAAAGCACGGTCCAGCGGCTGGGACCAGATTTACCAGAAAATATGTTCAAATGCACAGCCTTTAACAAGTTAGTTTTCGAATAGTCACTACAACATTAATCCACGTAGACACTAAGGCGACTCAAGTCTGAACTGGTCCTCTTCCACATCGAGGAATTGGACGGCCTCCATCGGCGTAGGCGAGACACATGACGATTTCTTCAGGACGAGGGCCGTCTGGCACACAGAGTGTCATTGTGTCGAAGTGATCAAACGACCAGGGATTATCTTTATGACCAAGTGGCATATCGATAGATGCCCCAGCAGAACCGATTTTCACATTCGACGGGATAACCGACAGCCCGCCATCTGCAGCTGCGCGCATTGGTGCACCAAGTCTTGGATGGATAACTGCGCCGCCGTGCTCCATGTCCCCAGCCACTCCAACTATTGCGGCCTTGCCGTATGCAATGGGCGGTCCATTAAGTTGCGCCACTGCCTGTTTGGCCAACTGTTCTCCCAGCTCTGCACCAATCTCAAACAGTGGCGTTAAGTCAGCCTCGAATCGTCCGGCCAATGGATTAAGAAATACCGCCAATACAGCGACCCGACACACCGGGTCGCAGGCCTCGCCGAACGAATCGGACGTGGTAACTTCACGCGAAATTATCGTCTTACGTAACATGGTCATATTGGATTCCTGTTTGCTGGCCACAAAAATTGAGTCAGGCCCAGCCGAGTGCTTTGAGAGAGTGTGAGTCATTCCAGATCTTGGTCATATGAGTAATTTTCTCACCCGCGAACTCCATGGCATAGACGTAATCCGCAGATACGCTGTTGCCGGTCGGTTCTATTGGACCACCATCGGCAGTATGCGTGCCATGAAAGACTGCGAAGGCAAGTACCACCTCGCGGTCGGCGTCTGTAGCAAAGCCTTTCAGCTCATATCGCCCGTCTGGAATCGGGGTTAAAAGTCCCTGCATCCAGTTGGTATAATCCTCAAGTGTGTGTGTTTCAGCCAGGGCTTCGGATTGGCAGGAGAATGTCGCATCTTGTGCACAGTATTGGACACAAGATGCCCAGCCTTTACCAGTTTCACAGTCTTCAAAAAATTTTCTCGCAATGTCATTCATGCTCATGGTGATTTCTCCAATGGTCATTCAGTAGTTATACATTTCGGGTAAGACACCCTAAATTGGTGGCCTATCAATGTGGTTAACAGCATGCTCTCGTCATTGGTTGAAGGCTATAGTTCAGATGTACCACTTGATGTAGTATGGATTGATTACCACATTTGTAGGAGGAAGGAGTGTCAGTTTTGTCCCATGCAAAAGAATCTCTGAGCAATCGGGAGCTTGAGGTAGCTGCGGCCTATGCAAAGGGACAGAGCTATAAGGAGATTGCGAGATCACTCAGCATATCCCCAACAACCGTTCGAACACACCTGCGAACCGTTTATAGCAAGCTTGGAGTGACGTCAAAGATCGAGTTAGTCCATCGCCTGACCAACACTGCAGAACCTGAGTCATCCAGAAACCTCGACAATTCAGCTTTAATATCGGAGCTTGCTCTGGAGCTTGACGAGGCTTTTCGCCGAGAAAAGATATTGGCAAACGTGCTAAGAATTATTAGCCACCAGGGCGATCATCTCGACACAGTTATTGATAAGGTGCTTGATCATGCGCTGGAAATTTGCGACGCCGAATTCGGCATACTGTTCGAATATCACGGTGACCTAAGTTTTCGAGCCATGCGTTCTCGTAATATCTCAGCGGAATTCGAACGGTGGCTGGACGAGCAAGATTTATTTACCGTGCAATCTGAAACGGGTCTGGGTCGAGTTGCAACTACGTTGTCCGCAGTCAACATTACAGATGTTCGAGGTGAAGACATTTATCAAGAACAGGCGCCACTGAGAATGGCCACTGCAGATCTCGGCAAAGCCCGTTCATTTGCAGCTATACCCATGATGTCCGGCGATCAGTTAATTGGCGCATTTACAGTTTACCGAACTCGCGTACATCCTTTTAATGAGCGTTCTCTGGAGCATGCGCAGTTGTTTGCCGATCAGGCATCCATCGCAATTGAAAATGCCCGTAACCGAGTGAATCGAGATAGTGGGCGTAGCCCTTTAATCGCTACTGGGCACACTATTCAAACCAGCGATGGCAATAACAACAAGATCCAACCACGGCTACTGGCAGTTCTGCCCTTCCGTTGTGTAGACGAGGATGATGAAGATCTCAGTAAAACCGGACACAGACTTTCGGCCTCAATCACGATGGAACTCTCTTCCAGCCCTTTATTTAGGTTAGTAGATCAGGCATCAAGCTTTTCCCATACTCTGCGCAATCTTTCACCTGTGGACGCTGCCGATAAGCTGGTTGCCGACATAATTGCCTCCGGTTCGATCCGACGGGTGGCGTCTGGTGGATTTAGAGTGGCAACCTGGCTTCATCAGTCAAATAATTCTACTGCATTGTGGACTGAACGGTTCGATTCCCAAAGTGGGGATACGGGTCTCCTGCTAGAAAATCTGCTATCTCGTTTATGTGCGGCAATTGGTACCAGCGTTGAACGCCAGATGGTAAGCGCAGCCCAGGCAAGTCATTCAAGTAATCAAAGTGCAATGGATCACTTTTTACAAGGGCTGGAATTACATCATCGCCAGGATGCAGACAGTTTTCTCGATGCCCGTGGGCATTTCGAACGAGCACTCCGCAAGGACCCTGACTTCGGTCGAGCAGCTGCCGCTCTGGCAATTACCCATGTTCGAGAATGGTTCCTAGACAGTGGGGATTCCAAGTTACTGGATATCGCTGATCAGCATTCCCGAATTGCCATAGGGATAGCGCCCCATGATGCATGGGCTCAGACTGTTTGGGGCGTGGTTGCGCTATATAAAAAGCGTCACCTAGATGCCGAGCTCAGTTTCAAACGCGCAATGGAATTAACTCCCTACGATACCTATGTAGTCTCGCGGTGTGGATTGGGTAAGTTTTATAATGGTGATTTTGAGGAAGCTGAAACTCTTTTTCGACATTCGATAGATCTCGATCCACTTCATCCTGATCGAAACCGCGGCTTTCTTGGGCACACTCTTTTCCACCTGGACCGACATGAAGAGGCGATCGCTTTACTTAGTGGGATTAATCAACCACTCTCGTGGGAATTTGCCTGGCTCGCGGCTTGTTATGCAGCGACGGGGGAATCTAAAATGGCTAACGCAACTGCTGATCGATTCCGTGCCAGCTTCAACACATCAGATCAACGTTACCTGATCCACACCAGGCCATTTCGTCACGAGGTCGACTTGCAAAGACTATTCGACGGCATGCAATCTGCCGGTATCTCAGATGGACTAATTGCAGCGGGTAAATAGATTTTTGTTTCGACCTGACTGAAATCGAACCGTTCTTATTCACAAATTTTTGAATTGCTAGCTTAAATCTGGCAAATCAAACTCCGCATTATAGTGCCCTAACTCGGTGGAGATTAAAGTCACTGCATCAGATTCCATCTGTGGAGCGATTGGCAATGGTAGAGGGAAGGTATCTTGCCCTGATTCAACGGATGATGCGACTAAATCTGCAAGCACATCCACCAGGCTTCTTACCTGGTTACAGCAGACATCTTCATCTGCAAAAATATCCTGCCAATGGCACAATGACTTCGAAGATATAATCTGACTAACGGCGACTTTTACTTCATCCTGAGATCTTTCGTTACGACGAAATTCCCCGGGCACTTGTGCAAGTTCACAAAAGCGTTGCCAGAATTTTTCTTCAAGTGCGCCTAATGCGAGCCAGCGATCGTCTGCACAACGATATATCTGATAGCGGGCTAACCCACCCCCAAGTTCTGGATGTCGTTGCGGTGGCTGAACCCTATCCTTCGCCTGAGGAACGGCCCAGAATGCCAGTGACTGCAAACCACGAATCATAGAGATATCAACATAAGAACCACTGCCGCTAACACTTCGTTTTACCAGTGCCAGCAGAATATTTAAACAGGCCGGCCAGGCACCTCCAACAATGTCAGCCAACAGAATGGGAGGGGGAACAGGTTCGCGGTGTTGGTTTCTCAACAAGTCGAATAGACCACTTTCAGCTATGTAGTTAATGTCATGCCCCGCTACCGACGCCAGCTCTCCAGTTTGGCCATAACCAGTTAGTGCTGCGTATACCAGGTCTGGGTTCTGTACCTTTAGCATTTCATAGTCGAGGTTCAATCGACCCATAACACCAGGCCGAAATTGTTCAATAACAACATCGGCGCTCCTGCATAGTTGCTGAATACGCCTCTGATTCCCTTCATCCTTAAGATCAACACTGATACTTTTCTTGCCCTGATTTAGCAACTCAAAGGTAACTCCATCATCTTTTAGCAGACTACGCATTGGATCACCGGTCGGTGGCTCGACCTTAATTACCTCGGCACCCGCTCTGGCCAGAAAAAGAGTTGCCAGAGGGCCAGGTAAAAGAGTCGTGAAATCAATTACTCGGATGGATTTTAGTGGCTGTGCGTCATTCATGAAATATTGGGGCGTTGATGTCAGCGAATTAACTGAAAGTGCTATAAATAGTATCAAATCCCATGCAATTAGATAGCGTCGGGCAGGTAGAAACTACTGGTTAAAAGGAATATACTCCCGGCTCTTTAATCGACCCCCGGCTTATTGTGGCAAAAGAAGAACATATTGAAATGGAAGGTACCGTTCAGGAAAACCTTCCGAATACCCAGTTTCGCGTAGAATTGGATAATGGCCACGTAGTTACGGCGCATATTTCAGGCAAAATGCGCAAGAACTACATCCGAATATTGCGTGGCGACCGTGTCACTGTTCAGCTGACACCATATGATCTATCAAAAGGCCGTATTACCTACCGCGCCAGATAATCTCCCTCGGGTTCGCCGAGCGGGCAGTTTTCTGTTTCTCGGCTGTCTGTTTTCCTGTTTCTCTGCCCTTGCCACTGAAGCCAAAGTTACTGTGGTAAATGTCGAGTGCGAAGGAAATACCTGTAGATTCGACGTTTCTCTAAGTCATCCCGACACTGGCTGGGAGCACTATGCAGATGCCTGGCGAGTTCTATTATCCGATGGCGAAGTGCTCGGTGAGCGCATACTGCATCATCCCCATGTAGATGAACAACCCTTTACTCGCAGCCTGACCAGAGTGACTATCCCCGCTGGCACCAATCACGTATTTATTCAGGCGCAGGATAAAAAGCACGGTAATAGTCTGGACTTATTTAAGGTCGCTATTCCAGCCCAATAGACTAGCTTTTCACAACGATCAGCCATAAAAAAAGCGGGTAGTTAACCCGCTTTTTTTATGCAACTCATCCAGTCAAGTGAACTACTTGATTCTACTCACTTGATTTTGGCTTCCTTGTACATAACATGCTGACGAACGACTGGATCAAATTTTTTCATTTCCAGTTTTTCGGTCATGGTGCGCTTGTTTTTGGTCGTGGTGTAAAAATGACCGGTGCCGGCGCTAGACACCATTCGAATTTTATCTCGCATAATTATCTCCTAAACTTTGACGCCCTGGGCGCGCAAATCAGACAACACAGCATCAATGCCGTTTTTGTCAATTGTTCGTAATCCTTTACAAGATACGCGCAAACGAACCCAGCGATTTTCGCTTTCCACCCAGAATCTGCGACTATGCAAATTAGGTATAAAACGGCGCTTGGTTTTGTTGTGCGCATGGGAAACATTGTTTCCGGATGTGGTGCGTTTTCCGGTTACCTGGCAAACTCGAGGCATGACTGGGGTTCCAATTGATGGTAAAACTCTAAAAAGGCGGCGATTTATACCAGAAATTACCTGATTTGAACACCCTAATTGCATCTATTTATATTCATAAACCGCTGGAGCTCTCTTTCCAGAGGCAATTGTAGCCTAATTCAGTAATTTCACCGCTTTCAAATTCTTAACTGAATTATATAACTCCCCGTTCACTCAGTGAAACACAACCACCCTCGCCGACAATCAGATGATCAAGCAGTCTTACCTCAACCAGCGCAAGTGCATCTCTCAAACGCCCAGTTATTGAAATGTCCGCCTGACTAGGCTCGCTAATGCCAGAAGGATGATTATGGGCAACGATCATTGCGGCAGCGTTAAGAGACAATGCTCGTTTCACCACCTCCCGGGGATGCACAGACGCACCATTGATAGTGCCACTAAATAGTTCCTCAAAATGCAGTACACGGTGTCGATTATCCAGAAAAACCGCAGCGAATACTTCGTGGGGAAGATCTCTCATGCGCAATGTTAAATAATCGGATGCATCTTGTGGCGACTCTAAGCTGGTTCGCTCTTTTAATTGTTCCGCCAAATAGCGGGCCCCTAGCTCACGAGCAGCAATGAGCTGGACGTATTTGGCAGTGCCAACGCCATGGGTCCGGGTAAGTTCTTCCGCAGAAGCCGACAACAGTTTTCGTAAACCGCCAAACTGCTTTAACAAGGTTCTGGCTACATCCATCGCTGTATTTCTACTGGTGCCAGTACGCAGAAACAAACAGATCAGTTCGGCATCAGAAAGTGCCTGCGGGCCCTGCTTTAGAAATTTTTCTCTTGGTCGCTCTGATTCAGGCCAATCTTTGATACTCATTATTCAAATCCCTATGTGTTTGTTCGTTTTAAATAGTCCGGCAAAAGGTTACACTTAAAGCACCTATAGCCCCGGGTTGCTCCCACTCATGAATCCACTAGCAGGCAAAAATATCCTGGTCGGTATCGGCGGAGGAATTGCTGCTTATAAATGCGCCGAACTTGTGCGTAGATTGAAAGATGCTGGCGCACAAATCAAGGTAGTTATGACACAGAATTCCTGTGAATTTATAACACCCCTCACCATGCAGGCAGTCAGTGGCCAGGCGGTCCGCACCACACTATTAGACAGTGACGCCGAAAATGGCATGGATCATATTGAACTGGCACGTTGGGCAGACGACATAATAATAGCCCCAACCACAGCGAATCTTGCTGCAAGAATAGCTAATGGTATCGCTGACGACCTACTAACTACCCTGGTGTTGGCCAGCAAAGCACAATTGTGGCTGGCTCCGGCGATGAATCATGTTATGTGGTCCAAGGCCGCCACCATTCGAAACTTTGAACAGCTGGTTTTAGATGGGGCGCGATTGATTGGCCCAAACCAGGGTGATCAAGCTTGTGGTGAGTCAGGAACGGGTCGAATGTCAGAGCCAGCGGAAATTCTTGCCACAATAATCACAGCTTCAATTCAGAAAATTACTGCACTTTCCAGGAAGAAGGTTCTGCTTACCGCAGGCCCAACCTGGGAGGCACTTGACCCAGTTAGAGGCATAACCAATCACAGCTCTGGCAAAATGGGTTTTGCACTGGCATCAGCGTTTATTGAATCAGGGGCACAAGTCACATTAGTTAGTGGTCCATGTCAGTTACCTTCACCCGATGGTGTAGAAGTCATTAGAGTATCTTCAGCAACTGAAATGCTGGACGCTGTGCTCGAGTCGATTACAGAGCAAGACATTTTTGTCGGTGTCGCAGCCGTTGCTGATTACCGGCCAGTGAATCAGCAAAAACAAAAATTAAAGAAACAAGCGGACCACATGACCCTGGAACTGGTACGCAACCCTGACATTCTTGCCACCGTGGCCGAATCAAATACAGCACCCTTCTGCGTAGGCTTCGCCGCGGAGACCCAGAATGTAGAGAGCTATGCACTTGGCAAACTAAAGAAAAAGAAACTCGACATGATTGCGGCTAATCTGGTTGGCTCCTCGTCAGGTGGTTTTATGTCAGACGACAATGCCCTACTGGTACTTGGCAATGATCTTCGTCAACAACTAGGACCGGATTCCAAAACATCAATCGCCAGACAGCTGGTTAAACTAATCGCACAGGAATATGAGAAAAAAAATTCAGGTTAAAGTACTAGATAATCGCATCCATGATGAATACGGTCTGCCGCACTACGCAACCGAAGGATCTGCTGGACTGGATTTGCGCGCCTGCATCGATGCCACTCTGGATCTACAACCCGGCCAAACCCAACTCATTCCTACGGGTATCTCAATTCATATTGAGGACCCCTCACTAGCAGCTGTTTTACTACCCCGATCTGGTTTAGGGCACAAACATGGGGTGGTACTCGGAAATCTTGTTGGGCTCATTGATTCTGATTATCAGGGGCAGGTTTTTGTGTCCTGCTGGAATCGTTCTGACAAATCATTTTCCATCGAGCCAGGAGAGCGTATCGCCCAAATGGTAATAATTCCCGTAATACAGGCAGATTTCGAGTTGGTTGACGAGTTCTCCACAAGCGAGCGCAGCGAGGGTGGATTTGGCCACACAGGTAGTCACTAATCCACCTATAGAATGATAAATACGATCAATTCACTAAGTAATTAACTAATTTAAATCAAGAGATTCAAAAATTGATAATTCGAACCAATATATCGTCTTACGGTGAGCATGAGTTTTTACTATAATCAAATCTAATGAAATTGATAAATTTTTCTTTTTCATCGCATCCAATTCGGAACATGGCTAATCCCAGGGTATCCAATGAGCAAATCCGATCCTGAACCGTTGTCACCAGCGGCACTCTCTCACCTGTCTGGTGGTAATTTCCCCTACCTAGAATCCCTTTATCAGGACTTTCTGAACGACCCGAATAGTGTCGAGCCAAATTGGCGAGAAACATTTCAGAGTCTGGATCAAGCTGAACCACCGAACAATTCCCAAAGTCCGTCAGTTTATGGGTCAGAACAATGGGCTGCTGGTAATGCGAAGAAGCAGTCTGGTGTGCTAAGACTAATTAATGCCTATCGAACCCGTGGTCACCAAGTTGCTGCAACTGATCCGCTTGGCATGATGGAACAGGAAACTCTTTTCGATATCACCCTGGAAGCTAATGGTTTAGGCAAGGAAGATCTAGATACAGTATTTGATACCGGTTCACTGGCGGCCGCAGATCGATTGCCGCTGAAAGAAATTATTAAGACCTGTGTGGATATCTACTGTGGACCGGTTGGCATTGAATATATGTATATCACTGATACACCGGAGAAACGATGGATTCAGGGCCACGTTGAAAAGCGTCCGGCACGACCGATCGAGTCTGCTGATTTACAGAAACAAATTCTTGAACGGGTCACTGCAGCTGAAGGAATCGAGAAATACCTGCATACGAAATATGTAGGACAAAAACGATTCTCCCTTGAAGGCGGTGAGTCTTTAATACCCATGCTTTCGGAGCTTATTCAGCGCTCGGGGGCCAATGGCGCCAAGGAAATGGTTATCGGCATGGCCCATCGCGGTCGCTTGAATGTGTTGGTAAATATTCTTGGTAAGTCACCGGCGGAATTGTTTGACGAGTTTGAAGGCAAAACTACGGAGGAGTACACCGATACAGATTCTGGCGATGTCAAATATCATCAGGGTTTTTCTTCGGATATCATGACCCCAGGTGGCCCAGTGCATCTGGCACTTTCATTTAATCCATCCCATTTGGAGATCATCAATCCGGTGGTGGAAGGCTCTGTACGAGCACGCCAGGAACGACGTAAAGATACTGAAAGAAATCAAATCATTCCAATACTGATTCATGGAGATGCGGCTTTTGCCGGGCAAGGCGTGGTTCTCGAAACCCTAAACATGT
>JBLHGU010000057.1:0-25874 GCA_047615875.1 Parasphingorhabdus sp.
GCCTGATCAGGTATCTGCCAGCATATTCCATCAGGGACACAAGGTTATAGCCTTGATAAATAGTCCGGATCTATGGCTGCAATCTTAATCTGTTTAACATCATTAATTGAAGGCTTGGCAAAACGGGAGCGACCATCTATGTGTAAAAACGCAGTTTCAAATTTTCATTTTGGGACAGCGTTACACAAGTGCTGTCAATTCTATTGAAACGTATAATCATCACGCCACTAGTGCATTGATTTCGATGAACAAGAAACACTTTCTACCACCGGCTAATCTAATTTTAAGTTTTTACACGGTCTGGGCAAACTAGAGACAGATTGAGGTTTAGTCGACTGTCTCTAATGTGCTATCTATCGTTCAAAATCGCGGTCCGATGCGATCAAGTCCCGTATCGGAAATAGGTCGGATTAGATTCTGATTTTTGCTAGAGCGTAGTATTTTTATTGCTCACTTCAAATCTAATCATCACACATTTGAATACTCAGATTTCTGCTTGATCCACCGCGCCATCAACCTATCAACCGTTTCATCATCTTCATGCAACAACTCTTCCGCAATACGTCGAACCATCGGTAGCAGATCCTTATCTCGCATCAAATCCGCCACAGCCATTTTCTGCATGCCGGTCTGGCGGGTACCTAACAGCTCTCCAGGGCCCCGGATTTCCAGGTCCTTAGCAGCAATCTCAAAACCGTCATTGGTTTTACGCATGGTCGTTAATCTTTGTTTGGCGATGAAACCTAGTGGCGACTGATATAGCAACACGCAATAACTCTGGCGCGTACCCCGCCCTACCCGACCACGCAGCTGATGCAATTGGGACAAACCCATTCTTTCAGAATTCTCAATCACCATCAGTCCAGCATTGGGAACATCCACCCCTACTTCAATCACCGTAGTTGCTACCAACAGCTGAATTTCACCGTTTCTGAAACGTTGCATAACGGCATCCTTATCACGGCTGTGTAACCGGCCATGTACCAGAGCTATAGAAATATCCGGCATCGATGTTGTGAGATAATTAGCAGTGTCTATTGCTGCCTGGGCTTCTAGTGCATCAGATTCCTCAATTAAAGGACACACCCAGTAAGCCTGCTCACCCCGTCTGCAGGCAGATTCGATACGCTGCAAAACCTCATCACGACGACTATTTGGTAACACCAGAGTCTCTACCGGCTGCCTGCCAGGCGGTAATTCGTCGATGGTGGTGACATCCATATCGGCATAGAGTGACATCGCCAGAGATCGGGGAATAGGCGTGGCTGTCATTGTGATCTGATGGGGCATAACTTTCAGGTTACGGCCCTTTTCACGGAACCGATAACGCTGCACCACACCAAACCGATGCTGTTCATCGACAATCACTAAAGCGAGCTTTGCGTACTGAACTTCATCCTGAAATAAGGCATGAGTACCCACGGCTATCGCAATCTCACCACTCGCAAGATTTTCCAATACTTCGCGTTTATGCGCCACCTTCTGTCTACCTAGCAGCACCGCAACGCGGATTCCCAGTGGTTCAAACCACGCGCAAAAATTTCGCGCATGTTGTTCAGCCAGAATCTCTGTAGGAGCCATTAACGCCACCTGATAGCCGGCTTCAATAACCTGCAGGCAGGCGGCGGCAGCTACCAGGGTTTTGCCTGAGCCGACATCACCTTGAACCAGCCTTTGAGTGGGTATCGGGTTAGATAAATCTGTGCTGATTTCCCTGATGGCATTTTGCTGGGCACCAGTGAGTGCGAAATCGAGACTGTTCTCCAGTATTGGCCATAGTTTTTTAGAGTCAGGCACGGCCACACTGACCTGACTGGATCGTTTGAGTCGGGCACGATAGGCCGCCAGATGATGGGCGAGCATTTCTTCAAATGCCAGCCGGGTTTTACAAACTTGATCAAAATTCTGTGACGAGTCAGTTTGATCCGTTACCGCTGGCTCATGCAATTGTCGCAGTGCATCAGGGAGGGAGGGGAAATTATTATCCGTTAGAAACTGCGTTGGTAGCAATTCTTCTGCCAGGGTATCTACCTCAGCCAGGGCCTGTCGAATCGCACTGCGCAACGGGTTTTGACCCAATCCTTCGGTGGTAGGATAAATAGGTCTTAACGAAGCCTCTGCTGGTAAATCTTCAGGCTCCGTATCAAACAGAGTGTATTCTGGATGCACCATTTCCAGCCCTCTTGGGCCGGCCCGTACCTCTCCAAAACAACGCGCCCAGGCTGCTTGTTCCAGACCATTCTGTTGGCTCCTGGAAAAGTGAAACAACCTGATCGTCAGGCGACTGTCATCGTCTTCCAAATCCACCAGAAGAGAGCGTCGTCGACCGAAGTTTACCCGACAACTAGTGACACACCCCTGCACAACGCCTTCAATACCTGGACGCAATGAGGACAAGCTATGCAGGGTGCTACGATCCTGATAGCGCGTTGGCAAATGGAATAGTAAATCTGTAATCGACTCAATACCGAGCCGATTAAGTTTTTCCTTAAGCCTGGGCCCGACCCCTTTTAGGTCTTCGAGCCGGCTTACAGGCGACGCTGGCGGTGACGATTTCAGTCGGACAAATCCAGTATGGCGTCAATTTCAACCGTTACCCCTTTTGGCAAAGATGCAATGCCTACCGCGACTCGGGCAGGAAATGGCTCAGGCACATATTCCGCCATTACCTCATTAACCAACGGAAAGTTGTTCAGATCAGTCAGATACACGGTTAGCCTGACGGCATCTGCCAATGAACCACCCGCAGCTTCAGCAATAGCCTTCAGATTATCAAACACGCGTCGAATCTTGGCATCCATATCACCATCAACCACTTCCATGGTTTCTGGATCAAGGGGAATCTGACCTGAGATATAAACTGTATTGCCCGTGCGAACAGCCTGAGAGTAGGTTCCGATAGCACTCGGCGCCTTCTTGGTGCTGATGATCTCTTTCATAGGGTTTCTCCGAAATTTAAATGGGGTCAGCCCTTGCGACGGCTAACCTTGATTATAGATTTTTCCTGGTTACGCAATTCACGCAGAATCTGCGCCAAATGTATTCGATCTTTCACACTGATAGTGAAATTGATACTGGATTGTCGGCCATCCTTCGCTTCGACCGCCACACTATTAATATTGCTATTCTGTTCAGCAATGGTTGCGGCAAGAGTAGCCAATACGCCTGGGCGATCGATAGTCTGAATACGCAGGTCCACATTAAAGTCCCCGGTAACTTTCTCCCCCCAGTCAACATGCAACCAACTTTCCGGGTGTTTTTCTTGTTCTATAAAATTCGGGCAGTTTTTGATATGAATAACGATTCCACGCCCGGTTGAAAAATGACCCACAATGGAGTCTCCAGGTATGGGGCAACAACAGCGACCATAACTTATCGCAAGACCTTCTGCACCATGGATTGGCAGGGGAATTTTATCGTTTACCGGCTCGTACTCGCCCTCTGGTGCCAGTTGACGTGCCACCATCATGGGTGGGCGTTTACCGGTACCAATATCGCTCAAAAGCTGGTTCCAGTCCTCCATATCCAGACGCTTTAGCAACCACATTTTTTTATGTGTGCTAAGACGCTGTTTCTGACCAATTTGATCTAACGCTCGGGACAATAAATGCCGGCCAAGTTTGACGGTGTCTTTGGCCGTGCGTTGCTTCAGCGACGCGCGAATTCCTGCCCGGGCTTTACCGGTAACGCTGAAGTTTAACCAGGCAGGTGTCGGTCTGGCTGTCTTCGAAGTCGTAACCTCGACATGGTTACCGTTAGCAAGCTCTTGATGCAACGGTACTAATTCGCGATTCACCTTAGCCGCAACACAATGATTACCCACATCAGAATGTACTGCGTAGGCGAAATCCAGTGCAGTGGACCCCTTAGGTAATTTTTTGATGTCACCTTTTGGGGTAAATACATATACTTGATCTGGGAATAAGTCGGTTTTTAAATGTTCCAGAAATTCTGTTGGCGCGCCACCCTGTGGCTGCATATCGAGCAATTCAGTTAACCAACGCTGGGCCAATTGTTGGGGCGCCTTGCCACTGCTAGTGTGAGTTTTGTAACGCCAATGTGAAGCAACACCGGTTTCCCCAACTCGATGCATTTCCTGGGTGCGAACCTGAACTTCAATCCGCTGACCAAAACGACCGAACACCTGAGTATGCAAAGACTGATAACCATTGGTTTTAGGTATAGCTATGTAGTCCTTGAACTTTCCGGGCACCGGCTTAAAGATATTATGAACTACACCAAGCGTTCGATAACATTCATCGGCACTACTTACTATCACTCGAATGGCATGCAAATCACCGAGATCGGAAAAATGCAGGTGACGTGTTTGCATTTTCCGATAAATACTATAGATATTTTTCTCTCGGCCAAGAATTTCGGTCTCAATTCCGCTCTCCTTAAGACCATTCTCAAGCTCTTCCTTAATCGATTCTATGGTTTTGTTTCGATTACCTTTACTCTTTTGAACTTCCTTTGATATAGCATTGTAACGCTTGGGATAAAGGTATCGAAAGCTTAAATCTTCCAGCTCCTGGGTCCATGTATGCAATCCCAGTCGATTAGCGATGGCCGCATATATATCGAGTGTTTGGCGCGCAATACGCTGTTGCTTCTCCTGTTCCAAACTACCCAGGGTTCGCATATTGTGTAGTCGATCCGCCAACTTAATCATAATTACGCGGATATCTTTGGACATGGCCAAAAGCATTTTGCGGAAATTTTCAGCCTCGGCTTGCTCTTTCGACTCGAACTCGACCTGTTCTATTTTGGTGACACCATCAACCAGAATGGCGACGTCTTCACCAAACTGATCTGCCAATTCCTCGCTTTTTATACTGGTGTCTTCAACAACATCGTGAAGAATCGCCGCGATAATGCTACAACTATCGAGTCGTAAATCCGCCAGAATGCGGGCCACTGAGATAGGATGGTAAATGTAGGGCTCGCCGCTCTTTCGAGTTTGCCCGGCATGAGCTTCCGCCCCCAATATGTAAGCTCGATAAACTTCCGCCACATCCCGGGGTTCCATGTAGCGTTCCAGATACTTGATCAGATCGCTGATCAGTATTTCACTTTCCGGAACACTATCGGTTTGACTGACAGCCATGGCTACAATTGGCGTCGCCTGGCTTCTAGCGTTGCGTTATTGCAACACCAGAGTGGCCTGATGATACGATACGTATCATACGGACTCAGCGGAAACCTCTGCTTCAGCTACAGCCTCTTCAGCTACAGCCTCTTCAGCTACAACCTCTTCAGTTGCTACTACTTCAGTTGCTACTACTTCAGATACGACCTCTTCAACTACAGCCTCTTCAGTTGCTACTACTTCAGCTACAACATCTTCGGCCACTACAGCTTCAAGTGCTGCGGTGAGCTCAGCTACGGCTACGGCTTCGTCTGTAACTACCTGCTCGCTCATAAAGGATTCCGATATTGCTGCTTCAGGCATAACAGCTTCTTCGCGGTTCACAACTACAGGTGGCTTGCCGAAAACGGAATCAACCGTATCAATCTCTACTCGAGGGCTCGGCTCATCATCAAAACCTTCAAGACTGAAACTAACTTCTTCAACAGGCTCTAGTAGGATATCCCTGGTGATCTTTCCTTCAGCAATTTCGCGTAATGCGATTACGGTATCTTTATCGTTGTCGCGAGGCACCAATGGTTCGTGGCCTACTGCGAGCTGACGGGTACGTTTGGTGGCCACCAGGACCAATTGGAAACGATTGTCTACATAATCAAGACAATCTTCGACTGTAACTCTAGCCATAATTAACTCATGAAATAAATTGGATATCTTTCAGATAGGGTTTGCACGACGGCGCCAGATAAAACCAGATAAAGGCCGGAGGATGCAAATGCAGGGTTAACCCGCTAGTGTAACGGTTTTCTCAATGAAAACAAGCTTTTCAACATCAATTTCATCGGGTCTGCGAGAGTAACCGACACCATTGCAAAGAGCGATTAACTCATCAAGCGTCGCTTCAAACTTCTCGTTAATAATGACATAGTCGTATTCCCTGTAGTGCTCCATCTCGTCCATAGCTTTTCTCATGCGATTCTCTATTACTTCATCGCTATCTTGACCTCGTTGCTTCAGGCGCTGGCGTAAAGCAGTGAGCGATGGTGGTAGCAGAAAAATACTCAACACGTCTAAAACTTTCTGTCGTACTTTTCGTGCACCCTGCCAGTCGATATCCAGGATAACGCTTAATCCGCGACCTAGAAATTGCTCAATTGAATGCAAAGAAGTACCGTAATAATTACCGAACACCTCGGCATATTCGAGAAATTCGTTCTTGGCAATCATCGCTTCGAAAACTTGATGATCAACAAAATGATAGTGCTGGCCATCATTTTCACCGGGACGTGCCGCCCGGGTGGTATGCGAAACTGACAGCTTAATGCTGTTAGAAGACTCGATAAGCGCTCGCGCCAGACTGGTTTTCCCCGCTCCCGAAGGAGCAGACAGAATAACCAATCTGGCATTAGTGGCAGAGTCTCCGGATGCAGAGTTACTCAAAAACGGGATCCTGATTCAGTAATAGTTGACGACTCAATTTTACCCGATAGCAAACCTGCCGTAATCCTATTTCAGCCTCTTCATAAAAAACCAACCAGAGTTAACTCCGTGACATATTCGATTTACAACCAAAAATAGCTGTCGGAATTAGGAGGCTACGGTTACCGGCCCA
Organism: Parasphingorhabdus sp.; assembly: GCA_047615875.1. GTDB lineage: Bacteria > Pseudomonadota > Gammaproteobacteria > Arenicellales > CAJQKF01 > JBLHGU01. The sequence continues at coordinate 6,699 of JBLHGU010000057.1, forward strand.
GCATTCTGCAACTCCTGTCCTGCAGGGGTGTCGGAGTATTTCTGAAAGTTCTCAACGAATAGCTCAGCCAGTTTCACGGCTTTTTCATTCCACTGCTCGACGCTATCGTATGTGTCTCTAGGATCTAACACCTCGGAGTTCACACCAGGCAGAGCCAGAGGAATAGCCAGGTTGAAATACGGAATAATTCGCGTTTCAGCATCTTCAATGGAACCATCAAGAATAGCGTTGATAATTCCACGGGTATCCTGGATTGAAATGCGCTCACCACTACCATTCCAACCGGTATTAACCAGATAGGCACTGGCATTGGAATCTGCCATGCGTTTAACCAGAATTTCAGCATAACGGGTAGGGTGCAGACTCAGGAATGCGGCACCGAAACAGGCTGAGAAAGTCGGCGTTGGCTCATCGATACCGCGTTCGGTACCAGCCAGTTTGGCTGTAAATCCTGACAGAAAATGATATTTTGTTTGTTCAGCAGTCAATTTTGATACTGGAGGCAATACGCCAAAAGCATCAGCGGACAGGAAAATGACCTTGCTTGCATGACCCGCCCTTGATACCGGCTTGACGATATTATCGATGTGGTAAATCGGGTAGGATACACGACCATTCTCGGTTTTCGAACTGTCATCGTAGTCCACCTCGCCACTGTCCAGTACAACCACATTTTCCAGCAGTGCATCCCGCTTTATTGCACCAAAAATATCCGGTTCTGCCTCCGCACTCAAACGAATGGTCTTGGCATAACAACCACCTTCAAAATTAAAAATTCCATCGTCATCCCAACCGTGTTCGTCATCGCCAATAAGCTGACGACTGGAATCTGTAGACAGGGTGGTTTTACCGGTTCCAGAAAGACCAAAAAATATTGAAGTGTCGCCATCTGCGCCAGTATTCGCCGAACAATGCATTGACGCTATGCCTTTTAAAGGCAATAAATAATTCATCATGGAGAACATGCCTTTTTTCATTTCTCCGCCATACCAGCTACCACCAATCAACTGCATTTTTTCAGTCAAATTAAAAGCGACAAAATTTTCCGAGTTCAGACCCATTTCCCGCCAGTTCTGATTGTTCGATTTTGAACCATTCAAAACCACAAAATCCGGCTCAAAATTCTCTAGCTCGAATTCGTTTGGTCGAATAAACATATTTTTTACAAAGTGGGCTTGCCAGGCGACCTCCATAACAAACCGAATAGAGAGGCGGGTATTTGGATTAGCACCGCAGAAAGCATCCACAACAAACAGTCGCTTTCCTGACAACTGGCCGGTGACCAGTTGTTTGAGTTTGTCCCAATGCTCTAAATCTAACGGCTTATTGTCATTCTTGCCCTGATCTGACCACCAAAATGTATCTCTCGTACTGTCGTCACGGACGATATATTTATCCTTGGGAGAACGGCCAGTAAACACACCCGTATCAACAGCAACCGCGCCGCTGGTCGTTACATATCCACGCTCAAAACCCTCCAGTCCTGGCTTTGTTTCCTCAGCGAAAAGGACATCGTAATCTGGATTGTGCAGAATTTCCTGAGATTCAGTAATTCCCAGTGAGGAAAGGTCAATGTTAGTTGTCACAGTGGACTCCTGGATATCTGATATTGATAATTAATTTCCCCAATAGGGCATAAACGATAAAACCCCCACAACGCCTGGACATCGAAGGGGTTTAGAAGCCAATCACCTTATAGCTAGACTAAGTTTAGCTTATTTAGCTTTAGTTTTTAACCCATCAATCGTCATGTTGTAATAAATCAGACTTTCTAAGAAATGGACTAATTTCCATGTTACATCTGATGGTTGCTTCTCCTAAGCTCCAGTTTGGTAGTGAAAACGAGCATGAAAGGCCGGCAACTGATCTCGGCCAAGAATAAAATCTGCCGCTCTTGATGCAATCATCTGGGTTGGAGCATTTAAATTCGCGCTTATAATTTGTGGCATCACTGAGGCGTCTATCACTCGCAAAGCATCGATGCCATGCACGCGCATTTCTCCATCGACCACAGCATCCTCCCCATAACCCATACGGCAGGAGCCACAGGGATGATAATCGGTGTCGCTGTTTTTACGTATGGCGGTCCTTATCTCGGCATCGGTTTTTGCGATCGAGCCTGGTGTCATCTCTTCGCCGCGAAAATCATCGAATGCTGGTTGCGAAACCAGTTCCCGGGTTTTACGCACACCCCGCACCAGATCTTCCAGGTCATGATCGTGGTTAAAATAATTGAAATGTATAGCGGGCTTATCTTCAGGGTTCGCTGTCTTTAAGTTGATATAACCGCGACTGCGTGGACGCAATTGATCGATGTGGATTGCAAAACCCTGATTCAGCTTCATTCGATCGCCGATATATTCAACGCCAAATGGACCAAAGTGATATTGCAGGTCAGGATATTTAACTTCATTATTAGAACGAATCAGACCCCCGGCTTCCCAGATACTGGAAGCAGCCACGCCACTACGACTTACCATCCAACGGACTCCGGCTATGGCTTTATGTATCGGGTTTTCCAGATAGCGAATAGTTACAGGTTTTGTACAAGCCCATTGCATAACCACGGTTGCATGATCCTGCAAATTACGCCCAACACCAGGTAGATCTAGTAGCGGTTCGATGCCCTGTTCTCGCAGATGATCAGCCGGCCCGATACCAGATAACAACAGCGTCTGCGGAGAATTTATCGCACCGCCTGAAAGAATAACTTCTTTCTCCGCCTCGATGATTTTTCGTCTACCGCCATGATCAAACTCAACCCCGGTAGCACGCTTGTTGTTAACGACCACACGCCGAACGCTGGCATGGGTCAATAAGGCTAGATTGCTGCGCCCCAGTGCCGGATGTAGGTGAGCAACCGCCGCGCTACATCTTCGGCCATCCCGTTTGGTTGCATCCAGACGTGCAACACCCTCGGGTTGAAAACCATTCAGGTCATCAGAACGGCCCTGGCCAGCCTGCTCTCCGGCATCAACAAATGCATCATAAAGCGGGTTATCAAAACTGCCACGGGAGACCCCCAATGGTCCGCGATTACCCCGCCATTCATTGCCGCCTCGATCACTGCACTCTCCGGCCTTGAAGTACGGCAGACACTGGGCGAAGGTCCACTTTGGTAGATTGTGCTCCTTAGCCCAACGATCATAATCGATGGGATGCCCGCGCATGTATACCATGGAATTAATTGAAGAAGATCCACCAACCACTTTGCCACGCGGATGTTGTACATTTCTATCAAATAACTCCGGCTCATCTTCACTTTGGTAATTCCAGTTAATACTGGGATTGCGATAAGCATGATATACACCTGCAGGCATATGAATCATCAGGTTATTATCCATAGGTCCAGCTTCTAATAGCAAGACGCTGGATTTACCATCGGCACTGAGTCTGTTGGCTAAAACACAACCCGCCGAACCTGCTCCAATAATAATGTAGTCGTAGGATTTCAATAACTTACCAAGTCAGAGAGCGCTGTTAACTATCGCCCAGATGACAGGCAATATGACTGTTATTTTGTTTGCGCAATACTGGCATTTCTGTACGGCAACGATCGAAACACTGCGGGCAACGCGGGTGAAAGGTACAACCTGACGGTGGGTCAAGTGGCGACGGAACTTCCCCGGTTAGATGCATTCGATCACGCTTTTCACCGGGAACCGGCACCGGTGTAGCAGACAACAAAGCCTGGGTATAGGGATGGCGTGGCGACTCGAACAGTTCCTCCCTGCTGGCGAATTCAACTGGCCGACCGAGATACATTACCATCACATCATCGGCGATATGTTTAACTACTGACAGATCATGGGAGATAAAAAGATAGGCCAGATTTTTCTTATCCTGCAACTCCATCAATAAATTCAGCACCTGCGCCTGAATAGATACATCCAGCGCGGAAACAGGCTCATCCAGAACAAGAATTGCCGGGTCAAGCATTAACGCTCTTGCTATAGCAACACGCTGTCGCTGTCCACCAGAAAACATATGTGGATAGCGATCATAATGCTCTGGACGAAGGCCGACTAAATCCATCATTTCTTTGACCCTGTCCCGGCGTTCTGTAGCAGATAGGCCGGTATTCATTCGCAACGGTTCGTCCAGAGCAGAGCCTATTCGCTGACGTGGATTGAGTGACCCATAAGGGTTCTGAAAAACAATCTGCACCTTAGGCCTGAGGCTTTTACGTTGTGCATCTGTTGCGCTAGTTAGCGACTGGCCGACTATCGTGAGCTCGCCAGCGGTGGGTTCCTCAATCATCGTGACCAACCGCGCAAGGGTCGACTTCCCACAACCAGACTCACCAACTACGGCCAATGTTTTACGTCGTGCCAAACTGAAGCTGGTGTCATTGAGTGCCTCTAAAATCAAGTTAGATTTGAAAGGTCCACGAGAAACCGGGTAGTGCCTGGAGAGGTTTTCTGCAACCAATACGGTGGAATCACTCATTCTGAAATCACCTGTGATGCCCCATCTGTAAGCTGTGCCTCGACAAGGGGAAAATGACAGGCGATATTGCCGTTCTCAGCGTTCTGCAACGGCGGCGCAGTTGTAATGCAAAGCTCCTGTGCGTAGCTGCAACGAGGGCTAAACAAACATCCTTCTGGCCGATCATACTGTCCCGGCACAACCCCCGGTATAGAAGGCAGTACTCGCCCGGTGGCGCGTTCTGGCAAAGCCGCTAATAAGGCCGCCGTATAGGGATGTCCTGGGCGATTAAATAAGGCCTCCACAGGTTGTTCTTCAACCTTCTGCCCGGCATATTGCACCGCAACTCGTTGCGCAGTCTCCGCCACTACACCCATATCGTGGGTGATCAGGACCAATGCCATACCCGTCTGTTGTTGTAATTTCAAAAGCAGTTCAAGAATTTGCGCCTGAATAGTAACGTCCAGGGCTGTGGTTGGCTCGTCGGCGATCAACAGACGTGGATTACAGGCTATAGCCATGGCAATCATGACACGTTGATTCATGCCGCCAGACAGTTGATGGGGGAATGCATTAAGACGTTTTTCCGGGGCAGGAATGCCAACCAGCTCAAGTAATTCGATAGCGCGATCACGTCGCTCTTTTTTACTCAAACTTAAGTGTGATTTTATAGCTTCACCGAGTTGGAAACCGACTGTGAAGCAGGGATTTAAACTCGACATCGGCTCCTGAAAGATCATCGAAATCTCGTTGCCAATAATCTTGCGACGTTCACGTTTATTAATAGTTAAAAGATCTATACCGGAAAAATTCAGTCGATCCGCGGTCACACTAGCGGTCCACGGTAACAGTCCCATCATCGCCAGAACCGCTACTGATTTACCTGAACCTGATTCTCCAACAATAGCCAGCACGTCATTTTCATTAACGGAAAAGCTGACTCGATCCACCGCTCTGAACGCACCGCCGGCAGTGGCAAACTCTACGGTTAGATTTTCAACTTCAAGTAATGCCATCAGGATCTCTTGAGTTTTGGATCAAGCGCATCACGCAAACCATCACCCATCAAGTTAATAGCCAGCACCGTCATTAAAATTGCCAGACCCGGCAGGGTTACCACCCACCAGGCACGGAGGATAAATTCACGCGCTTCTGCCAGCATGGTTCCCCATTCTGGCGTTGGTGGTTGCGCGCCCATACCAAGAAAACCCAACGCAGCAGCATCTAGTATTGCGGTAGAAAACGACAACGCAGCCTGTACTATTAAAGGCGCCAGACAGTTTGGCAAAACCGTTCGAAACATCAACCCGACTGGCCCAACACCGGCAACACGGGCAGCGGTAACATAATCTTTACCACGCTCGCCCATCACTGCTGCACGAGTGAGTCGCACATAATGGGGTTGTTGCACAATGGCGATAGCAATCATCGCGTTAGTCAGACTGGGACCAAGAATCGCTACCAAAGCCAACGCTAACAACAGACTCGGGAAAGACAGGACAATGTCCATCAAACGCATAACTATCGTGTCGAAGGTGCCGCGAAAATAGCCGGCCATCAAGCCTAGCAGTACGCCAACAAATAGCGATAGAGAGACCACAATGCAACCGACGAACAAAGAATAGCGACTACCAAAAATCAATCTGGATAAAATATCTCGACCCAGAGCATCTGTACCCAACAGATAAGACCAGCTACCACCCTCCTGCCATACTGGCGGAGTGAGTAGTGCATCGCGGTACTGTTCTATTGGTCCATGAGGTGCAATGACGTCTGCAAAGATTGCCACCAGACAAATAAAAACGAAGAAATACAATCCAATCACAGCGCCGGTGTTTTCCTTAAAGTAAAACCAGAACTCACCCAGCGGATCACGCTGCACGGCAACCGGTTTGTCAGCGGTACTTTTTTTGGTCAAGGCAGTCATTTATTCATTATGCCGGATACGTGGGTTAATTAATCCATAGAGCAAATCAACCACCAGATTCACGATCATCACAATACCAGCGATCATAAGCAGTCCACCCTGCACAGAGGGGTAATCGCGTCGGAAAATGGAATCTACCATCCACTTGCCAATACCTGGCCAGGAAAATATAGTTTCCGTAAGTATGGCACCGCCGAGCAATACGCCAACCTGCAGCCCGATAGTGGTTATTACCGGAATCATCGCATTGCGCAGGGCATGGATACCAACAATTCGGAAAACACCCAGACCCTTGGCCCGCGCTGTTCGAACATAATCCTCGCCTAATACTTCAAGCATTGCGGAACGAGTCTGTCGAGCGATCACCGCAAGCGGGATCGTGCCGAGCACAATGGTCGGCAATATGAGATGTGACAGAGCCGATTTGAAGGCACCCTTTTGACCGGAGAGCAGGCTATCTATCAACATGAAGCCAGTTACCTGGTCAAAGAAATATAATACAGAGATACGACCGGATACAGGCGTCCATTTAAGTATGCCGGAAAACAACACAATCATTAACAGACCCCACCAGAAAATCGGCATGGAATAGCCGACCAGTGCGGTGCCCATCACACTATGATCTACCGAGGTGCCACGGCGAACAGCGGCGACAATACCCGCTGGAATGCCGAGGCAAACTGCAAAAATCATGGCGCAGATCGACAGTTCCAGAGTAGCGGGAAACAAGGTAAAAAATTCTTCAAAAACCGGGTTTTTGGTTACTAGCGAATAACCCAGGTCACCCTGAAATATGCCGGTTAAATATTCGAGATATTGTTCCCACAGCGGTCGATCGAAGCCGAATTGATGCAGCATCTGCGCATGGCGTTCCGGGGTGAGACCTCTTTCACCCGCCATCAATAACACCGGGTCTCCGGGCAACAGACGAATAAAAGCGAAAGATGCGATCGTTACACCAATAAAAGTCGGTAGTAACAATCCGATGCGTTTGAGTATAAAAGCGAACACTAGGAAATGAGTGCTGAATCCATGGAGGTTTTAGTCAAATAGAAAGGGCGGCAAGTTAGCCGCCCTTTCCTTAAGCGGAAACTAAATTATTCTGCGATATCTACACCGTAGAATACGTGCCCACCAAACGGATCAATTTTGTATCCGGTAACTTCCTTACGCATGGCTTTAGAAACCACCGAGTGCGCAATGGTCGCCCAGGGAGCTTGCTCTTTAAATACAACCTGAGCCTGCTCATACAGCTTGGTACGTTCAGCTGAGTCGGAAACCACTTTGGCCTTCTGAATCAAATCTTCAAAAGGTTGATGACACCACTGAGCACGATTAGAACCACCGACACCGTCACAACCTAACAATACTGCAAGAAAGTTGTCTGGATCGCCATTGTCACCAGTCCAGCCTAACAGTACGGCGCCGTCACGGTCTTCGTCTTTGGAACGCTTAAGATACTCACCCCATTCGTAGGATACGATTTCAACAGTAACACCCACTTTCGCAAAATCCGCTTGAATGACTTCTGCCATTCGACGTGCATCAGGATTGTAGGGGCGTTGAACTGGCATGGCCCAAATTTTCATGCTGAGATCTTTTACACCAGCAGCATCAAGCATCTTGCGAGCAGCTACAGGGTCAAAAGGATCATCAACGATGGCATCGTTATAAGACCAGATGGTTGGTGGAATTGGATTCTTGGCAGCTTTACCAGCACCCTGGAAAACAGCATCAAGGATTGCCTGCTTGTCGATTGCCATGTTCAGTGCTTTACGAACTGAGGCATTATCGAACGGAGCAACCTTGGTGTTATAAGCCAGATAACCCACATTCAAGCCTTCCTGCTGGACCAGAGTCAACTCGGAATCCATTTTGATGGCGTCCAGATCTGCAGGCTGCGGATAAGGGTTGAAGTGACATTCGCCCGCCTTCAGTTTCTGATGACGTACAGCAGGCTCTGTGGTAATAGCAAAAATCAGGTCATCGATAGCGGCAGCGCCATCCCAGTAACCATCATGGGCCTTGAAGCGAATTACCGCATCTTTTTGATAAGCAACGAACTTGAATGGGCCGGTGCCTATAGGCTTCTGATTAAGGTCTTCTTTGCTATCGCTGGCGGCCAGTTGATCGGCATACTCTTTGGATACGATGGATGCAAAATCCATACCCAGATTAGCGATCATTGGCGCTTCAGGACGGGTCAAATCAAAACGAATCGTATGGTCATCGACTTTAACGATATCTTTTACCAACGAAGGCATAGACATGCCGTCAAAGTATTCCCATGCGGTTCCAGCGGTATACTGGTTCCAGGCATGATCTTTCTTCAGCTGTCTGGCAAAAGAGAAAACCACGTCATCAGCATTTAGATCACGGCTCGGAGTAAAGTAATCCGTGCTGTGAAACTTAACGCCTTTACGCAGGTTAAAGGTATATTGCAGACCGTCGTCGGAAACTGTCCAACTTTCGGCTAGTGCAGGTCCTATTTTGGTCGTGCCACGTTCGAACTCAACCAGCTTGTTATAAATAGTTCGAGAGCTGGCATCGAAGGTGGTGCCGGCGGTGTATAACGCCGCATCAAAACCTTCTGGTGAGCCTTCTGAACAATGCACCAGGGTTTTCGCGCTTACAACTGATGATGCCAGCAATGTGGCACCAATCAATGCAGGCAAGAGTAGATACTTATGCTTCATTTATTATCCTCCATCTAATAAAGATGTCTTTGTTAAAAGAGTAAAGAACGCCGACTCGACTGCATTTAATTGCTGTAGTCGATTGGGTATTGTGTTTGAATCCGCGATCTATGTGGTTCTTTTTACGCCATACCGAAGCAACTTGCAACCATCATTCTTATAGTTCTTTACTGAAGCGCTGGTATACATTCTGTATACGATTAGAAACGGGAGGACTATTCCGTTGACTCCCTTGCTAACGATCAATAGCATTGTCGAACAATCTCACCTATGCGCCAAATCATGAAAAAATGCTTTGAAGATTTCCCAGACGGATTCACACGTAATTTTAAAGTTGGCGGTCTTTCTAAAACCGATATAACTGACTTTGCAACGCAATTCGATCCTCAGCGTTTCCATCTGAATGAAGAAGAGGCTAGGAAAACTCACTTCGGCGGCCTGGTGGCTTCCGGATTTCAGACCCAGTTATTGTGCTTTAAAGTCTTCTGTGAGGAAGTTTTACTGAATACTTGGGCCGTAGGGGCACCTGGCATTGATCGCCTAAAGTGGATTCGGCCCTGGTACCCGGGTGAAGATCTGGATGTCAGTGTGGTCTTGATTTCTAAAAGGCAATCATCTAGTCGAATGGACCGTGGCTATCTGGAATTCAAGCTTATGGCCCAGTCAAACAATCGACCGACACTTGAAATGGAATGGGTAGTGATTGTTTTGACACGTGACGGCGCGCCTGGTGTTGAGAAAGCCTAATCACCATTAGTAATGCCCTGCCTTCTTAATACGGGAACGTAGTTGGCGTTGCCGATAGATCGGTAGAAATATGAGTACGAGCGCCACAATTAGCAGTACCAAGGTCATGGGTCGTTGCCACATAAAAGAAATTCCATTAGTTAAGCTAACCGCCCGCGCAAAGTTATCCTCCATCATGCCACCAAGAATAAAACCGATGAGCAATGGCGGCAGAGGATAGTCGGCAAAACGCAGTATGGTGGCGCCAATCCCAAGACCAATCAAAATCAACAGTTCAGTTGCATTATTCTGCCCGATATAGGCGCCCATCAACGTAAAGAATAATATGAAAGGAATCAGATAATTCCTTGGTACGGATAGAAGTCTGGCGATATAGGGAATCAACGGCAGATTTAATATCAGTAAAACCACATTGCCAAGATACATGGAAATAATGACAGCCCAGAAAACATCCGGATGATCAATCATCAAACGTGGTCCAGGGGATACATTCAGGGCAATTAACGCTCCTAACAATATCGCGGTGGTACCAGATCCGGGAATGCCTAACGTCAGCAACGGAACAAAAGAGCCAGTACAGGCCGCATTATTAGCAGCCTCAGGAGCTGCCAAACCTTTAATAGAGCCCTTACCAAATTCCTTTTGCTCTTCACCTTTGGCTATATTGCGTTCAACTGCGTAGCCAAGAAATGACGCCAGCGTGGCTCCGGCACCGGGCATAACACCGATCAGAAAACCCTGGATGGACTGTCGACCAATTACTGGCGCAATAGTGCGGGCTTCTGCTGCGGTAATGCGCAAATTGGTGATTTTGCCGCTTTCACCGTCGCCGGACTGACTGCGTTTTGGATCCAACACCAGGAACAATGCCTCTGGCAACGCGAATAGCGCCATCGCCAGGGTGATAAATCCCACGCCGGATTGTAGGTCCGATATTCCCATGGTAAAGCGTGGTGCGTTAAACAAAGCACTCTCACCAACTGTTGCGAGCATCAGACCCGCAATGGTCATTAACAGCGCCTTAACTACCTTGCCTGTGCCCGCAAATGCCGACACAGCTGACAGTCCGACGACCATCAAGGCAAAATACTCTGCTGAATGAAACAGCAACGCCACACTGGCAAGGGCCGGCGCGAACATCATTAATAAAATTGCCCCAACAGTACCACCTGCAAATGAACTGATCGCTGCAATGGTTAACGCTTTACCCGCCTTGCCAGCCCGCGCCATTGGATACCCATCAAAGGATGTCGCAACGGTTCCAGCAACACCCGGAGCATTGATCAGGATTGATGAGGTAGAACCGCCAAAAATAGCGCCATAATAAACACCAGCTAACAAAATCAGGGCGGATGAAGGGTCGCCAATCTTGATCGCTACCGGAATCATAATGGCAATAATCGACATGGGGCCAAGGCCCGGTAACATGCCAATTAGCGTGCCGATCAAACAGCCGGCGACCACCATAATCAGGTTCTGTAGCGTAAATGCTGTAACAAGGCCGGCAAGAATTCCTTCGAACATAATCGACTAGCTCATAAAGCCCGGCCAGGGCCGCATGAAGATTCCTAGCACCTCCTGCACCAGATACCAGATAAGAAATGCGCTTAGTCCAGCTATAGGCAATAAATACTGTAGCTTACGTTCACCCAGAATTAGCCCAGCCCCGGTTAGAAATAATGTGCTTGAACCGATAAATCCCAGTGGCCGCAGGGTTAGTGCAAACAACACCATTGCAAACAACAAGAGCAATGCCTGTGCAATGTGATTTTTCTGATAATTGAACCTGCTCTTACCGTCAGACTCTACCTGTTTGGGTGTCAGTAGGACGACAAAAGACAGGAATCCGCCTAATACACTTAAAACGAGAGGCAGTGTGTTTGGCAGAAAAGCCATGTTGCGCTCAAAGGGCAACAATGGGTAGTTAAAAGCTGAAAAACCATAGACCAGCGATATCAGCAGAAAAAATACCGCGATGCATCGATCCAGAGACATATCTATCGCTGGTCTAGTGGTCGGATTATAAATAGCTGTTGTTTACAGGAAACCCAGCTTAACCATGAGTGCCTTGATGACTTTTTCCTGACCTTCAAGGAAGGTTACAAAATCGCTACCGGAATTATGGATATTTACCCAACCATTACGAGCCCGCACCGCTTCCCATTCTGGTGTGTCATACATTTTGGCCAGCGCTGCACGATAAGCATTGGCTTTGTCATCTGCCAAACCAGGTGCTGCAAAGAATCCGCGCCAGTTAACGAAGGTGGTGTTTACACCCTGCTCGATAAATGTCGGTGCATCAGGCAACGCAGCAATACGCTCGCTGGATGTCACACCAATAATACGCATTTCACCGGCCTTGGTCAGCTCAACCGCTTCAGAGAATCCAGTAGATCCCAGATCAACTTCACCGGCCAGAATAGCCGCATTTAGCTTACCACCGGTATCGTAAGGGATGTATTTAACTTGAGTAGGATTGGCTCCAGCCGCCTCGAAAATCATCGCTGGCACCAAATGATCCATGCTACCCGGCACTGATCCACCACCAACAGAAACTGAATTAGGATCGGCTTTATATTTGGTCAACACGTCTGAAAAACTCTGGAACGGACTGTCTTTATGTACGATCAAAGCAGCATAGTCACCAATTGTTCCAGCGATCATGGTCAGGTCGCGAAAATTATGTGGAAATCGTCCAACCAGCGAACGAATGACGATGGGCGTGGAGTTGACCATCAGGGTGCCTGAATTTGAGGCAGCATTCTCAATTAGATTACCAATCGCTTTACCACCACCGCCACCAGACATGTTCTCATAGGTTGCAGAACCCACGATTCCAGCACCGGTTAATGCTTCACCCGTACCACGAGCTGTACCATCCCAACCACCACCGACGCCGCCGGGAATTAGAAAGTGAATAGAATCTATATCTGCGCTATTGGCCACAAGGGACGTCATAGATAAAGAAAGTGCCGTCGACGCACATAGTGCTGTCTTAACAAAGGCACGACGAAACTTAACTACTTTGGATTGCATTATTAGTCCTCCTGATTATTAGTCGATTATTATTCTAAATCAATCTTGGTCAAGAAATTTGCCTAATTAGGCAAGCTTGTTATCTATCGAACCATTCTTCATTCGCAATGGCCGAGTCAATATGTATCTGGAAAGTATCCGTTAGGCTCAGACCTGCTCGGCCCGATACTGTTCCTCTAAATCGCGTATTCTCAAAATAGGTTTCCCTGCCCCAGGCATTTCACACACCGATTTGTAAACCACATCAACTGCCGGGAACAAATCATTTATTTCACTGGGATATTCCAATCCATAAGCAACCCATAGTGACATGGCTATATCCAACAGGCTCAATTTCTCACCCAAACCATAAGGGCCTTCTTGCTCAAGTCGACGGTTAACTATTTGCCAACTTTCTTTCAAATCTGCTACAGCCTTTTTCTGTATTCTATTGGCATCCTCGCTATCAGTAGACCAACGATGAGGGTAAAACATAGTCTTGGCTCGACTATCTAAATCATTACTAATAAAGAATAGCTGACTTAAAAATTTCCCGCGCAATGGACTATTGGACGCTGGAATCAAGCCTGCTTCGGAATGCTGTTCCGACAGAAATAAACAGATAGCCAGTGTCTCAGTCAACCGTTCCCCTGAAGGTGTAATTAGCGTTGGTATTAAACCGACCGGGTTGATAGCAAGATAATCACGTTCATTTTGTTGGTTATTATGAATATCTACATCAATAAGCTTATAGGGCAAATCAAGCTCAAGCAGTACTGACTCAACCAGAGCCGAACGTGCAAAAGGACAACCATAGAGTATGTGCATAATGAACCTTGAGTTTTAAACTTATTCGTTGATTGCTGCTTCAGCGCGCAGCACTTTGCTTGCCCAACATAATAATCACATTACCCACAATCGCCAACAATACTCCGAGACTGGCGATTAGTGTCCAGTTATAACCTTCATATACTGTTGAGATGCCTAGTGAGACAATAGGAAAAATAATCATAGCGTAAGATGCGCGCGCCGCACCAAGTCGCCCAACCAAAGTAAGAAAACAACCAAAGCCCAACACCGTAGAAGGAATCGCTAACCATAGTAATGCCCAAACATAAGTGGCTGTGTATTCAAAACTCCACTCCACGCCCGCCACAAGAACATACAATGTCATCCACGCACATCCCCAGGTCATTCCCCAGGCATTGGTTTGTAGTATGGGGTAATTTTGTCGTTGAAAACGAGCAGAGGTGATCATTCCAATAGAGGCTGACAAAGTGCCTGCGAAGGTTAATCCTATGCTCTGTAGCACGAGGCCATTCAAATCGAGCTGGTCAATCTCGGGCCAGAACACCAGTGCGATTCCAGCGATACCAATCAATGCCCCTACCAGCATACCCGGTGTAACTCGATCTTTAAGCACCAGATAGCCAATCAGCATATTGAAAATCTGTACACAACTAAAAACTACAGAAATCAATCCACTAGTTAGATCATAGCTGGCGTAGTAAATGAAAATATAATTTAAATTAAAAAGAAACAACCCTATAAACGCAAACCTTGCATGATCCTTTAGTCCATAACGCAACGGGCGTTTACGCAACAAACAATAGATCAACAAAACTCCAGCAGCAATCACAAATCGATAGACTATCGATATCTGCGGTTCGACTTCGCCAAGCTGTAGCGTAATTGCGAACCAGGATGCGCCCCAGATAAATATAGTCAGTAAATACAGAACGCTGGTTGGCACGAAGGAATATCTCTGTGAGAAAAGTAGCGAAGGCACCACATGGTTTATTACCTTATGGGACTTTCAATTAAGATTAAGTTGACGAAGGTTTGCAGTAAAAATCCAATAATCTAAATCGGTAATCACTAAACAACTACTACTTCAACCAGCGTTGTATGGGCACTACTACCCTGACCGATTCGAGATGTACCTTTATCTCTGGTTAGTACGTTGGGGTTGCCTTGCGCATCTATACCGTCGCTACCCGGGTTATACCAGGCTCCAGTCGGCAAAGACACCACGCCTGCTCGTAACCTGTCAGTCAGGTGCGCTCTAGCCATACACGCGCCCCGCCCATTAAAAACTTTAACTAGCACACCCTCGGTTATTGTACGAGAATCGGCATCGTTTGGGTGTAAACAAAGTCGCGCAGGTCGTTCTCCTGGTCGATCAGCCAGGGCACTTTCCAGTTGGCTGTGCAACTTATCACCAGGCTGCGGGGAAACCAGATGCAGTGGGAAATTCTGCGCCTGTTTCGCGCCAACCCATTCCTCGGGCGCCCGCCAGATGGCATGTCCGGCACATTCCTCATAGCCAAAAGACTCAACAGTGCTAGAGAAAATTTCGATTCGACCAGATGGCGTGCCCAATGGCGAGGCGACAGGATCTTGGCGAAATTCCTCAAAGGGTACAACAGAATGTTCAGGACCATGTATTGGCAGGTTTACCCAGTTCTTCTCCCGCAACTCATCTAGCGTTGGGACCTGTACTCCCTGGGCTATGGCATCGTCTCGAAACTCATCATAAAGGTGCTGAATCCACTCACTGCTGTTTCTGTTTTCAGTAAATTCGCTGCCCTTATCCATTCGATTTGCCAGACCGCTGAATATATCAAAGTCATTACGGGCCTCTTCAACTGGTGAAATAAGTTTTGGCATATGGAACAGATATGAGTCACCCATCGCTCGGCCGATATCTTCACGCTCATAGGGAGATGTAGCTGGCAGCACAATGTCGGCTCGTTGCGCGGTGGCTGTCCACCAGGGCTCATGAACAATAATGGTTTCCGGTTTTTGGAAAGCCGCGTGTAGACGATTCAAATCCTGATGATGGTGAAACGGGTTGCCACCACACCAATAAACCAGCTTGATATCCGGATACTGCCGATTCTGACCATTAAACTGATAAGCACCGTTTGGATTGAGTAACATATCCGCGACACGTGCTACCGGTATGAAATCTTCAATCGGATTATCACCCTGTGGAAGCGTGATACCACCAAGACGTTTGACAGCCACACCAATCCCGCCAATAGCACCATAGCCGAATCCTACTCCCCCGCCAGGCAAACCAATTTGCCCCAGCATGGCAGCAAGTGTTGACGCCATCCAATAAGGCTGCTCGCCATTTTCTGCCCGTTGCAAGGACCAGGCGATGGTAATCAGCGTGCGCGTGCGAGCCATATGCCGGGCCAACTCCGCGATGGTCTTGGCATCAATGCCACAAATTGTTGCCGCCCATTCAGGTGTCTTGGGTTGCTGATCAGTTGTTCCGAGTAAATAGGGTAAAAATTTCTCGTAACCCTCGGTGCAACGTTTGAGGAAATCCCGGTCTGCCAGGTTCTCGGTCTCCAATACATAGGCCATGGCTAACATCATGGCAGTATCGGTGCCAGGAATGATAGGCAACCATTCTGCGCCCGCCGGGGTATCGTCTATCTGAGGGCTGATATTGACCCGACGCATACCACGCTTTTCAAATTCATCGAACCAGGTTGCGGTTTCGTGTCTTGTTACGCCACCCATACTTACCTGTGAATTCTTTGGATTAATACCACCGAACATCACCAGCGATTGCGTATGCTCAGCAATGTTTGACCAGCTATTCTGATAACCATGGGTAAATTTAAGAAACAACATGCCGAAAACGTGGGGCATAATCGCCTGAGCACCTGCTGTGCTGTAACTTGCAAAAGAAGAAACATAGCCACCGATGGTGTTCAGAAATCGATGCAGTTGACCCAGTGAATGATGGAAGCGGCCGGCACTGGCCCAACCATAGGAACCACCAAATATTGATCCGTTACCATAATTTTCCGTTACTCTTTTAAGCTCCTGAGACGTTATATCCAGTGCCTCATCCCAGGGTAGTTCGATAAATTCATCAGAACCACGTTGGTCTCTGGCTGGATTGCTGCCATCAAGCCAACCTTTGCGAAAACTGGGTCGGGCGACCCTGGTCTTATGATGGACTGCGGCGGGAACTGCGCTGGGAATGTCCGAAGGCGTAAGGTCGCCTTCAAAGGGTGCAACCGACACAATGCGATCATCTTTAGTAGTGACTTCAAATGCCCCCCAGTGGCTGGTGGTAACTTTGGTTTGGCTATCGCTCATCGATTTCAGGAACTACGCAGAGTTGGCTATTAATGTATAAAGGGGAGTATACCGTAGCACTCAACTACGACCGCATAAATGCGTCTTATCAAAACAGGCAATTTGATTGCTCTGACTGTCTGAGTCAGAGCTGGATTAGGCCAACCTGCCAGCCTCAGCCCAATGTGACAATTCCATCTCGGATCGTCTGGCCCATTTACTGACATCGTCAGGTTCCAGGCGACGACTGTTCTCCCATTCCAATAGCGAAGCGTACCAGGTAAGCATCAAGATTCTCGCTGGGTTATCGAAATCCTTCACACGAAATACGCCAAAACACCGAGCCTTTGATGCCGCCTCAAATGCCGGCCAGGTATCCACGCATAAACTCGTATACTCAGCAATATCCTCGGATTTTATGTTTATCCAACGAATCACATAAATACCCTGCTCGGTTAGTATTTCCGCGTCATTTGGGCGTACCGTAGGCAACAACGAACCCTGCGCCTTAATTTCGCAGTCTGACCCACTTAACCAATCCTGAGGGTCTGGGTTCACTGCAGATTCCTGCCATGACGAGAGCATCCAGAGCTGATTAGTAGCCAACCCAAACATCCCGCCACGAATAACGCCGCAAGGGGTTCCACCTGCCTGCAGAATACGACTGGATATTTCGTGCGGATTCGGTTGACGCTTGTAATCAACATTCTCCATATCGACTTCAGCCAGACTCGTAACTCTGTGGGAACTCTCTGGTTTCTCGATCAACGTGTAGTAGTAATGAATCAACATTCACCCCTGTGGGTTAGTTTCGCCAAAATATTATTCAAGATAAGTGTACCAATACAAATAAATCGCGACACTATTTAACCTAATGAATTGCCCAAGTTTACACAATGCGACAATTATTGCTGGGTCTATGGGAAGTCACTGATCTTGTCTTTAGAATGAGTCGCTGACCGTAAAACTGACAGCAAACTATAACAATGCAACTACCAGCTAAACTTGCGCATCCCCGGATTGATCTGGATAAGTTACGCAGCTATCGACTGGGGCGCCTACGCAAGGTTATGGCGGAACGTCAGGTTGATCTCGCCATCATAACCAACCCACTAAGCATGCGCTATGTTGCGGACTACTGGAATTATCCATTATTCCTGTCTCGTATTCCGTCCACCATACTAATTGTTCCAGTTGAAGGTCCAATAGCAATCAGCGGAGCATATACAGATCGAGATAATCAGTTCGACATAACTCTGCCAATGTTTAACCTCACGGCCTTCGATGGTGGAATTGAACAAACAGCTGAACCACAACGCTTTGCCGAATGGGTCAAAAGTTATATCGAGTCTGAACTGAATGGCCTTGGCAAACAGATTCGCGTAGGACTGGACCGCACAGATGCCGATGTTTTCAACGCTCTGGTAGATGCTGGTATACGTTGTTGTGACGTTACTCGTTTGGTTGAAGAAGCCAAAATGATAAAATCAGCGGAAGAAGTTCAATTGATTCGACATGCCGTAGCCGTAGCAGAACTCGGTATGCATAAAATGCGCGAAAATATGATTCCTGGTGTGACCGAGAACGAACTATGGTCCTGGTTGCACCAGACCAATATCGCCCATGGTGGTTATTGGACCGATGGCAATATGCTGGCTTCAGGGCAACGTACCAATCCGTGGTTGCAGGATGCATCACACAAGCAAATTCAGGCTGGCGAAATCGTTGCCTTCGATTCCGACATGGTTGGACCAGATTGCTATTTCGCAGACGTCTCCCGTAGCTGGGTTTGTGGTGACAATAAGCCAACTGCCAATCAACAGGAGTTATTTGAGTACGCCTTTGAAGAAGTCACTCGAAATATAGAGTTAGCCAGACCCGGTGTTAGTTTCAGGGAATTTAGTGATAAGGCATTCCGGCAGCCCGAAAAATATCATGCCGGCCGATACCCGTGTGTAACCCATGGCGTTGGCATGTGTGATGAATATCCCAAGATTCCCTACTTTCAAGATTGGTCGCAATCTGGCTACGACGGCGTAATTGAGCCAGGTATGGTGTTATGTATTGAGAGTTATGTAGGTGAGTCGGGCGGTAAGGAAGGTGTGAAGCTGGAAGAGCAAGTATTGGTTACTGAAAATGGCTACGAGAGGTTATCCTGTGTTCCACTGGATCTTCTTTGGTAGAGTAGTTACCCACACTTACACATGATGTTGGAGGATGAATTTTCCCTTACACCACAAGAACCGCCCATCAGTGTTG
>JBLHGU010000058.1:0-25661 GCA_047615875.1 Parasphingorhabdus sp.
GAGGCAGGTAGCTATAAAGATGCTGCAATACAACTACATGTCACTCATGCAGCGGTAAGTCAGCAGGTTCGCGCGTTGGAAGAGCGGCTTGGTGTGTCACTAGTTGTAGCTCAGGGACGCGGTATTCAACTGACAAAATATGGACTTGAACTCGCCAGAGAGCTGAAAAAAGGCTTCGATGCTCTACAGGCCGGAATTGAACAAACTGTGCAATCGTCGGCTAGCCAGGGCGTGCAGTTATCTACTTCCCCGGCGTTCGCAATGCAATGGCTCATGCCGAAAATCCAGGAGTTTCAAACCGCATACCCGGAAATTCCATTATTGATAAACCCCACTGTTAAGCTAGTTGAGCTGACACCAGATGGCATAGAAGTCGTCATTCGTTATAGATATAAAAACATTTTAAGTAATAAGGATGAGCCGGTACTAATTAGCGATATGGTTGTTGTAGCTGCTAGTTCCCTACTAGAAGCCGGCCCCATTGATACGCCCTCGGCATTGCTGGCTGCACCGTGGTTACAGGAACTCAATACGAATGAGGTTAGCGAATGGTTTAACCGGCAAAAAATTGACATAACTCAACCGTTGAAAATCTCTCAAATGCCCGGTAACTTAATAATGCAGGCTGTTCGTCAGGGTGATGGTATTACCTATACCGCTCGTGCATTCTTACAGCAGGAAATCCAGCAAGGTAGCATACAGGTATTGCATTCAGATTCTGCTGTTGGACACTATTGCCTTGAAACCTGCAAACCGCCTCTACGAAGATCTACACAAATTTTGGTGGATTGGCTGCTTGACCAACACCAGGTATGTACAAGCTGAATACCTCTTCCCAATAAAGTTACGATAGGAAAATCCCGCCCTGGTGCCAACGGATGGATAATAGATAACCAATTAAATCCAATGCTAGTAATCTGCCAGCTTATGCATGAAACAAACTACAACGCTTAATAGATGAATCAGAGTTCACCAACAGATAACAACAGGCTGGCGGCATTTTCAATTGTGCTTGCGGTATTCGCGCTTTCTTTTGGAGACGCGATTGTTAAGAGTTTGAGTGTTGGATTTCCTCTGTGGCAAATTTACGTTGTCCGTTCAGTTATCGCGCTTGGCATTTTAGTAATAGTTATCAGGCTTCAAGAGCCAGATCTTGTGTTATTGCCGAAATCTCTATTCTGGACCACAGTCAGGAGTTTTCTATTAGGTTGTATGTGGGTGGCCTACTATGCCTCTCTAACCCACATCAAGTTGTCTGTAGCGGCAGCGGTGTACTACACAATACCTTTGTTCATCACGCTGTTTTCAGCCTGGTTTACTGGCGACCGAGTGACTAAAAAGTCCTGGCTAGCTGTTACGTTAGGATTCGTTGGGGTGGTTATTATTTTGCGACCCGACGTGGAAGGTTTCAATGGCTACGCTCTGCTGCCTTTATTCGGCGCTATTCTGTACGCAGTTGCGATGATACTAACCCGAACAAAGTGTCAGGATGAAAGCCCTAAGGTGCTTTCCATGTCATTGAATGTAATGTTTATTCTGATGGGCGTTGTGGCAACACTGTTCATTACTTTCTACTCGCCAGAGGAATCTGCCAGAACAGCTAATCCATTTTTACTCGGACATTGGGGAAAGTTGGATACCACTGCCTGGTTCGCGATGACTGTGTTAGGCACTGCAGTCGTGATTGGCAGCTTATTCACCGCTATTGCTTATCAAAAAGGTCGCGCGTCATTAGTGGCATCCTTTGATTACTCTTACCTACCCTTCAGCCTGATATGGGGTGCGGTGTTCTTCGCTGAAATACCTAATGCATTAACCCTAGCTGGCATTGTGATGATTGCTACTGCCGGTTTGGTAGCGGTTCGAGAGTAACTACCAAAACCCTGGTTAACTATCGATCAAGAACTACAAGACAGCATGGAACAGCCGGCGCGACTTCGGGCCCATTCTGGACGCTTGGCTGCATACTGTTCAAACTCCGGCTGATCGTCGTAGGGCTTACGCAGAACTTCAAGCAACTCATTTACTTTGGCGTAGTCACCCTTTTCAGCATCGTCGATGGCAAGTTGGGCTAGGTAGTTGCGTAACACATATTTCGGATTGACCTGATTCATTGCCTGACGACGTTCGCCATTGGATCTCGCATCCTTGACTAAACGTTGTTGATAGCTTGCCAGCCAGGCTGTTATCGCGGCAAGTTTTTCTTCATCGAGTTGATCCAGTTGGTAATAAGCAATTAGCAACTCTTTAGGTAATTCTTCTGCAGATAGTGTGCCCTGGGAAAAAGGCACATCAGGCAGACCACGAAAGAACAGCGTCATATCCGTTTCGACACAGGTTAATACTTCCATCAAATCATCGACCAATTTCTGATCGGAGGACTCTTCAAATGCTAGCAACCCCAGCTTGGCAGCCATCATTTCCTTCCAACCTTGATTAAACAGCTCTGCATAGTCGCCTAACGCTTCTTCAAGTGCTTCCTTATCTTCGATCAACGGGTGAATGGCGTTGGCCAGGCGATTCAAATTCCATAGTGATATGCCCGGCTGTCGACCGAAACAATAACGCCGACCAGAAGCATCTGTGGTGTTCGGCGTCCATTCTGGATCGTAGTCTTCAAGCCATCCATAGGGACCATAGTCAATAGTTAACCCCATGATGGACATATTGTCGGTGTTCATTACGCCATGAACAAAACCCACACGCATCCAGTGCACCATAAGCTTCGCAGTAGACCGACAGATCTCCTTAAACCATTCGATATAAATCTGCTTTGCATCGGCATTTTGCTGCGGATCGCCAAGATGGGAGAAGTCGGTACGAATGGTAAAATCTACCAGGGTGCGCAGGTTATCAACGTCCCCACGAGAGGCGAAAAGCTCGAAATTACCAAACCGAATAAAACTCGGCGACACTCTGCAGACTACGGCACCCGGTTCTTCCTTGGCACGGCCATCATAGAACATGTCACGCATGACCATATCGCCGGTAACCATCAAACTTAAGGCCCGGGTTGTAGGTACGCCGAGATGATGCATCGCTTCACTACATAGAAACTCGCGTACTGAAGAACGCAATACAGCCAGGCCATCTGCCATACGTGAATAAGGTGTATCACCAGCGCCCTTTAGCTGCAGCACCCAACGCTGATTACGTTGATTAACCACTTCGGCCAGATTAATAGCGCGCCCGTCGCCTAATTGCCCGGCCCAGTTACCGAACTGATGCCCGCCGTAGCACCAGGCGTAGGGCTGCATCTCGTCCAGCAATCGATGGCCGGAAAATACCTCGACAAAACGCTGGGTTTTAGCAACGCTCTCGTGAAGATCGAGGTTCTCCATCATCTCTCTGGAGTACGCCACCAACTCAGGCTCGCTAACCTGTCTGGGATTCACCCTGGAATAGCAGGCACCGGTTACCTGGCGGGTATGATTACTCTGCACCGGGTCTGCTGGCAGTTCCGACACAATGCGGTTTTGTAGAGGCAATTCTTCCAGAGATTCAATTTTGACGGCTTGATCCACGTTTTATTTCCGGGTTTTCTAACAGGCTACAGTACAGTTATTGTGCATCGCTGCGCTATAGTTTGGAAGCAAGTTCCTGAATCTGATTCCAGGTTTGCTCTGGTACGGCAATGCCGGTTTCCAGAGATTTTTGGCGATATTCGCGTTCGCGCTCGCCGGGTACTTCGACCCGATTATACCCCGGTGCGGGAGGGCAGCCGCGTAGTTCGGCCAAAATCTCCTCTGCAACCACCTGCAGTTTGCCTGGCTGTCGGAATCGACTGGTATCGACACTGAGCATTAGCCAGCTGCCTTCTGTGCTAACGGGGCCTAGCATGGCTTCGGCTACAAGCTCCGCAACCACTGCCAGCGCATAGCCTTTGGCACCACCGGCAGGCAAGATCGCTCCACCCTTAAAATAGTCTTCTGGATCACGGCTAATCTCTCCATTGGTGTCCATCAGCACATTATCTGGCAAACGGGCCCCCGCACTTCTGGCCGCGTAAATCCAGCCACCGGCTATTTTTGATGTGGCGAAATCCAGCACTACCGGGCCGCGTTCGCCACCCGGTATGCCTATGCAATAGGGGTTGGTGGGTAACATCGCCTGCCTGCCACCATAAGGTGCCACCTGCCTCCAGTTCTCCCGCCCTCCACCACCAAATATTATGTTCAGAAAACCCTGACTTGCCGCGGCATCTGCGAATGCTCCCAGCCTACCGGTGTGTCCAACATTGACTACACCCAACGCAGAAACGCCCTGCTCTTTAGCCAGGCGCAATGATTCTTCGATAGCAAGGTGCATAGCTGGCACACCATGACCGCCATTACCATCAACCAGGCTGCCGCCTTGTTCGGATTGCGTCAGACCAGGGGCAGCCGTTGCCTGCATATAACCGTTCTGGAATTGCTCTGCATACTGCAACGTACGCATCAGTCCATGGCTTTCCATCCCACACAGACTTGAATCCGTGAGATGTTCGGCAATTTGAAGCGCGTGCTTGTCTTCGCATCCGAGCTTGCTGAAAATACCGCTTAGAATTTCAATTGCTATTTCGGGACGAATCCAGACCCGTTCACCATCCAGATCGAGTTTGCTGCGAACTTTGCTGTTATTCATCTTAGGAACGTTTCATCATCTAGCCGGCAATCTAATATCGAATTGTCGCCGAATTGCGGCATCCATTTCGCCAGGTATATGGTCAGGGTAATGATTGTCTAGAATTTCCCTTGTCTTCTGCTTTGCAATTTCGCGGATATCATGAGCACCGGCTTTCTCCCATTCTTCGAAATTCTGTCTATCGGCGATATCCGGATATAGAAAATCTGATTGCATGCGGGCCAGAGTATCGGCCTCACCAAGAAAATGTCCTTCTCCCCGAACCACCTGATCAATTGTGTTCACAGCCAATGTGTTCTGGTTAACCTTGATGGGTACCAGAGAACGCAAGATACCACCCAGCATATCGTTATCTATGATGTAGCTCTCCAGGGCGCAGGCCATCAGACTGGCATGCATACCGCAAGCCTGAGTAATCATATTTGAACCAGCCTGGGCCGCCATTAAAACTGTTTGACACTTCTCATAACCACTCTGGGCGTCGGCAACTTTACTATCGGTTGCTCCTGCAATAGTGGAACCGGGTAGATCATAGTAACGCGCCATTTGTGCAGTGGCTGCCATCAATAACGCCTGTTCACCACTGCCGCCAGTCATGGCGCCGGTTCGAAGATCGGTAAGCATGGGCCGAGTACCAAATATCAGTGGTACCTGGGGATTGGCCAACCAGCCAATGATCATTCCCGCCAGGGTCTCGGCTACGGTCTGAGCCAGACAACCCGCCATGGTAACGGGGCTAGAGGCTCCCATCTGCCCAAAGGTATTGGCATGAATGGGAATACCCAGACGCGCCGCCTCGAGTAATACTTCACAGGATTCCGCATCAAAACGCAGTGGAGGTACCGCATGATTCACCAGTAGTGACAGAAACGGGCGTTGATTAAACACCTGCTCAGAACCAGCTAACAAATGCACAAGATCTACAATAGGCTTTACACTGGCAACTTCTGACGCAGGCACACAAACATGTTTCCCGGTACCAGACAGACTTGCATAGGCTGTGTTTATATCCAGTAGACTTAAGGTAGGCATATCTCGTGCCACCATAGATCGACTGAAAAAATGAATATTGTCTAGACTGTCGACTATGCGTGCAGCATCATAAAGATCCTGTAAATTCGACTCCCTATACTTATCTGTATTTATATCCAGTATATACGGCGCAGCACCACCGCTACCCATCTGTATATTGGCACCGGTTAAATCCAGTTCATAGCCAGCAATTTGCCCATGCAACACAACGTCCTTTCGAATGCCTTTTAGCGCAGAGTCTACAAGCTCCTTAGGAAACAGCAATCGTTGATCAGAGGACAGACTGCCCCCAGCATGGTTGACAATTTTGATAACACTTTCGGGAGCCTCAGAAAGCCCGGTCTTTGAAAGTATGAGTCGGGCCGCCGCATCGATTTGCTGGCAGTCAGCAGAAGACAATGGACGAAACTGCCCTCCCTTTACCGACGTGGAAGCCTTAACGTCGGCCCTTCTCTCCGTCGAGCGTTGACGGCGGGGACGACGCTTTTTACCAGCGCCAGCAGGTGCTATTTCCATCTCTGACATGGGCAGTTACGTCAGCGAAGTTAAATTTGGTAAAGGCCTCTTTGTATCATCCATTGAAGACAAATATTGCTCCAGGCTATAGGCGACTTCCAACACCAACGCATCAGATCCGTTGGGGCCGGCCACCTGTATACCAAACGGCATACCCAGATGATCGACACCGCAGGGAATAGTACAAACACTGGCTAGTGCCGTAGTTAGGGCGTAGCTTAAAGTTAACCAGGTCATATAGGTGGTCATCGGTTCACCATTAACTTCAGTTACGGACCATTGAGCATGAGGAAATGGCGATACGGCAGCAGAGGGGCAAATCAGAATATCGATTTCTTCGAACAAATCGATAAACTCGCGATAAATAGCAGATTGAGACTGATTTGCCCGAAATACATCTTGCAGACTGTAGTTGTTTCCACGGGACGTGTTGTCGATAACATTTGGACATAAAAGATCCCGTTGATTCATCAACTGATCGGTATGTCCTGCCATCCAGCTCACACAACGTAGAATCTCGAATGTTTCATGGATGTTCTCCATATAGGGATCCCGCTGTTCACATTCGGCGAATACGTGGCGGAAATTGTTTATTCGCTGCTCGAATATCGAGCGAATATTATTGTCTACTGGCGCGCAACCAAGATCTGCTGAGAATCCCACCCGAAGAGAACCCAGGTCCATACCATGCAAGGCTTCCGGAATCTGGTCAGTGTCGCCGTTCGAAAACGGATCATGCTTATTCACCTCAGCCTGGGCCTGCAATAGCAAATGTGCATCGCGTACATTTCGCGCCATTGGCCCAAGCACACCAAACGGACTAAGCGAAACATCTGAACCAATCTTTGGAACGATTCCAGGTGATGATCGAAAACCCACTACACCGCAAAAACTTGAAGGTGTGCGAAGACTGCCACCATAGTCTGATCCCGTTGCAATGGGCATCATACCGGTTGCCAGAGCAACAGCTGAACCGCCGGAGGAGCCGGCACAGGTTTTCTCTACATTAAAAGGGTTACCCGTTGCGCCATAAACCCGGTTACGGGTATTGCCACCCGCGCCAAATTCAGGGGTATTGGTTTTACAAAAGATATTTGCACCATTTGCGCGCACATTGGCTATCGAGTTGTCATCCTGCTCAGGGACATTGTCCTCGAACAACAGCGAACCGAAAGTAGTTCGCATGCCGGCGACGCATTCCAGATCTTTTACGCCTATGGGCAAACCATGTAGCAAACCTAAATCCATACCCTGCATAACGGCCTGCTCATCTTGCCTGGCCTGTTCCATTGCGGCATCTGCATCGATAGCAACCACCGCATTTACTTTGGGATTCACTTTATCAATGCGGTTAAGACAGCTTTGCATTAGCTCAACAGGCGAAAGTTGCTTATTGCCCATTAGCCGGCGGGCATCCAACGCATCTAAATCACAGGGTTCAGTCATTTCTAATTCCAGGATACAAAAATTTAAATTAATGGTAGTTCAGATTTTGAATATTGACGCATGACAGTAAGCCATGCAATGCGTAATGAAGTCTATTTCTTAGTGAAAGAAAAGAATCGCGGCCAGGATTTTTTAGATAAATAGCTCCGAACTCAGTAGCACCATAATGGTGCAATACAGTAAATCTGTTCTAATGTATGCACCATAACTGCACGATCCTATTTTCTATCGTGAATCAAACTTTTGAATTGTTGTGATAAATTTCTTATTTCTACTATTTATTGGCAGTTTATTTCAATTAGTTGTTCAGAATATTGATCTAGAATAATATCCCTCTTTCTAATGTCGCTATCAAATAATTGGTACAGTTCTTGCTTTAATTCTATCGATTGATTCTTTTTTATCCTAAATTTTCCCTTGAGTATCTTTTGGAGAGATTCCCCCATGAAAAGTAAGCTGGAATATATCTGGCTGGACGGCTACAAACCGACCCAGAGCCTGCGCAGCAAAACTATGGTTCGCGCCGGCTTCGGCGGAACCCTGGAAGAGTGCCCAATGTGGTCATTTGACGGTAGCTCCACGGAGCAGGCCGACGGCAGTGATTCTGATTGTCTGCTAAAACCGGTGGCAGTTTTTCCTGATCCAGGTCGCAGAAATGCTTTTTTGGTTATGACCGAAGTATTGAATGCAGATGGCACCGCCCATGTATCTAATGGTCGTGCCACCATCAAAGATGACGATGATGACTTCTGGTTCGGTTTCGAGCAGGAATACTTCCTGTGGGATCCTTCAACTAACCTACCTCCTGGCTTCCCTGCTGGTGGTTACCCTCCGCCACAGGGTCCATATTACTGCTCTGTCGGCGCACGTAATGCTTATTGCCGTGAGCTTATCGAACTACATCTCGATATGTGCCTGGACGCGGGTTTAAATGTTGAAGGCATCAACGCCGAAGTAGCTCCGGGACAATGGGAATTCCAGGTATTCGCCAAAAGCGCCGCGCGCGCCGGTGACGAAACCTGGGTTGCCAGATATCTTTTGGAGCGTTGTGCAGAAGACTACGACTTGAATGTTGACTGGCATCCAAAACCGCTAGGTGACACCGACTGGAATGGTTCCGGAATGCACGCAAACTTCTCCAATGGTCCTATGCGCGAAGATGGTAAGGAAGAGATTTTCACTAAAATCTGTGAACAATTCAGTCGCAATATTACCCGTCATATTTCTGTGTATGGAGCGGACAATCATCACCGCTTAACCGGTAAGCATGAGACTCAGTCAATCAATCAGTTTAGTTATGGTGTGTCTGATCGCGGCGCCTCTATCCGCATTCCGATAGGCACTGTAGAAGATGGCTGGAAAGGACGTTTGGAGGATCGACGACCGGCATCCAATGCCGATCCCTATAAGGTTGCAGCGGCTATTGTTAAAACCACTAAGGAAGCTATGGCTTAATACTCGCAGCATAGAATAGAAAAACCGGGGTTAGTCGCCGGTTTTTTTTCGTTCAAAAAGTGTCTAGAAACTTAACGAAACATCCTTATGAGACGACAGGCAACCGGCAATATCTTTAGCTTGTTCCTTACTAAAACGATCCTGCAAACGCAACCCGACAGTCCCCTTGATGGCAGCATCATATTCATTCACTACCGGTAATACCTGCTCGCGAGCTTTATTACGCCAGGCGAGTTCAGCGAAAACTAAATCCAGCGCTTGTTGGTGAAAGTCTCTAGCAGCCGCTACATCCGGACTGTTACCCTTCAACTTCCTACGCGACTTGGACAGTAGCGATTTTATTGAACTTGAGCCTTTCACCGCGCTCAACTTACTTTCCAAAGACTTAATCGATGCTTGGGCAAACTCCATATCGGTCTGATCAAATACTCCTGCCACGGCCTCAACATCAGGAACTAGATTGGCTAGATCTTCTGTGCTTGCCAATACAGTTTTTAGATTGACTATCGGCTCATAGGCTTCATCCACATTACGACGATAGGCACTACGGTTCTTTTTGTCGGTCAGCGCCAGAGCCTTATAGCCCTTCTTTGACTCATCCCAGGTGTCCGGGATTTGAGCTTCGAGCGTTGCTTTATTAGACTTTAGCCGTGCTACGTTTCCTTCTAACAACACAATCTGCTTTTCAACATTGTCCTTACGTTTTAGACGTTTTATTTTGTTTTCCGCCAGTTTCAAGCGTTCATCGATACCTTTGGTCTTATTGAGTATCTGCCGCACCTCAGATTGTATTGGGCGGTAGTCAATAATATATTCATCCAGCGCAGCGGTGGATTGATTAATGTTTTCTACCAGAGCGAAGGTAGCTGATACTTTAGCTGGGCTCTCCTTCAAAGCGGCATAAGCAGCAGGCAAAATACCCAGGTCAGCTTTAGTAAAATTATCTACAGCGGCAATAATTCGATCTCGTTCACTTAGGTAAATTGGGAATAAACGTTGCTCCATACAGGCTTGCAACTTTGGATTAACCGGCGGCGGTGCGGTATCGCTGGTCAGATGCGTGCGATTGGGCATGTAGTTGACCAGCCCAGGGAAAAACCCGGCTATAGAAAGGCCCACCAACTGCAAGCCAATAAATGCCACAGCGCCCTTATAAATATGCGTAGTCTTAACTTCCGGTGGTGCAACACCGCGCAAATAAAATAATGCAAAACCAAACGGCGGGGTCAGAAATGAGGTTTGAATATTCAAGCCTATCATCACACCCAGCCATACAGCTGTCACATTAGCTGCCGGATCCGCCAACAAAATAGGCGCTACGATGGGCACAACTACCACGGCAATCTCGATAAAATCGAGAAAGAATCCCAGTAAAAATATTACCAGCATTACTACCAGAAACTGTGACCAGAAACCGCCGGGCAGACCGGTCAGAAACTCGCGAACCAGGTGCTCACCACCAAACCCTCTAAACGCCGCTGTTAACATCGCCGCGCCGATCAGGATAATAAATACCATCGAGGTGGTTTTGGCGGTATCGATCATCACGTCGGTAAGCGTGTTATTGATCTTGAAGGTCCGCCAGGCGCTCCATACAATGGCCGAAAGGCAACAAACCACAGCGATCAACGCCAGCACAATACCGAACAAATCTCTCTGACTTTTAATACTCTTAACGTTGAGATCAAATAGCTGTAGTAGTACGAGTATGACTGCAACCGAGATCGTGGCAATTATCAAAGGCGTATAACGATGCTTGCCGTCATCCACCAGGCGGTAGCCTCCCATAACAATTGCACCTACTGCACCGATGGCTCCAGCCTGATTTACCGTTGCTATACCGGAAATAATAGAACCCAATACGGCGAAGATCAGCGCTAATGGTGGAACCAGCGCGATGCCCACCTTGGTGAAAAAAGTACGGTCATAGTCGCCATCATAAGGTACTGGTGGGGCTGTGCCGGGCTTGGTAATTGCGCGGAACAATATATAAGCCATATACAGCCCGACCAAAATCAGGCCTGGCACCAAAGCACCCATAAACATGTCGCCGGCGCTGGCGGAAGTTACATCCAGCTCTGCAGGCATGGAAAACTCGCCCGTTGCGGCTTTATACTCAGCGGCTCTGAGCGTGCGGGCCTGATCCGCTGCATTGGCGAGTTGGTCCGCTAGAATAATTAATACTATTGACGGCGGAATAATCTGCCCCAATGTACCGGATGCGCAAATGACCCCGGTTGCCATAGGCTTGGAGTAATTGTTCTTGAGCATCGCCGGCAACGAGATCAACCCCATGGCAATAACCGTTGCACCGAGTATTCCTGTTGTAGCAGCCAGCAATGCGCCAACAAATACTACAGATATTCCCAGACCGCCTGGTACCGGACCAAACAACTGCGCCATTGCCACCAAAAGATCTTCGGCTATTTTTGAACGCTGTAACATGATACCCATGAACACAAACAGCGGTATGGCGATGAGCGTATCCCGTTCAACTTGCCAGTACAAACTACGAAAGTTGGTTACTCCCGCGGTCAACCATTGCACCGGGCCATCCTGGGCAAAATAAGCGCTTGGGTCGCCAGCAAACAGATAACCACACAATGCCGCCAAACCTACCGCACCGATAGCAGAACCTGGCAGAGCGAAGGCAACCGGAAAACCCGAGCTTAACGACACCACCATTAGCAGAATCAGAATGACCAGAAAGACTACTTCCATGTTAGATCACCTCGCTTTCAAAATTGTTTTTATCCTGCTTTACGAGTAGCGCTGGCAGGCTTTGCAAAATGAGAGCGATAAATTGCACCGCCATGCTAACTGAAAAAATAATCAGATAGCCCGCCATAAGATACTTGGTATACATACCGAATCCACTTTGAGAGATTTCGAAACTGAGTAGCGGGCTGTTAATAATGCTGCCCTTGCTGGCCATGCCCTGGATCAGAATATTCCAACATAATGGCAAACCCAGTAACAGGGATCCAAATACATTGGTTCTGGCTTTTCCTTTTGCGGAGAAATTGGCATAGAGCACATCTACGCGCACATGACCATCATGCAACAAGGTATAAGCACTGGCAAAAAGAAATAATCCTGCGTACCAGAAACGCACCAGATCTCCCATAAATGCCTGTTCATAAGAAAATACAAAGCGGGTAAGAACTATTAGAAACTCGCCCGCAACAATTAAAAGCGCAAGCCAGATAAACCCCAGGGTGCGGGTAAACGCCGCCAGCACAAAACCCAGCAGTAATAGTGGAAAATGAATGTAGCTACCGCGAAAAATGGACCGTCCAAGCTGGATAGCGTAGTGATCACCGACAATGGCTGGCAGAAATCCCTCCACACGAACGAAAGAAATCGCCATGTCGACCAAACCAATTAAAAATATTGCCCAGAATGCCCCACGCACAATATAAGCTGCAATAGCTGTATACAGGACAGAGTCTTCGGTGGTACCACGGGAAGAGGTTTTAGCCACCCAAAATAATACCAGGCCTATTACGCCGGCGGCAAAGGCCAGCTGCGTCCAGGCAAGCCAGCTATCGCCAGCGGGTATAGGTTTTCTGCCTGCTTCTAAAATACCCAGTTGTTCGAATAGCAGGCGCAAACCTGGCCAGCCACCCCAATAAATCAGAAAATTATCGATCAGGAATAAAAACAGTGTGACGACCATTAATGCCGAAAGACTGCGATAAAAAATATTAGTCCCGCTGCTCATAGTTTTTTAAATTGCATTAAGCGCGATTGGATGAAAATACAGATATTTGTAACAAGCCATTTTGCAGAAAAGAAAAACGGAGCCATAGGCTCCGTTTTCCATAGCTAAATACGGCTAGCTTATACGCCTAATACACGGTTCCGCTGACGCAGATACTCTTGATCAGCGATCTTGGCCCAACTACCAACATCAGCACGAGTCTTCACAAAGCTATCGTGAACGCGTCTGGCAAGATCACTATGCTCTACTGTTTCAGTAAATACTTCCTCGGCTGCTTCACCAAATGAATCATAGGTGTCATCACTGAATTTTCTCAGCTGTACGCCCTGATCATTTATCAAACGAGCCAGGGAAGAACCATTTTTGGCATTGTACTCCGCCATCATCACGTCATTTTCCATAGAAGCCGCCGCCTCTATCATGA
The DNA here is from genome assembly GCA_047615875.1 of Parasphingorhabdus sp. Lineage (GTDB taxonomy): Bacteria > Pseudomonadota > Gammaproteobacteria > Arenicellales > CAJQKF01 > JBLHGU01. The sequence goes on from JBLHGU010000058.1 coordinate 13,221, forward strand.
GCTGATCGGATGGGGATAAACCTTCCCAGAAATCCTTATTAACGCCGGCTGCAAGTGCAGGACCAGGCTCATGCATGCCGGGATAGTAATAATACTTGGCTGCTTCATAGAATTTCATGGCCTCGTCATTCCAGGGACCAACCCATTCCGTTGCATCAATTGCACCAGAAACCAGATTTTCGTAAATCTGACCACCTGGCAATGAAACTGGGGATGCACCAAGCTTTGCCAGAACATCGCCGCCAAGACCGGGAATACGCATTTTCAGGCCTTTGAAATCTTCGGCTGAATTCATTTCCTTGCGGAACCAACCACCCATCTGCACACCAGTATTACCACACAGAAGGTTTTTCAGGTTATAGCCACCAGCCAGTTCGTCCCATAATTCCTGCCCACCGCCAAAACGAATCCAGGCATTCATTTCAGTGTAGGTCAGGCCAAAAGGTACTGCGGTAAAATAAGCCCATGCTGGATGCTTGCCTTTCCAGTAATAATCTGCAGCGTGATAAATCTGCGCGTTTCCAGATGCGACTTCGTCGAAAGAATCGAATGCACCAACACGTTCACCAGCAGAAAAATACTGTACGGCAAACCTGCCGTCGCTGATATCTGTTAGACGTTGTGCAAAACGTTGCGCGCCCGTACCCAGACCCGGAAAATCTCGCGGCCAGGTAGATACAATATTAATTTCAATGCGGTCCTGGGCAATCGCGGGTGCGGCCAGGGTGGATGCACCCGCCGCCGCTGCAGCAATTGCACCGCTTTTGAGTAATTCTCTACGTTTCATAAATTTATCTCCTCTTTGAATTTCTTAGATAAGCAAGAAGCAAACGCCCGAAATTGCCGAATAACTGGTCAAGCCGAGCGTTGCATTGAAAGTAGTATCCCCGATTTCGGTCAAAGCGTAAAGCTCAAGTCAAACCAGGCAGAGTTTACTGCCGGGAAATCGTCATATAAGCATGAACATAATCCATACCATGGCCAACCGGATCATCCATGACCTGCTGATGATAGGTAGCATAATAGTCTTCAATTAGCTGTGTACGCTCTGCTTCACTTCTGTCATTACTTAAACCTGCTTTGAAAATACTTTGATTCCAACTTCGTACTGTGGGGATAAGTCCATCAGCAAAAGACTGAACATCGCCATCTTTCTCATATTGAACTCTGAACGGACAAGGTACCACTCTGGTTTCAATGTCATCAAGACGCAATCCTGCCTGATAACAGGGATTGCTATGATCCAGCAATGGAGCGGAGAACTGCCCAACAGTATGGTAATACTGGGGTAAAGTCATCGCCTTGTACTCATCAGCACTTATCCTTTCCTGTTGTAGAAAGGCAAGCCAGTTATTATTAAAGTTGTCGAACATATTCACGCCAGACGTTCCACCGAGGTAACGGCCTTGTTCATCGCGACAAAAATTTATCAGAACCATTTTGCCACCGAGTTTTAATTCCCGGGCACGGCACATCAGGATATTTTCCCAATCCTTTTTCGCCTGGGCCGAAAACTGCTCAAGGGCATCACCACTAGCGCCGACCATGTGGACATGATCATCGATATTGCAGGGTTTGCTGGATAACCAATGCATGGCAGTAGCTGAGAAAACCAGATCCAGTGTTTGATCTGGCACGGCCTGTAAATAAAACGATGCACCAGAGGCCAGCGCATAGGCATTGTCGATCTTACCAAGCCAGCTATCAAAAGCCGCGGTTCTGCCATGAACAATACCAATTAGCGCATTAAAGTCATTGGCTGGTTGATCGGCATACACCACCGTAGTTTGAGCTTGCGGATTTAATTCCTGTACATGCACAATGGCAGATCGAATCATGTCCAGTGAGGTGCCCGCATCAGCACAACCCATATCTGCAATGGTCACTCTGTCATCCAGTGGACTAATACCTTCCACAGCCTGCAGCACTCTGGGCGTTGCAATATCGATTACGTCTTTCGCACCCTTGGTTGCCAGCGAGTAGGATCCCCCTTCTGACATGGTTACGTTGTCAGCCTGTTTGTTTGCTGAACTCATACTTAAATCTCCACGGTGTATTGAATTCGTCTAAAACCTGGTCAATTGCTTCGACTTAAGAACTTTACATTTATGTGTATTTCGAATCTGCCAATCATCTACAGAACAAAATGCGCCTACTTTTATGAACCTAACTATAAATTACCATCCAGGCTCGCCCTGTCTTTTAAAAAACTATCGGCATCAGGTTTTATCTATAGGGCTATTGTGCATGGTTTTTTTCTCTTCTGCATCCGTTCTTGCTAACGAGAGACATCCGGCTGAAGATGCTGCGGAACTGATTAGAATTCTAATACATGAAAAAGAAGATACTTCAGCCTACTTTAAAGCCATTGAGGATAACTGGCAGGATTCGATGATCCCGATGGTTTTGGAAACCTGGAGATTTTCCCACTTACCGGAAACAGCTCGCAGGCTAATTACCCTGTTAAGAGAAAAAACCGGGCAACCTCTGATTCATCAGCGAACCGATTGGATGGTGTGGCTATGGAATCAACCCGAAAATAAGCATCCAGCCTATGCTCAGTTTAAAGGCATAATTTATAGTTTTCTGGATAAACGCTTCGCAAAATATTTTGGCCTGGAACCCAAAACGAAAATTCGCCTGGACGAAATCGTATGGGGCGGTGTATCTCAAGATGGTATTCCACCATTAAGACAACCCACAATGATAGCCGCAGATCAGGCGGACTACCTGGCAGAAGATAATGTGGTTTTTGGTATAGAAATAAACGGTGATGCACGGGCCTATCCAAAACGTATATTGGCCTGGCATGAAATGTTTATTGACGAGATTGGTGGCACCAAATTCGCTGGGGTTTATTGTACGTTGTGTGGTGCCGTTATCTTGTACGAAACTGTCCACAATGGTGTTGAACATCACATGGGCACCAGCGGATTTCTGTATCGATCCAACAAATTAATGTATGACCAAACAACTCAGTCATTGTGGAACAGTACATGGGGTGAACCTGTCGTTGGGCCTCTGGTAGATCAGGGTATTCGTCTGAAGCGAAGCTACCTGGTTACTACTACCTGGGGAGAATGGAAGAAGCGCCATCCAGATACTACTGTTTTGGCGATTAATACTGGGTTTCAACGGGATTATTCCGAAGGCGCGGCTTACCGAAACTACTTTGCGATAGACGATTTAATGTTTAACGTGCCAAAGACAGATAACCGCTTGGCAAACAAAGACGAAGTTGTCGCCCTGGTATTCCCAGACTCACCGGATAGTCAGCTTGCCATCTCGGCAAAATTTCTTACTGGAAATCCGTTTTATCAAGATCAACTGGGTACAACCTCCTTTGTTGTGCTAACGGATACCAGTGGCGCTAACCGTGTTTACAACAACACCGCTAGTGCGGAGAAACATGAGTTTGTAAGCTATAACGGCGCTAACATTGTTAATGATGCAAATGGCATGCGGTGGACTATGTCCGAGGCTGAGCTTGTCGCTGAAGATGGCACCACACTACAACGATTGCCTTCTCATCGCGCCTTCTGGTTTGGCTGGTACGCAGCCTATCCCAAAACCCGACTGGTGTACTAATATTGACGGAAACTTGATTCCCAGCTTTGCATTGAGCGCATCATTGCGGCCATGCTTTTCGGTCTTTGCTTTGGTTCCTTGCCCAAACAGGCCATGCTAACTTCCTCTAGCATTCGGGGAACTCGGATGCGGGTTAACTGTGAGGGTTTGGCTGGAATCTCAGACTTAATCGCATCCAGGACTTCATGAACCAGTTCACCGGTAAACGGTGTCTGTCCGGCAAGAATCTCGTATAAAACGCAGCCTAGACTGTAGATATCTGTGGAGAAACCTATGTCGGGATCACGCTCAATCTGTTCTGGAGACATATAGCTGACCGTACCCTGCAATTTGCCTTTACCGGTCATACTGTCGTCGGCATCACTAATCTCGGTCTGCTCAATTTCTTCCTCAGTAGTTGATCCGTCTTTGCTCCAGACTTTCGCCAGCCCCCAATCCATCAAAACCACTTCACCAAACGGGCCCACCAGTATGTTCTCCGGCTTGATATCCCGATGTGCTACTCCATGGGTGTGTGCATAAGACAGAGCCTGACCCACCTGTTCTATTACATCCATCATCTGAGTCAAATCATAACGATCTCGGTAGTCGAGAATCTCCCGCAGGGTATAGCCATAGACCAGCTTCATTGTGAAGTAATAGCGACCCTGTCGGTCCCGACCAATCTCATGCACTGGAATGGTGTTGGGATGCTGCAACATTGCAGAGACACGTGCTTCGCGCAGTAAACGTCGCTGCTCAATATCGTCATCTGCAAATTCCGGTCTTAATGTTTTGTAGCAAACCACTCGATTCAGATGCAGATCTTTACAGGACTTTATTACAGATTTACCGCCCTTGGTAAGTGTCTTAAAGAATGCATAGCGCGTATTGGGGTCCAGCTTTTCCGACAAAGACTTGTCGGTGTCCTCAATATATACATTCATCGAGTCCTTGGGGGGCTGTGGAAATTCATGCATTGTTTTGAGCGTCCCCTGTTCGAACCGAATTGTCCGAGTTTAGCACTTGAATTAACCTGTGGAGCATCTGATCGACATTCTAGTTAATGCAATTTCAGCTCGCGAATTTTTCGACTTAGCGTGTTACGCCCCCATCCTAGTCGTTTCGCCGCTTCCTGTTTGTGCCCCTGGGTATGCTGCAGGGCAGTTTGAATAAGTGCACTTTCAAATTGCTGCAACAGCTGATCAAGTATGTTGCTCTGGCCATCAGCCAGTCTGCCATCAGCCACATCGCGCAACAATTGTTCCCAATCAGGTCCAGCAGACATTTCAGGTTGAGCAACAAAAACTCTCAGTTCTTCTGGCAAGTCATTATCACCAACAGTTTGCCCGGGTGCCATTACGGTAAGCCTTCTACAGGCGTTCTGCAGTTGCCGAACATTGCCTGGCCATTGATGATTAACCAACGCAGAAAGCGCTGACGTGGATAATTGTTTGCCATCTACATCCAGTTCCCTGGCAGCCTGCTCAAGAAATCGGCGTGATAACAGCGGAATATCTTCACGCCGCTCGCGTAAGGGTGGAATTTGAATACTAATAACATTCAATCGGTGAAATAGATCTTCGCGAAAACGCCCATCGGCAACCCTTGTTTCCAGATCCTGATTGGTGGCGGCAATAATTCTTACGTCGACCCGAATTTGTTCATGTCCACCGACCCGATAAAAGCTGTTATCCGATAGAACACGCAAAAGACGGGTTTGCAAGTCAGCAGGCATGTCGCCGATTTCATCAAGAAACAATGTGCCGCCGTTGGCTTGTTCGAAGCGACCAGTTCGGCGATTTTGAGCCCCGGTAAATGCACCCTTTTCATGTCCGAATAATTCAGACTCGAGCAATTCGGCGGGAATTGCTGCTGTGTTCAACGCCACAAAAGGCTGTTTACTGCGATTGCCGGTTTGAAATAACGCCTGGGCAACCAACTCTTTACCCGTACCCGACTCGCCGCGAATTAAAACACTCATATTGGACTTCGACAGTCGTCCGATTATACGAAATACTTCCTGCATGGCGGGCGCGGCGCCAATTATTTCCGAGCCAGGTTCGGATGACTCCTGCTGGGCTGATTTTGGGCTCTGGTCCACATGATCGAGGGCTTTGCTAACCAACGATACGGCATCGTCAATATCGAATGGCTTGGGCAAATATTCGAACGCACCACCCTGATAAGCCGATACGGCACTATCCAGATCGGTATGCGCGGTCATCAGTATTACTGGCATCTGCGGCCAGGAATCTTGCAGACGCTTGAGTAATTCGAGGCCATTGGTACCTGGCATCCTTATGTCGGTAATAATAACGTCCGGCTGTTCTGTCTCAAGTTTACGCAGAACATCGTCTGCAGATTCAAAACTCTGAATTTGCATCTTTTCGGCACCCAGTGCTTTTCCCAGAACCCAACGGATCGAGCTATCGTCGTCCACAATCCAGACTTTTCTTTCACTCATAATTTCTTTGGCCTGTCGGCGTCAACTGGAAGCACAACCAAAAAACAGGTCGAGCCTGGCTGACTATTAAATTCTATATTGCCGCCATGGCGGGAAACGATATCCTGTGCAATAGATAACCCCAGGCCAGTTCCATCGGCACGACTGGTTACCATGGGAAAAAACAGCTTGTCGGCGATATCTTCGGAGACTCCGCGTCCATCGTCCTCGATCTCGACGCGAATCACCTGACGAAAAACCTTACCGCCGACAGAATGTCTTCGTCCAATTCGGGTACGCAAAGTAATGCTACCCTGGTCAGAAATTGCCTGGGCGGCATTGCGCAGAATATTGAGGAAAACCTGGGTTAGGCCGTCTCTTTCTGCATAGATATCCGGCAGGCTTGGATCATAATCTCGATACAGTGTAATCCGATCTTGCTCTTCCACCTGAACCAGTTTGTGCACATGCTCTAGAATCTCGTGGGGATTCAACCATTCAAGGATGATTTCGCGATAAGGTGCCGTCATACGATCTACCAGATTGGATAAGCGGTCAGCTTCCTGGATAATAATACTTGTGTACTCGCTAAATTCGTCGTCCTTTAACTCTCGTGCCAGTAATTGTGCAGCACCACGCAGACCACCTAATGGATTTTTGATTTCGTGTGCAAGACCACGGATCATTTGCCGGGCGGCCTGCTGATGCTCGGTTCGCCAACTGTCTCTGGACAGCCTGACCAGGTTATCTACCCGCCATAGTTCCAGTAGCAGAGCACTTTCGCCAACCTCATTCAAAGGCGTGACTGCGCAGTCGACTAACATCAATTCAACACTGTGTTGAGGGGAGAGTGTCATTTCTCGCAGGGTATAGTTTTCGCTCTCTTTGAGGGCCTTTTCAAGTACCGGCGTAATTTCGATTTCTGCCCCCAGCACATCCACTATTGACCTGGCGCAGGCTCGCTCTCTGCTGATTTTCAATAATGCTTCGGCAGCAGGGTTGAGCAGACTGACTCTGAGGTCTGCATCCACTACAATCATTGCAGTGTTTTGCGCTTTGAGTAGATATTTAGCTGATAGCATGCTTATTTAGAAAGTACGGACCACAGCTTGTATATTGCTTTTAGGCCGCTCTGAGGAATTAGGATTGAAAAAACTTTTGAAATAACTGATGCAACATTCGTGCCATCAATTTAGTGGCTGGTTTAGCTAATTCTGAACTCTGCTAGTTCAAGAATGCACCATTATAGTGCAAATAACAAAGAATCTCCTCGTTGTGGTGCGAAACTAGGACTCCGCTTGAACTTCAACCACGACTGTAATTAATTCCTGTGTATCTTCGGTGGAGATCAATTTATGGCCGTTTATGCGGCACCAGGCAGGAATATCATTTAGTGCACCGGGATCGGTACACAAAACACGCACTCGATCACCTGTTGCAAGTTCAGCCACTGCGTTTTGGGCACGAATGACCGGCATGGGGCACAGCAGGTTGCGTGCATCAACTTCAATTTCTTTCATAAAATCCACTTAGTTGGTAAATCCGAGGAATTGAGCGGCTCGACCACCATGCGAGATGGATCGCCACCAACCGGCGTAAAATCTAGCTCAACCTCTTCAGCCAGCCTGCCCTGACTATAGCGCGCAGTAATTTTCGCTGCCAACAAGCGATCTTCTTCATCAATTTCACCTTCGACCAGAGTGATTGGCCCGGCATGACTCACTGGGACTAAATGATCAAAACGTTTTCGATAGCCATGCAGGTAGCGATCCTCGCCCTCATCGCGGGCGACAATTAGCTTGAAGTGATCTTGCGGGCGAATATGCCGGCCAACCTTAAGCAACATAATATCGTCCAGATCATATTGTTTGGTGCCGCGACTGCTCCACAAATCTTTCAACTTTACTGAATACTTAGCATCGGTTAGAAAACAACAACCGCCTGCAGGCTGTGCCCATTCGGTGAAGCCAAACCCCTTCGCTAATTCAATCTGTGGTTTTCGACTACGCCCGGTAAAATCCTTTAAGTCTTCTCTTTTTACCCAACCTTTCAGTTCCGGTAGAGTCGGTTCCATATGTTGTGCGCACAAGGGTCGTAATAGTCGATCACCGACGCCACTTTCGCGTTCTACAATGGGAAAAGTTTGGCGTCTTTGTGACATCGGCCGTTGGCCGAGCACTTCACCAGTAATTACAAAATCAAAACCTTTTTGTTCCATCCATTCACGGGCCTTGCCAACCATGAAACACTTGCAGTCCAGGCAAGGGTTCATATGCGCGCCATAGCCGTGCTTGGGATTGATTACGACATCTTTGTACTCATCGATAATATCGATGATATGTAGTTTGATACCAAGTTGCTCGGCCACCCACAGCGCGTTATTGCGTTTGGGTTTTTTCTTGTCGTGATTGCGGATAGCATGGGTATGACCTTCGACACAAAAACCGGTGTAGAAATTAATACCTTCAACATGAACACCCTGCTGCATAATTATCTTGGCAGCAAGCATGGAATCGAGTCCACCGGAAATCAAGGCAACGGCTTTGGGTTGATCAGGCATGGGTTAGACAAAAGTTATGGGAAGGGTATTTTATCAAGTGTGGAACTATTTTTGATGGTTAAATACAGGTTAATTAAATTTCCGATTCTATGCAATGTCAGGTTTTTTCAATATTGTCTATCCAGACGCCGATGCCAGCTCAGAAGCTGAAATTGGTGCGGAAAGACTACGCCAGTTAGAGTCTCTGGGCTCGTACAAATCACATATTGGTGCACCAGAAGACGAATCGGAATTTATTAGTCGAATCGAGAATGCTGATGGTGTGATGCTAGGCTGGTCAATGTCCAATGCGGTTATGGTGGCAGCACCCAGGCTAAAGGTAATTTCGTTCACTGGCATAGGTGTGGCGAAATTTGTCGACCTGGATCAGGCTAAACGACACGGAATTACCGTGTGTAACTGTCCTGGCTACGGTGACCGTACAGTGGCCGAACATGCATTGGCGTTATTGTTTGCTGTGGCTAGAAAAATCCCGCTACATGATCAGAATACCCGGCGGGGCTCTTGGAGTATTGCTGGCGAAGGCTTTGAATTACTTGGCCGCAGCGTGGGGTTAATTGGCTTCGGAGGCATTGGTCAGCAATTTGCCAGCCTTTGTCAGGCGCTTGGTATGCGTGTGCTGGTATGGACGCGCAATCCAGATAAATATCGCGACCTTCACCCAGATTACGATTTTGTCGATCTGCAAGAGTTGCTCTCAACGGTAGATATTGTTTCGCTACATGTCGCACACAGTGCAGAAACCGAGGGCTTGCTTGGTGCAGCACAAATCTCCTGCATGAAAGATTCCGCCGTCGTGATCAATACTTCGCGTGGTGAAGTAATCGATGAACAGGCCCTGTGCGATGCTTTGCAAAATGGTCGTTTAGCCGGTGCTGGTCTGGATGTTTTCGCCACTGAACCCTTGCTTTGTGATCATCCACTGACCTCTGCACCAAATACGGTTTTAACGCCACACATTGCCTATGCCACACCGGGTGCCAGCAGGAGAATTCACCAAATAGCGGCAGATAATATCCTGCGCTATTTTGCAGGTGACCCGATTAATATAGTTTAAGGGCGCTAACAACTTGCGCTCGCGGCTAATTTCTCCGGGGTTTATTCTGATTCTGTGTACAACGGTGGCCACATTCTCCACTCTGTATTTACCACAGCCCATTTTGCCGGATCTCGCTCAACAGTTTGGTGTGAGCGCATCGCAAGTATCTTTGCTAATCGGTCTAACCTTATTACCACTAGCCATTGCACCTATTTTGTATGGCTATATTCTAGAATCGGTATCGGCGCGAAGTGTGTTACTTGTTTCAGTGGCAATGATAGCCGGGTGTCAGTTTCTATTTGTCTGGGCAGATAGTTTCCAGGCCGCTCTTATCAGCCGTTTGCTACTGGGTATGGCATTACCTGCCGCATTCACCGCGTTGATGACCTACTGCGCTACATTCGCACCGAAGCAGCAGGTACGGCAAATAATGGGCATATATATAGCCTGCACTATCATTGGCGGATTTGCCGGACGGTTGTTAAGTGGCATTGCAAGTGCCTGGCAAGATACCGATACCGGCTTCCTGATTATGGGCTTCGTATTGACCGTAAACTGGTTATTTCTGTTTAGTCTAAGCCGGGATGTTGGAGCAGATTTCGCGCGTCCTCATCCGCGTATAATTTTTGAAATACTCAGGCAAAAACAATTCCTGTTTAGTTACTTGACAATATTTTTTGTATTTATCGTGTTCGCCGGAATTTCGAATAATCTGCCATTCAGGTTACGAGAAATTGATCCACAACTTTCAAGCGCCTGGATATCACTAACATTCATTGGTTATCTGGTGGGTATTGTGGCCGCCCTTAGCGCCAGTCGGCTGGTTGATTTACTCGGTGGTGTACGACACGCACTGGCTCTGGCGCTGGCCATCTATCTACTCTCAGACCTACTTTTTCTTTCCCATAGTTTCCATATCGCGGTACTAAACGTCTTTCTTTTATCCTTTGGCATGTTTACCGCACATGCTGTTTTAAGCGCCAATGTTAATCACCTTGCGACTCGCAATGTAGCGGCTACCAATGGCCTGTATATTGCTATTTACTATGCAGGTGGCAGCCTCGGATCATGGCTGCCAGTGATGATCTACAGCAGCCTGGGCTGGTCTGCACTACTCTATTCGATGTGTGCTGTAATAGGCATCGCCTGGTTTTGCAGTCGCAAAGCCTGATAAATACACAGCAAATTAGGCTATGACGGAACTAAAAACCCAACCTACTAATGAGAGTGTGCTGAGTTTTCTTAACGGCGTTAAACCTGCGGAGAAACATCAGGATGTGCTTGTTCTACATCAATTACTCAGTGAGATTACCGATCAACCTGGCGTAATGTGGGGTGGCAGCATTGTTGGCTATGGGAAATATAGATATCGCTATGCTAGCGGGCATAGTGGCGAATTTTTCCTTACCGATTTTTCGCCTCGTAAACAAAACCAGCTATCGTGATCACAATTCCTCCCAATGGCCTGATTGTCGATGGTGGTCTTGCCACTGAACTGGAAAATCTGGGCCAACGACTTGACCATCGTTTATGGTCTGCTCGTATTCTGGAGACAGATCCTGATGCTATTTATCAGGCACACTGGAATTATTTAGTGGCTGGAGCCCAGTGCATTATCACGTCGACCTATCAACTCAGCTATCAGGGCTGTGCAGAATTAGGCTACAGCCATGAATATAGCCAGAAGCTAATGCTCAAAAGCGTCAACATTGCAAAGCAGGCTGTAGATGATTTTGTTATGCAATATCAGCCAACACAACGCCCATGGGTTGCTGCCAGTGTCGGTCCCTATGCGGCTTATCTTGCCGATGGTTCGGAATATACCGGCACCTACTCTGTAAACGAGCTACAGTTGCAGGAATTCCATGACGAACGATTCCATACTTTGGCAAAAAGTAGCGCGGATTTGCTTGCCTGCGAAACTATTCCGACGCTAGCTGAGGCAAGCGCCTTGAAGAGTATTGTTGCCAATCACAAAGACATTCAAGTGTGGGTCAGTTTTTGCTGTCGAGACGGTCGGTCACTTGCCGATGGTAGCCTGCTATCTGAGGCTGTCGGCATGTTTCAAGCGCTAGAAAATGTTTTGGCAGTTGGCATTAATTGTACTGCACCTGAGTTTATTGATTCTTTATTACGGGAATGCCAAAGAGGCGCGCCCAATAAAGACTATGTGGTGTATCCCAATTCGGGAGAGTGCTATGACCATCACAGTCACTCCTGGCTAGGCATTGATAACCCACAACATTTACATAAAATGGCACCGCAATGGAGAAAGATGGGTGCAAAATTAGTAGGCGGTTGTTGTCGATCAACTCCAGCGGAAATTCGACTAATCGCAGAGGCATTATGGAGCGACTGAACATAAGCCTGGCGAACAATCGATTTGATGTGTTCGCCACTTCAGTGCGCTATCAGCTAAGCACCAGAATCTTGTCAGCAATATTAGAAATTACTTTAGCTCCGACATCATGATGTGTATCAACATCTATCAGGGACCCAATTCCTAAAGGCAGCTTGTTATAGCAATCGCTTAACCATTGATGCAGATCGTCGGTCGATTTCATATTATCTAGATGTCCTGGGTGACGCTGGCGGTTCGCAAAACGATGAGCTGCTTCTGAGACTAGACAATTACAGTTAAGCTCAATAATCTGCTCGAATTGCTGATTTAACCATTCCGTTGGCGTGCCAGATTGAGCAGTGCTATTTATTGGTCGCCAATGAGAAACCAGTACGACTGAACTCATCTTCTTTGCATCACTTATAAATTGCGCGTCGCTTTGTCGACTTAACCGTTACCGCCAGTGTCTGTCGCCTACACCAAGCTCC
>JBLHGU010000059.1:0-25587 GCA_047615875.1 Parasphingorhabdus sp.
TCTTCAATGAGTTCACGTCACCTATTTTGGGGTGGCCGTCAAACGCCTCAAACAGATGTTGCTCATTTAGATCTGCAAACAACCTTTGTGCAGCCGCACTCAAATTCTCATCACTTTGAAAAGGCATTAGTGCCAGCATACCATCCACCCAGTCATTGCAACTGAGGCAATGATAGAAATGATTTTTCGCCTCTTCTGGCTGCAGTTTATTCAACAGGTCAATATTCATCTTATTCAGTTCGATTGCTGGTGACTTAGTGTAACCACTTCTGCAGTAATGTCAGGAGCTAAACTTTCTGCCTGCATTTTCATTAAGCTGCTGGCAACGGATACCGCGATCTCCATAGGTAACTTACCACTTAATTGCGGATCGCCTATGGGGCAAGTTAAGCGGCTCAGTTCCTGATCTGTAAAACCACGTTCACGCAGGCGATTACGAAAACGTACTGACTTTGAGCGTGAGCCAATCAAGCCGCAAAACTCAAGTTGTTTTTGACTCAACACTGCCTCACAAATTTGCAGATCCAGGCTATGACTATGGGTCATTATCAGGAAGTAGGTATTCGCAGGTGCAGCATCAACTAGCGGCTCAAGTTCGAAACTGGCGTGACAGTTAATGTTTTCCGCCGTTGATTCTGGAAATATTTCCGCCCGATCATCATACCAATCGACACGACAATTGAGTTGGCCAAGAATACCAGTCAATGCCTTGGCGACATGCCCGGCACCAAACAAAGCGATGTTAAATCCGTGCGCATAAAAAGGTTCGAACAACAGTGTAACGTGACCACCACAACACTGATTTAATGCTGGCCCTAAAGGGAATTCTTGAATTTTCGACTGACCATCATGCTCATTCAGCATAGCCCTGGCAATCTCAATGGCGCTAAGTTCCAGCTGTCCACCACCAATGGTTTGAAACTGATTAGCCTCGGACACCACCATCTTGGTCGCATCAGAACGGGGAGAAGATCCTTTAGCCATTAGAATGGTTATTAATACAAAAGACTTATCTGCAGACTTTAGTTGTTTGACCGCCTCATACCATGACGGGTCAGGCAAGTTCATCGCTTAAGCACCCTTGTTTCTATTCACGATCTCATCCATGGCAAATAACACCCGCTCAGTTGTAGCCGGGGCATCTAGCCTTGGTGACAGTTTATAGTCAGACAACGAAGAAACGGCATCGCGCAAAGCACACCATGCACTGATTGCTAGCATCAGCGGTGGCTCGCCAACTGCCTTGGAGTGATAGATCGTTGCCTCACGATTTGGGCTGTTATCCATTAACCGCACGTTAAAGTGTTCAGGAACATCAGATACCGCCGGTATCTTGTAGTTAGCTGGGCTGTTGCTTAACAACTTTCCGGATTCATGCCAGACCACCTCTTCAGTGGTTAACCAACCCAGGCCTTGCACATAGCCACCTTCAATCTGACCAATATCTATGGCGGGGTTTAATGAGTCACCAACATCTTGAATGATATCTACTGCGGTAACCGAATACTCACCACTGTTTGTGTCAACCATCACCTCGGTTACAGCGGCGCCATTGGCGAAGTAGAAAAAAGGCTTGCCCATAGCTTTCTCACGGTCATAATAAATCTCCGGGGTACGGTAATAACCCGTTGCAGATAATGACGCGCGACTCATATAAACCTGATTGACGAAATCAGCAAAACTTAACGTTTTATCGCCCAATAATACTTGCCCGTTACGAAACTTAATCTGTTCCTCAGCAACAGCGTAATTCTCCACCGCGAACTTCACCAGCCGTTGACGTAACGTATGAGCTGCATCCAATGCCGCCATACCATTTAAATCTGTGCCAGAAGAGGCTGCTGTGGGCGATGTATTTGGCACTTTGTCTGTGCGAGTCGCTGATACCCCTACAGTGTCTGCTGCAACCCCAAACACATCTGCAACAACCTGACGCACTTTGGTGAACAAACCCTGGCCCATTTCGGTACCTCCATGGTTAAGGTGCAACGAACCGTCCATATAAATATGTAGCAGAGCACCTGCCTGATTGAGATGGGTTGCGGTAAATGAAATGCCAAACTTGACCGGGGTTAATGCCAAACCGCGTTTTATCACCTGGTTTTCACTATTGAATTTTGTAATTGCCTCTCGACGCTGCCAGTAATCCGCCGTTTTTTCCAGTTGACGAACAAGTTCGGGCACTGTGAAATGACTGATCTCCTGATGATACTGGGTCAACTGTTTACTATCTGGTTGATAGAAGTTTCGTTTTCTCACATCCAGTGTATCAAGCCCGGTGGCACGGGCTATCTCATCGATAACGACCTCTGCAGCCATAATGCCCTGGGGGCCGCCAAAACCTCTAAAAGCTGTATTCGAAACGGTATGAGTACGGCAACGATGGCCGGCTACACGCACATGAGGCAAATAGTAGGCGTTATCGCAATGAAACATGGCGCGGTCAACAATCGCGTCAGACAGATCAGGGGAGCTACCACAGCGTGCCGACAGATCAAAGTCAACCGCCTCTATCGCTCCATCATCGCTGAATGCCACATCATATCTATTCAGAAAATCATGGCGCTTACCGGTTAGAACCATATCGTCGCCACGGGGCAATCGGCATTTTGCGGCACGACCAGTTTTGGCAGCGATTAATGCAGCCACACAAGCCCAGGGGTTCGCCTGGGTTTCCTTGCCACCAAATGCACCACCCATTCGACGCACATCGGCCACCACTCTATTCATAGGAACGGCCAACACTTCTGCAACCAGCTTCTGCACCTCGGTTGGATTCTGATTCGAGCTATACACCAGCATATAGCCCTGTTGCTGAGTAAACTCATGGGGCACTGCCATCGAGGCCTGGCCTTCCAGATAAAAATGCTCCTGGCCACCGACAAAGGACTCACCCTTTATTCTATTTTTAGCAGCATTTAAAACCTTCTCACTCTCACCGCGTTGCATCACGTGACTGGGGCGAACAAAATCTTCCGCTGCCAGTGCTTCCTCTATCAGGATACGTGGAGTGGACTCTTCGTATTCGACTTTCGCCTTTCTGGCCGCCCGTCGAGCGTCTGTCAGACTATTTGCTGCAACAGCAAATAACGCCTGTCCCATAAAATGAACCTCATCTTCGACAAACAAGGGGTCGCCTGGAAACACTGGGCCAATATCACGATGGCCAGGGATATCATCAGCGGTTACGACACAAATCACACCTGCAGATGCAGACACTGCCGATAAATCCATGCTCTTGACACGACCATAGGCAATCGCAGTCTGCCCGATGGCTACATGTAGTAAGCCAGCTGGTTCAGGAATGTCATCGATGTAAAGCGCAGCCCCAGTTACATGGGATACAGCGCTGTCGTGGGCGATAGATTGTCCGACCTGATTGTTGTTATTAATACTCATGACATGGCAACCGGTTGGTGAGATACACGAGTTTTTTGTTCTGGCTCGATTAGTTGAGTAAACAAACGTTGCACCATTCCAGAGGCAATGCGTTGGCGATATTCGGCACTGGCGCGCACATCTGCAATAGGCTGGAAATCATTTGCCAATGCCTGCTGGGCTTGAAGCAGAGTTTCGGTGTTTACCGAAGTTCCGGTTAAGGTCGACTCGCATTGTCTGGCTCTTTTTGGAATTGCCGCCATACCACCAAAGGCAATACTGGCAGAAATAACTCTATTGCCTTCGACCTGTAGATTGAACACACCGAGGGATGTTGATATATCGTCGTCAAAACGTTTGGAATTTTTATAAATCTTCAGCTGCTGACCGGTTTTAGCGCGAGGAATAATCACACTTTGGATAAACTCGCCTGACTGGAGGGCGGTTTTTTTATAATCAAGAAAAAAGTCTTCAACTAAGATTGTGCGAGTGGCATCGCCTTTACGCAAAACAATATGTGCTGCCAAAGCAATGAGCACCGGCGGCATATCGCCAATAGGTGAGGCATTGGCAATGTTTCCACCAATACTGCCCTGATTACGAATTGGTTTGGAACCCAATCTCTCCAACAACTCACCTAACTCTGGATAATCCCCGACCAATAATTCTTCACAAAGACTATAGCGAGTTGCGGCGCCTATATGAAAACTCTCATCGGTTGTTTGTATTATATTCAACTCAGGAACAGCGCCAACGTAGACCAGGTTAGGCAGCTCTTTTAATTGCTGAGTCACTTCAAGGGCCAGGTCCGTAGCACCACAAACTGGCCTCATCTGTGGATTGCTCTGCATAATGCCGGCTAAATGCGACAAGCTATGAGCAAAAAGAAATCCACTTTCGCCGTTTGTGTCGGACGCAGTTTCCTGTTGAATTCTTTGTAAGCTTGCAATACTTTTCTCAGCATCAAGAGCAATATGATCAGACTCAGGTTGTTGACAGGAATGTAACGCCGCATCAACTATAGGACGATAACCCGTGCAACGACACAGGTTCCCCGCGATAGCCGTCTCAACATCTACACGAGATGCATTGTCTGTATTTTTATACAGTGAGAATAGTGACATGACAAAACCTGGCGTACAAAACCCACACTGCGAGCCGTGACAATCGACCATGGCTTGTTGCACCGGATGTAGCGCATCTCCCTGTGCAAGATGCTCAACTGTGATGACCTGTCTACCATGCAAGCTGCCTAGAAAAGTGATGCAGCTATTTATGCTGTAATAGCGCAACTTAGTGCCTTCTAGCTCAGCCACGGCAACTGTACATGCACCGCAATCACCGGAAGCACAACCCTCCTTGGTGCCAGTCAGTTGGCGGTCTTCACGTAAATATTCGAGCAAGGTACGATCCGGCTGAAAATCATTCAACTGAATCAAATCGTTATTTAACAGGAACTTGAGCACTATCTCGCCTCTATGTGGAATACAGACAGAATAAAAAATCTTGACTAAATGGTCAAGTTTTTATTTAATTCGCTCCAGCATTCATTTTACGTTTGTCCTAATCAGACAAACTGGCATAATCCCTTGGGGTAGCCTTACCATGCGCCATAAAACGAGGAGAACTTGAATAATAGCAATAATTCTGCCGAAACACCGCTGCTTGAACTGACTGGCATAAGCAAGTCATTTCCGGGCTGTTTGGCCAATGATAATGTCGACCTGACCATTGCACCGGGGGAAATTCACGCCTTACTGGGTGAAAATGGTGCTGGCAAAAGTACGCTGGTGAAAATTATCTATGGCATTTTGAAGCCCGATACTGGCACGCTGAAATGGAATGGCGAATCGGTCAGCATTAGCAATCCTTCTGCAGCCCGAAATCTGGGTGTCGCCATGGTTTTCCAGCATTTTTCTCTGTTTGAAGCGCTCACCGTGGTCGAAAATATTTTGCTGGGCATGGAAGGCGAACATAGCCTTGACCAACTCGCTGAGCAGATAATTGAGGTTTCCAACTCCTACGGATTGCCTCTTGATCCGCACCGTCACGTGCACACATTGTCAGTTGGCGAACGACAAAGAATTGAAATAGTACGCTGTCTTCTACAGCAGCCAAAGCTTTTGATAATGGATGAACCAACATCCGTTCTGACACCTCAGGAAGTTGAAAAACTCTTTGTAACTCTGCGCCGCCTGGCAGAAGAAGGTCTGTCTATTCTCTACATTAGTCATAAGCTGGAAGAGATACGGGCACTTTGCCACAACGCCACTATATTGCGTTTAGGCCGACGAGTTGCTGAAGCTGACCCCACCCAGGAAACCGCACGCAGCCTGGCTGCTTTGATGATGGGCGAAGAACTGCAAAGCGCTGCAACTCCACCTGCAATTGGCACAAAGAGCACATGCCGCCTGAGTGTGAACAATCTAACAATGCAAAGCGGCGACGAGTTCGGTGTTGATTTGAACGGCATCTCTCTGCAGGTTCATTCCGGAGAAATCGTCGGCATCGCGGGTGTTGCGGGTAATGGTCAGAATGAATTAATGGATGCGCTTAGTGGAGAGCAGACCAGCCCAACCGCTACCGACATTCAACTGGACGGTGAGCCCTGCGGCCAGCTTGGTGCTGAATCACGACGTAGCCTGGGTCTTGGTTGTGTACCCGAACAGCGTCTTGGCCATGCGGCTGTGCCCGATATGAGCCTCGCTGAAAATGCCTTTCTAACCGGTCATCATCATCTTGGTATGACCCGTAATGGGTTTGTGCAATTTGAATCCCGTGATCAGTTCGCATCCAAAGTAATCGATGAGTACAACGTCAAATGTACCGGCGGCGCGGCCGCTGCTACCAGCCTCTCCGGTGGTAATTTACAGAAATTTATTGTAGGACGGGAAATATTGCAAAATCCCGGTGTACTAGTGGTTTCTCAACCTACCTGGGGTGTTGACGCTGGCGCTGCCGGAGATATTCAGCAGGCTCTTATCCAACTCGCCGAAAACGGCTCAGCAGTTTTGGTTATTTCACAGGATCTGGATGAACTTATGCAGATAAGTAATCGAATTTCCGCAATTTGTGCTGGATCTCTTTCTGAAACATGTCCAACGTCAGAAATCACTATTGAGAAGATCGGTCTTCTTATGGGTGGCGTTCACACTAGCGAGGCGCAACATGCTGAGGCTTGAACGCCGACCGGAAGTATCCCGCACCATGGTGTATCTGACACCCGTGCTGGCACTCATATTAACGCTTCTTGCGGGGATAGTTCTGTTTACTTTCATGGGCGTACCAGCTGGGGAAGCCCTATACGCATTTTTTGTTGAACCAGTAACTTCGGTGTACGGATTGACTGAGCTTGGCGTAAAAGCCACGCCATTGATTTTGATAGGCGTCGCTCTGGCAATAGGTTTCCGCTCTAATGTATGGAATATCGGCGCTGAAGGGCAGCTAACCCTTGGTGCGATTTTCGGCGGTGGTGTGGCACTCTGGTTTTATGAGGTAGACAGTTTTTTCGTGCTGCCATTAATGCTAGTTGCTGGCATGTTTGGTGGTTTTCTGTGGGCCGCCATACCAGCCCTGCTGCGAACCCGATTTAATGCCAGCGAAATTCTTGTCAGCCTAATGCTGACCTATGTTGCAACATTGATGCTCAGTTATTTGGTGCACGGTCCCTTCCGTGATCCGGATGGCTATAATTTTCCTGAATCCAGAATTTTTCATGAGGCCGCCACACTACCGATCATTTTTCCTGAATCCCGTCTGCATCTGGGGTTTTTACTGGCATTGTTTGTAGTCGTTGCGGCCTGGGTGCTGATATCCCGAACGCTGATTGGTTTTCAGCTCAAGGTTATGGGTAGCGCACCGGCAGCGGGACAATATGCCGGATTCAGTCAGAATAAAACGATCTGGCTTTCTTTGGGACTGGGTGGCGCGGCCGCGGGCCTGGCCGGTATCATTGAAGTAGCAGGGCCTATTGGTCAATTATTACCGTCTATTTCCCCTGGCTATGGATTCACCGCCATTATCGTGGCGTTTGTTGGTCGCCTGCATCCTGTTGGTGTGCTATTTGCAGGCCTGCTTATGGCACTTTCCTATTTGGGTGGCGAAAATGCCCAGATCAACTTAAACCTACCATTGGCTGTAACCGGCGTATTTCAGGGTCTTTTACTGTTTATGCTGTTGGCCTGTGACGTTTTTATTCATTATCGTCTGCGTTTTCGAACCAGGGGGGCGCAAGCATGAACTTTGAAATACTGGTACCGGCCCTGTTAACCATTATCACGGCGGCCACACCCCTGGTATTTGCCGCCATGGGCGAGCTGATCACGGAGAAATCCGGCGTTCTTAATCTAGGTGTCGAAGGCATGATGCTGGCCGGTGCCATCGCAGGTTTTGCTTCGGTGTTCTTTTTTGAAAGTGCCATTATCGCCTGTATCGTGGCGGTTCTGGCTGGCATGGCCATGGCGTTAATTTTTGCCTTCCTGGTATTAGGACTGCAAGCGAGTCAGGTCGCTACGGGACTTGCATTAACCATATTCGGCGTTGGATTGTCCGCGTTACTCGGGCAAAAAATGGTAGGCATAGCCTATGAAGGCCTGCCAACCCTGCACATTCCCTGGGTAAGTGATTTACCTGTGATTGGCCCACTCTTGTTTAGCCATAACTTTCTGGTTTATTTATCCGTGCTAATGCCATTTGCAGTAGGCTGGTTTCTGTATCGTACTCGGTCCGGCTTAATTTTGCGGGCAGTGGGTGACTCCCATGACGCAGCTCATGCTATCGGCTACTCGGTAATTAAAATTCGCTACATGGCAACCGTATTTGGGGGTGCCATGGCGGGCCTGGCTGGTGCCTATCTATCACTTTCCTATTCGCCAATGTGGGTTGAAAACATGAGTGCGGGACGCGGTTGGATTGCCCTGGCGCTGGTGGTGTTTGGCACCTGGCGTCCAGGCCGGGTATTTCTCGGTGCCTATTTATTTGGAGGAATCTCCATTTTGCAGCTACATGCGCAGGCCATGGGTATCAATATAGCCTCGCAGTTCATGTCCATGCTGCCCTATATCGCAACAATTGTAGTGTTGGTTTTGATCTCGCGGGATAAGACCAAAATCAGACTCAATGCACCGGCCTGCATTGGCAAGCCATTTCATCCAGCTGCGTGATACACTTCCGCCGCTATTTTTTGGTCATGCAGTAAAATAACGAGGAGCACATTAATGAAAAAACTTAAACTTCATCATCTACTCACCAGTCTGGTACTGGCGACAGGTCTCGCCGCCGGGTCTGCTCAAGCAGAGACCAAGGTCGGTTTCGTGTATGTCGGTCCTACCGGCGATCACGGCTGGACCTATGAGCACGATCAGGCACGAAAAGCCGTAGAAGCGGAATTTGGCGACAAGGTAAAAACCACATTTGTTGAAAGCGTAGCCGAAGGCGCTGACTCAGAACGTGTCATCAGGAAACTGGCGGCCACCCACGATCTGATCTTCACCACCTCTTTTGGCTATATGAACCCAACAGTTAAAGTTGCCAAGCAATTTCCCAAGATTAAGTTCGAACATGCTACTGGCTATAAGAGAGGCGATAACGTAACTACTTATTCTGCACGTTTTTACGAAGGTCGTGCGGTAATCGGCACCATCGCCGGGCACATGTCTAAGTCGGGTGTGGTTGGTTACATCGCTTCATTTCCAATTCCAGAAGTAGTACGCGGCATAAACGCGTTCACCTTGGCGATGCGCAAAGTAAATCCTGAAGCGACCGTAAAGGTAGTTTGGGTAAATAGCTGGTTTGACCCAGGCAAAGAAGGCGATGCAGCCAAGGCTTTGATTGATCAGGGTGCGGATATTATTACCCAGCACACTGACTCACCCGCCCCGTTGCAGGTTGCTGAGCAACGTGGTGTATGGGGTTTTGGTCAAGCATCTGACATGAAGGCCTTCGCACCAAAAGCACAGCTTACCTCCATAATCGATGATTGGGCGCCCTATTACATTGCGCGAGTTAAAGCAGTAATGGATGGCACCTGGAAATCAGAAGACACCTGGGATGGTATTAAAGAAGGTATGGTAGGATTTGCTGATTATGGTGATGCAGTACCTGCAGATGTTCGTAAAGCTGCCGAGATGGTTAAAGACGGCATCGTAAACGGCACCATGCACGCGTTCCAGGGTCCCATCAATGATCAATCCGGCAAACAGGTTGTTGCAGAGGGCGAGTCCCTAAGTGATGGCGATTTGCTTGGTATGAACTGGTATGTTGAAGGCGTTCAGGGAGAGCTTCCCAAGTAACGCTCTTCTTCCTTATCTGGAAGAAATTGCCGGCAGTTTTGCGGCTGACAATTGCGCCCGATTCGGGCGCAATTGCATTGTGGTTCATCATTTTTCAATCGCCAATAGAATAGTCATAGTATGCGAATCTGGATAAAAAACCCATTGAGTGTGTACGTGGAGGATTCAGATGCCTCTGTTAGTGGATTAGTCATTCGTGACAATGTTATCGAAGAGATACTGACATCAGGCCAAAGTCCACAACATGCAATTGATCTGACCATGGATGCCAGCAATCTGGTCGTCACGCCGGGTTTGGTAAACACACATCATCATTACTATCAAACCCTGACCCGGGCTTTTCCGGACGCGCTTAATAAAGAACTCTTCACATGGCTTAAAAGTCTGTATCCAGTTTGGGCTGGTCTTGATGAAGATATGATTCATGCCTCCAGCCAATTGGCCAGCATTGAATTAATGCTATCTGGCTGCACTACCAGTGCCGACCACCATTATCTGTTTCCCGAACGCATACCGCAGGCTCTTGATGTACAGGTCGATGCGGTCAAGGATCTTGGGCTGCGTTCAACCCTAACCCGGGGCTCGATGAGCCTGGGCGAAGATCAGGGTGGCTTGCCACCGAGAACCACTATACAAGATGCCGATACTATACTGTCTGATTGTGAACGAGTGGTAGGCGCGTATCACGATGGCAACTTCGGCAGTCACCTGCAAATTGCATTGGCCCCTTGCTCACCGTTTAGTGTCACAAGGCAGTTAATGATCGATGGTGCAACGCTTGCTCGTCGTCTAGGCGTGCGATTGCATACCCACCTGGCCGAAACCCATGACGAAACAGAGTTTTGCCTGAAGACCACCGGGTATCGACCACTGGACTATCTGGACGATGTTGAATGGCTGAGTGATGATGTATGGCTGGCCCACGGCATTCACTTTAATGAAACCGAAATTGAACGTCTTGGCAAAGCCAGAGTTGGTATAACCCACTGCCCGTCGTCAAATATGGTGTTGGGCTCGGGCATCTGTAGGAATCTGGAACTCGAATCCGCCGGTGTTCCGGTTGGACTGGGCGTGGACGGATCTGCATCCAATGATGGATCCAATATGATTCAGGAGTGTCGCCAGGCATTACTCATTCAACGGCTACGATATGGGTCAGCAGCTGTTACTCATCAATCAGCCCTGCGCTGGGCAACCTCTGGGTCCGCTGCCTGCCTGGGTCGCAAAGATATCGGGCGTATTGCCCCCGGTCTTCTGGCAGACCTGGCGTTCTTTAGCCTTGATGAATTACGCTTTAGTGGCAGCGGTGATCCACTAGCAGCGCTGCTATTGTGCGGCGCCCATCAAGCTAGACACGTAATGGTGGGCGGACAATGGGTGGTTAAGGATAACG
This sequence comes from Parasphingorhabdus sp., assembly GCA_047615875.1. Lineage (GTDB taxonomy): Bacteria > Pseudomonadota > Gammaproteobacteria > Arenicellales > CAJQKF01 > JBLHGU01. The sequence continues at coordinate 11,062 of JBLHGU010000059.1, forward strand.
AATTCTTACATGCTGACATTCATGAGTTAAAACACAATCACCGACAGCAAGCGTTACGTCTGGCAAACAAAGTGCAATGACAGAATCACCATCCGACTCCATCCGCGAGCGCAATCAGAAAAAGATTCTGATTGCTGCAGAATTTGAATTCGAACAACATGGGTTTGGCGGCGCAAGGATGCAAAGCATTGCTGATCGAGCAGAGTTACCGAAAGCCAATATCCATTACTACTACAAAAACAAAAAAGAACTTTATATTGCTGTTTTAAGTGGCATAACTCAACTTTGGAATGACGCTTTCGATCGCATTTCACCAGATGATGATCCAGCCTCAGCGCTTGAAACCTATATCCGCGCCAAACTAGCCTATTCTCAGTCTAACCCGGTTGGCGCTCGAATATTCAGCAATGAAATTATTCACGGTGCACCGCACCTTCAGGATTACCTGAATACAGATTTGCGAAGCTGGGTTGCTGAGCGGGCGACCGTAATACAAAGCTGGATTGATCGGGGCCTGATTATCGCTGTGGACCCCTATCATCTGATTTTCCTAATCTGGAGTGCCACACAGCACTATGCAGACTACTACTCACAGATCATCGCGATACAGGGCAAAACATCATTATCCAATGAGGATTTTCAGAGTATCGGCGACAGTCTTGTCAGATTTATTTTAACCGGCTGCGGTCTGAGTAATAAGCCTGGATAACAAACAAATAGCGAAGCTCTGGCGACTATCTAACCGTTCTCAATCATCTTTAGAATCCCTCGAATACTCCCATCCAGGTCACAGCTAGCCTGCCAGCCCCAGTCTTGTTGGGCAGGCGAATTATCAACACGATCTGGCCACCCAGCGATTAACGCATCAACATTCGCAACAGGTTCAAAGCTATAAGTGAAGTCCGGGAAAGCTGCCGTAATAGCATCTGCCGCCATTTGTGCTGTCATGTAGTACGAGTCAACGTTATAGACTGGCCGTCGATTACAGGACGAATCTGCCAATAAAAACTGCTCCATGCTATCAATTACGTCACCCAAAAACATTGTGGAAATGCCGGTGTCTGCGGAAACGGGGAAAACAAACGACTCCCCTTTTGCGGCTGCTAGCAATGCATGGGAGGGATAGGCGGAAACGGCTGTTTTAGGTGCAAAGGGAGAAATGACTAATGGAAAACGCAAACAACGAAAATCTAAACCGTGTTTCACTTTAAAATAATGGCCCAGTCTTTCGACCGCTACCTTGGTTGCACCATACATACTATGCGGCCATTGTGGATAGTCCTCTGACATAGGGTTTTCGCTTACATCACCATAGGTTGCAATTGTGCTAGCAAATAAAAACCGGTCTACTTTATGTTGCATAGAAAGTTGCAATAGCTGAAATGAAGCCGTTGCATTAATTTCCCAGGATATTTGCAGGTCAGACTCTGAACTACCAGACAATAATGAAGCCAGATGACAAACAGAGTCCGGCTGATGCTTACTAAATAGCTGTTGCAAGAGTTCTGTATCACGCACATCACCGAATTCTATTATCTGGCCATCGGTAGGATCACCAACAAATGATCCTGGTAAGTCGAAGCGGATAACTTCAATACCATGCGTCAACATTCTGTCTGCAAGTAATCGACCAAGGTTGCCATTGCCACCCGTGATAAACATCTTTTTCATATACAAAATTCTCGGTTAAAAAACTGCGGTAAAAAATCAGCATATGCTTAAGCCGCTGTTGCTTTGGCCTGGCGTTCTGCATTCACTTTTTCTCGTAACCATATAACCAGGCCCGAGGTAACAATAATCAGGCCGCCAATCAAAGTCCATTGGTCTGGGTATTGATCAAACAACACAATGCTCCAGATGGTTAGATAAATCATAAAAGAATAACTAAAGGGCGTCAGGACACTGGCATCCGCATAGCCATATGCCCTGGTCAGTAGTTCATGACCGATCCAGCCAAATATGCCGAGAGCGATCATAAGTAACCAGTGCTGAAAATTTTCCGGCGTCTGCCACTGATAAATTGCCACAGGGAGTAATGCAATAGCGCCCACAGCACCTGAGTAGAACTGCATGGTATCGGATGCAACAATGCCTGCTAATCTCCGCGTTAACAATAAGTAAAAAGCAAAACAGGTGACGCCAAGTAAAGATAATAATGCAGCAGGATGAAAGCTTTCATCGAAAGGTCTGATTGCAATAATCACACCAATGAATCCAAACAGGATAGCAAGCCAGCGCCACTTACCCACTTTCTCACCCAGAACTGTACCGGACAAGAGGCAAACTATGATGGGCGAGGAAAACAGGATGGTTGAGGTCAGAGTTAAGGGTAAATACTTCAGAGCTACAAAATTAAAAACTGTCGCACAGAGTACTAAACCTCCGCGCAATATAACCAGCCCCAGATGTGGGCTGGCAAAATGTGACAACGATGCGCCATTACTTACAACTCTGCTCGTAGCAATAAAAAAGTGTGCTAAATAACGCATGAAAGCCAGCTGCAAGGCCGGGTAACCAAACTCGCCCAACCACTTAACACTGGCATCAATGCCGGAAAAGGCAAGGTAAGCCAGCAGCGTTAGACCTATTCCCCAAAGAACGCGATCCTCTGTGGCCTTGGGTATTAACCCTGCCATTACTTTCAGCTAAATTTTAAAAGATTAAAAGGAATTACTTTTCTTTATATATTTCTCGAAAGAAACTGACCATCTGAGAAACCTTGTTATCGCCATGACCCGTGTTAGTCGCGATCCCAAGTGCCTGCTTCGTTCCGTTAGACATTATTGAAGGCATTCCAAGGTCGTCCAGCATTGAAGCATAGTAACCGACATCTTTACGCGCATTACGAATGGAAAACTCCAGCTTAGTGGCATCGTTCTCCAATGCGAAAGCGGCAACAAAATCCATCATGCCGGAATGCAATGGTCCGGAAGACATCACGTCATAAAGCTGTTTCGGGTCCACTCCGGCATTCTCAGCAGTGACAAAGGCTTCGGCCAGGGCACTTGCGGCAGTCATGCCTACGAAGTTATTGATCAACTTTATGGTGTGCCCCGTTCCAAGTGCACCCAGATGAAAAACATTCTCACCGAGAACTTCCAATACGGGTTTAACTTTTTGAAATGCAGCATCGTCGCCTGAACACATGATGTTCAAAAGGCCTTCTCGGGCATGAGCCGGGGTACGTCCCAAAGGGGCATCCAGATATTGAGCACCCATAGCTGCGACCGACTTACCCAGTTCACGGGTAGAATCAGGCATAGAAGTTCCAAAATCAATCACAACATTGCCATCTGAAAGGCCGGCAATAATTCCATCGTCTCCCAGCATACGGCTTTCTACCGAAGCAGAGGTGTCCATACAAAGCATGATGATATCGCTATTCTGCGCTACCTCCTTAGCACTGAAGACCTCCGCTGCACCTCTGCCGACCGCCGCATCAACTGCTGTACGGGAGCGGTTTGCCATAACCGTTAGCTTATAGCCATTGTTCTGCATGTGTTCCACCATTGCGGCGCCCATTAGTCCAAGACCAATAAATCCAACTGTCGGTTTCATAATGTATTTCTCTACTGTTTAAAAAAGATGTTCAAAGATGTGAGTTTATCATTCTGACAAATTCGGTTCGGAGGATGAGATGTCTGTGTTTAACTAATGTTTAACTAACTTTGCGGTACTAGCAGTCCAGTCTATATGAAATAAATTTTCGCTTTCCCCGTCGGTGCTTTGAAAACCGTGGGCGCCAAAATAATCTCGCTGTGCCTGGATTAAATTCGCTGGTAACCGTGCGGTATGATAAGCATCATAGAAGGCCAACGCCGCGCTGAATCCGGCCACAGGAATACCACACTGAACCGCATGGACAACCAGTTTGCGCAGAGCTGCAACATGCTCAGACAGTTGCCCAGAAAAGTGCTGCGTGCTAAGCAGACCATCTGCACAGCCATCGTCACAAGCCACAACAATATCTTCCAATAGCTGCCCGCGAATTATGCAACCTGCGCGCCATCCAGCGGCTATTCTGGATAAATTAAGTTGCCAGTTATTATGATTAGATGCGGCATCGATTAAATCCAGGCCCTGACAATAGGCGATAACTCTGGCTGCATATAACGCCCGCTCAATTTCCTCTTGAGTCAGTGTCGAACTCTCTATAGTTTTCGCTTTTTCTTTGGCCACCGTCAATCGAACGCGCTTTTCCTTGAAGGAAGATATCACTCGGGCAAATACTGCCTCGGCCAGCAAATTAGCTGGAATTCCATATTCAAGTGCTGCCTCGCTGGTCCAACTACCCGTGCCCTTCTGACCTGCTCGGTCGAGGATCAAATCTACAGCAGGCGTTCCATCATTATCTTCAAGGGTTAAAATATTTGCACTAATTTCCATCAGATAACTCCTAAGCAGTCCTGCATTCCAATCAGAAAACTGCCTGGCAATAGTTCGACAATCCATGTTCAGCGAATCTCGCATCAAATGATAGGTTTCCGCAATTAGCTGCATGTCGGCATATTCAATTCCATTGTGCACCATCTTAACGAAATGGCCAGAACCGCCAGGACCAACCCAATCACTGCAGGCCTCGCCATTATGCTGGGCTGCAATAGAACAAAATAAATCAGCAATAGCCGGCCAGGCTTTAAACTCACCCCCCGGCATTAAGGCTGGCCCATTACGCGCACCTTCTGCACCACCTGATATGCCACAACCAATAAACGACACTCCCGCCTCGCGACTGGTTTCAATTCTTCGTTCGGTATCTTTATAAAAACTATTACCCAGGTCGACAACTAAATCGTCTTCATCAAGTAAAGACAATAGCTGTTGTAATACCTGGTCAATCGGGCTTCCCGCCTTAATTAGTAGAATCAAACAACGCGGTCGAGCCAGGCTTGCCACTAAATCCGTTATATGGCTAAAAGCGGGCACATTGGAGCCCAGAATATTACTTGCACTGGCTAGAAGTTCTTCGTCACGATCGTATATCTGTAGCTGAAACCCTTTGCTAATAATCCTTTGCGCCAGATTGGAACCCATCACACCCATACCAATCAAGCCAATGTGAGAGTGTAGTTTGGGGTCAAATTTGCAAGGCATAGGACTAATCAATTGGTGAGTTATCTAAGAAATGGAGAAATCGCTGTAAGTTAACTTCTATGGTGTTTTCAAGGTTCAGCTCCTTTACATCCACCTCGGTCGCAGTGGACTCGAGCGTATCGAGTTGACTATCCAGTAAGCTGGCCGGCATGAAATGATCTGTACGCCTGCCCATACGTTGCAATATGGTTGATCGGCTGCCAAACAAATGTGCAAAGCGTACCTGGTGCTCAATGCCTCGAAATATGTCTCGATAGCTGCTTTTCAGAGCAGAACAAGCCACAACCGCTGTCTGATTGTCCCGCACCACTTGGGTCGCCTGTATTGCAACGGCATTTAACCACGGTTGTCGATCGGCGTCGGTCAGCGGTTCTCCACGAGACATTTTCTCGATATTCTCGGCGGGATGCAACTGATCACCTTCAATAAATCGGGCACTCAGCCGACGACATAGTGATTGCCCGAAGGTTGATTTTCCGCAACCAGAAACACCCATTACAACGATAACAACTGGTACAGAAAAGGCCATATTCATGGATTTATAAAATACAACGCCAACAGGTCGTCAGTAGATGAAAATCAAGCTAATATGAAGAGAAGACAAATGCCTATTCTACTCTAATGAACTCAAGACACACTCCATTTATAAAGCTTAATCCTATCGATAACGTGGTAGTTTCTATTACATCTCTTGGACTTGGCGCCCGGGTCGAAGGCATTGATGTTTTGGACAATATTGCTCCAGGTCATAAGATTGCTATTGAATCCATAGCTGAGGGTGCTCAGATTACAAAATACGGCCAGGTAATTGGTTTCGCCAAACATGCCATAAGTGCCGGGCAACATGTACATGACCACAACATAGAGTTCCGTCAATCGCGACCTGAGCATATGATTGGCAAAGGTATCAAAGACATCACTTCTGTGCCCGAACCCGATCGCCAACAGTTTATGGGTTTTAATCGCGGCAATGATCAGTATGGAACGCGTAACTTCATTGCCATTCTGACTAGCGTAAATTGCTCCGCCACCGCGGCGCACAATATTGCCAGAGCATTCGATAACAATACGTTGTCTGCATTTAAGAATGTCGATGGCGTCGCCTCTTTTACTCACAGCACCGGCTGCGGCATGGACAAATCCGGCGATGGCTATGCCAATCTTCAGCGGGTACTCTGGGGCTACGCCAGTCACCCAAATTGTGGTGGTGTACTGATGGTAGGGCTTGGTTGTGAGACTAACCAGATTGATGAAATTTTAGAACGTTATCAACTAAAAGATAACGCAAGATTCCGCTCCATGAACATTCAGGATCAGGGTGGTCTTAGAAAAACCATAGAGCACGGCACATCTATTGTGCAAGAGATGCTCTCGGAGATTGATAAAAACCAACGAGAACCCTGCCCCATATCAGGATTAACTCTGGGCCTGCAGTGCGGTGGATCAGACGCATGGTCCGGTATAACCGCCAACCCAGCCCTGGGCTATGCCTCTGATTTACTCATTCGCGGTGGGGGCACCGCAGTGCTAGCAGAAACGCCGGAAATATATGGCGCAGAACATTTGCTCACCAGACGAGCACGCAGTGAAAAAGTAGCACAGGAGTTAATGGACAGAATTAGCTGGTGGGAGGATTACACCAGTCGCAATTTTGGATCTATGGATAACAATCCATCCCACGGCAATAAACGCGGTGGTCTCTCAACCATTCTGGAAAAATCACTTGGAGCCGTAGCCAAAAGTGGCACTCTGCCTATGGAAGCAGTTTATCGTTATGGGGAGCCTATCAAGCACAAAGGTTTCGTTATGATGGACAGTCCCGGTTACGATCCTGCGTCCATCACGGGGCAGATTGCCTCGGGCTGCAACATTGTGGCATTCACGACAGGGCGTGGTAGTGTCTATGGTTCCAAACCGGCACCATCAATCAAAATCGCCACCAACACCCCTATGTTTTCAAGAATGCAGGAAGACATGGATATTAATGCTGGTTTGATTCTTGATGGTGAAGCCAGTATCGCAGAAATTGGCGAAAATATTCTGAATCTACTCATTGATGTCGCTTCCGGCAAACCTTCCTTAAGCGAGTCACAGGGGCTGGGTGATCATGAGTTCATTCCCTGGCAGATTGGCGCGGTTATGTAGAGAATTATTGGACTGTCGTCGCCTGCCCAACCGAGGGTGACTTAAGTCCAGATGTTCTGACTAATTCTTTACTCGGACAGTTCCGTCTGATACTTATCAATATTTAGTAATAAACTCTGCTCTCTGGCAGACCGGGCCTCAAGCAATTTGTCTACAGCCTGATCAAAATAGTGGTTGATATAATTAGCCAATAGAACACTGTTTGCAGGCAAGCTTTCAAAGCCCATCGCAACTAGAATCTCTGTGCTGATTAATTTTTCTAACAATTTCCGTTTAGTGATGTTCAGGGCCCGCGTAAAATTTTCCCTTGAAAGCGAGCCACTCAAGAGAGTTTCTATTTTATTTACAAACCGATTAAACAAAACCGGGTTAGATAACATTTTTTTGCCCAATTCGGATTCAATGCAGTAGGAAAGATTCCAGGGGTCTGTGTATGCGTATTTCCCATCCCAATGGCATTTAGAAAAAATGTCATCCGGGTCCCACTTAAAAATACGGTAGATATAATCCGGGTATCCTTGAATTCTCTTTCGTGGGTACTGTGAAAACCAAATCTCATCCACATTATCACCATTTTCAACTATCGAAACAGAAGCCAGGTGCCTAAGGTATTGATCAACGTCTAGAGTTTTTTCCAGTCCTGTTACAAACTTATCTCCATCGACTAACATCAGCTTTCTAAACGCAAAGATATAGTCAAGTTCAGCTATTAGTCGTGTAGTAGAGGTTGATTGAACAAAAACGGTGGTTTCGGGTAGATGGAAGTCTCGGCGTAAGATCGACAGTGGCTTAATTGAGTTTTTCGCAAGTCTGTCTGTAGCCTTTTCCAGTAGGATGTATAAGCCTTGAGACTTTTTGTTTATGGAAACTTCGATCAGGCTAAATCGAAATGGAAACAAACCGAGCTCGTTCCAAAGCTGAAACATGGTCAGCGTACGCAAGTAAGACTCATCCTGGCACATACTATTTAGATAGTATTTTCTTACTCCAAAATCTGGCCACATTAAGCTGAGATCACTGGCAGAAACATCAAGAACGTAATGTTTACGCGCGCAGCTTATTGAACCTTTGCCACGAATATGTGCAGTCACCTGCACCGGCTCGCTAGATAGATTGGTCGTCAGTTTAGACTCAAAGTCTTCTTTACTGCCTTTCTCGATCAATTGCGAATATTTATTCAGCTTTTCCGCGTCAAATTCAAAGTGCAATTGACGGACGGTCTGATTGCCTGTCAATAAACCGGTCGCGTGTTGAATAACTTCCGCATCTGAATTCTGCGTAGTAGCCTCTGCGACAGGTACAAAAAAAATCCCAATCATCAAAAAGAATTTCAGGCTTCTACAAATATTGACCTTATCAGTCAATAAACAATCTCGAAACACTGTTTATCTTGCAGTTAAAAATTAAATTTACAGGGTGGCCTGCTTATTTAGATAGATATTTATATCCTTCGGATTTATCAGGTCCTCCACCAGACTCTGGAGTTCTACCGCATCACAATTCTTGAAACTTGAAAAACTATAAGACAGCACTGAGTTGTCTTCTGATTTTGACAAGCTTTCTAATTTCGCCTGAACCAGGTATTGATTCATCAACTTTTTCAACTCTTCGCTTTTGCCCCCATAAGTCGCTGTGGGGACAGTCATAATTAATAGGCCATTCTCTGTTGCACGATAGACCATTTGAAAGCCTATTTTCTGAATGATCAATGCAAGTGTGGCAAAACCCAACAAAATTGCTAGAAAGTACATACTAAATGTCGCGGCTGCTATGGAAGAGCCAATCACCAACATGATAAAGCCAATTTCTTCGGGCTCTTTTATTGGTGTACGAAACCTAACAATAGATAGCGCACCCAAAAGCCCTAGCGAAAGCGGCAATGAAAATTGTATGCAAATAAATATCGCTGTAACGGACATACCCAGAAGAGGAAATGCTCGGTGAATCTGACTACCAGTAGCGCGACTGCCGTAAAATCTCAAATATAAAACCGAGATATAAAACGAACTCAGCAATGAAACGGTCATCACCATAATAAAACCAACAGCACCGATTTCTTCTATACCAGAACCACCCAGTTCGAGCAGACCTTGTAGGGAAATATTGTTACTCTGTTCCAATGATTGCTCCGTGTCGAAGTTCCAGCAGTACTGGGAAGTTAAATAAGAAGTTGCACATAATTTTAGCGGGGATCGAAGGTCATATTATGCGATCGTGCCATACATGACAGGTATTTGGAAAATGATGCTTTTCGCAAACCAAGGGTGATCAGAGGCGACAAATTTTGCTGCAAAAAACTTTCCTTGCCTTTTATTTCTACCACTGCCAATTGTAGAGTACTGGCGCCGCCTGATGGAAGTAGCAAACGATTCACTCGCGGCGAGCGAATGTCACTATCCACTGATATCCGGGTTTGATAAACCGGATCGACAAATCGTTGTCGTTTGTATTGAATTAATATAGTCGGAAATATTGGTTGCGGCGATATGAAACCCATTTCGGCCAGCGTTTGTTCAACATTCAACAAACGAGAATCTTCAAGCGGAAGAGTGTCCAGTAGTTCGGGGGAGAATTTAAATGGCGTTCTGGGCTTAAGGCGCTGAGAACCAAAGCGCTTCTTATTCTCCAGATAGGCAACTCGCGAAAATTCCTTAGTTTGCGTATCTTTGTACCAGCGAATTCTAATTTTGTTTTTGTAAAAGTCGCTATTGATTTTCTCATCGAGAAAGTGCAACGAAGTCGAGTCGAAATATATGCTAGAAATTGTCGCAGATTGAAATACTGGATCAGGATTACATCGCGCCTTTAGAAACTCGAGCACAAATGACAATCGGTGATTCGGTATTACGTATTTAAGTTCGAATTCCAACGTCAAGTCAGGTAAATTAGCCAGCCGTGATTATAAACCAGATACGAATCTTTTAGCCTTATATGTTCCGGTCATATAAATTTAATTCCACCGTCTACAATAGCCTGTTGCTGGCACTGATTATAGCTATTGCATTCATCGGCACCGTGCTAGAGGGAGGGAGTTATTTCAGTAGTTTTAAGCAACTACTCCGCAATCCTAGCCTGCCTGAAGCCATGCTGAGATCTGGAACCACAGGCAAGGTCTTGCGTAATCAGAATATGGTGTTTCTTGAAGACAATATAAAAGACTTAAGCGACGCATATGATTCGGTGGTACCGGTCACTGAGACTCAAGCATTTCGAAAAAAGCGCAAGCCAACGGCGTTTCAGTATCGGGCCAATCCCAACGGTGCTAAAACGCTGCCAAGTAGTCTACAGATTCCGACCACTACAGAGCTGCCCCATATTGTTCTGAAAGTCCCACACAATGCGCTGCTTCCAGCTTTCCGAGGGTTGTTCTCTGAAGTTGAAGATGCCAATGCCAGTAATCAAAAACCAGCTACCATAAGTATTTTTAGAGCCGGACAATTAGTCTCAGCAGAAAATGCAGGCATTAGATTAGATGGCGTTAAGAGCTTACGAGAACGCCAAAAAGACTCCAAAGAACAGAGCTTTCGAATAGTCTTTAGAGAAGATTTTGGCAAGGCAAGTCTTTCGTCGAATACAATATTTTCGAACAAAATTGTCCGCAAAGTGGAAAGCTTGATTATTGATCAAGTGAATCCACTGAAGAAATTTGTCGCCTTGAAACTTGCCAGGCAGGCGGGTCTTTTAGTGCCGGAGCATGCGTTGGCCGAAGTGAGCTTTAATGGAGAAAAGTTGGGTGTACGACTGATCCGTGAAGAGGTCAATCTTGAGCAATGGCAAAATAGATTGGGCCACTCAAATTTTGATTTCTATCGATTTGGTGACGAGTCCTGGGAGTATTCCTATCGATATTACCGACAGGTGCGAGACTGGCTTGGAAAATTTAGCACGACAGTAAATAGACCGTTAGCCCAGCAATTTATTGATGTTGAAGGTCTTTCTCGTGCCGTGATCTTCATGATGTATTGTGGTTCGAGTGATTTAAATGATTGGGCCCTGGTTCGTGATCGCAACGAATCCGTCCGTTGGCAGTGGATTTTATGGAATTTTGATTCCTGTTTTAGTGACCGGCGGAATACATCCATAAGTACTTTGTCTGAACAGAACTGGATGGAAAACCTAATTCACCAGGATAGCCGAACAGGAAAATGGGCGGCAATACACAATGACATCCGACTTCTGTACTTCGTCAACCTGCTAAATAATGACCCCGATTATTGGAACTATTTTAAAGACTTATTTACGCACATGTTGCACAACGAACTTTCCGAACTTGAGACTATTAGAATGCTGGCGCAGGAGAGCCTTCCCTCTATTACAGACAAGTACTATGAAACAGGTCATCAACCGGTATCCGGCGACGAAATTCTGCAGTTTCTAAAACATCGTCCACGCTACATTTTAGAAAATCTGCTTAAATCCACCCTATAAAAATTAGATTAAGTTTCTTATTTCTGCTAAATCACCTGCGGACTCAGCACTTTACGAGACGGCTTGGAACCTCAGCACAGGTTTACAGTCCAAATTAGAAGCCTCTTCTACGGACATTCCACATGCTTGCCAGAATTTTACTTATTAGCCTCTTACAGGCTTTCTCCTTTTCCGCTTACGCAACCTCAACCGGTATTCCCTGGCAATCATGGGGTGAGCATGCCTTTGATCAGGCTAAACAGCAGGATAAGTTGATTTTTCTCGATGTGGGAACGGAATGGTGTGGCGCCTGCAATCAGATGCAGCATGAAACATATTCCGATGAGATTATTCAAAAACGTCTAGACGAAGACTTTATTTCCATTCATGTAGATGCGGAAGCCGAGCCAGATCTGGGCGAACGCTATGGTTTCTGGGGTTGGCCCGCGCTGATATTTCTCAAGCCAAATGGAGAGCATGTGGCATTTTTCCGCGGTTTTCGCCCAACTGACACCTTTGCTTCAATCCTCGACGATCTTAACACTGCGTACCGTAACGGCACATTAGAGGCGATGGCAGTAGATGTTGATCTGGTATCGACACCATCAGACTCAGATCTTGGTGCCATTGTTGAATTGGCAGATGCCATGATTGACCGTTTCTATGATCAGGAAAACCATAATTGGGGTGGCTCTCGTATGGCAGATCAGTTTCTTATGCAACAGGCCTGGTGGCGTGGAGGCGACTGGCACAACCGGGCGATGATGGCCAGCGAGAATATTCTAAAACTCATGGACCCGGTTTGGGGCGGCGTCTGGTTCGGTAGTCGTCAGGCCGATATGGGTGGTGGCTTTATCCATGAAAAAAGAACCGAGCACCAGGCTGCTGCTTTATCAATTTTTGCTCGAGCCTATCAGGCCACCGGGGACAAGAAGTGGCGATTAGCTATGGACAGTATTTTGAGTTACCTGAATAACTTTATGGGCACGGACCAGGCGGCTTATTTTACCAGTCAAGAGCAACATGTATATCTGGCCAATGGCAGCATTACTCCCGAAGACTACTTTGCAAAAGACAACTTACAAAGACGTAAACTGGGCTTGCCAGATATTGATACCGCTCTTTATACAGATATTAACTCCAAATTGGTGATCGCTTTTTCTGTTGCATATGAGGCCACTGGTGATAAAAGGTTTATTGATCGTGCAGCTGAATTGATGACTTTTATTCAAAGTAATGGCGCATTCCAACCCGGTGCCTACGGACAAATTCTCCAGGCAGGTGATCAGACTAATCGTAATCGCCCAATAATAGAAAACGATAATCGCATTTTATACTTGCGCACATTAGCATTTGCAGGGCTTGCCTCATTAAGTGTTTTTGAAATAACTCAGGACATTAAGTGGTTTGATGAAGCACAGTTAATCGCACAACGTATGCAAAGTGATCTACTTGATGATGTCAGTGGTGGACTACTTGGCAGTAATAGGCGAAGTGTTGGCCCGGATGGTCAGGTACTTCGCGATCAGCCGTTAATTGATGTGGGTGCGGCAGGTGAGTTTCTGAATAAGCTCGCAGCCTATTCTTATGGTCAACTGGAACAGGAACGAGAAATTGATGCCAAACAATATATTCAACTCGCTGGCAATACCTTACGTGCAGTAGCCAGACCAGAACGTCTACGGGTGCAGGGTAACTTTATTGGTCATTACGTTTTGGCTTTGCATCAGCACCAGGACGAATTTATTCAGATAAACATAGTTTGTCGGCAATTGAACAGCGATGCCTGTAATGAACTCAGCCATACAGTCAGAACAGAATTACCACACCCTCGACGAGTCTTGAAAGTACAGGAACCAGGCTACTATCCAGATCGTGGTGAGGCGGTGCTTTTCATCTGCAACTCATCTGCCTGTTCGACACCAATGCCGGGGGATAGCGATGGATTAATAGAGCAAGCCGATGCCTACTTCAAGATTCTTTCTAAAAATGGTTAGATCTTGAATATTCTCATTACCGGCGGGAGTGGATTTATTGGTTCAGCACTTTGCACTCAATTGCTCGAAAAAACAGATAATCAACTTTACCTGCTTACTCGGCAACCCGAGAAGATTATGGCACCTTTAAGGGGATTCAAGAGCCTCGATCAAATTGACACCGATACGCAGTTCGATGTGGTGGTAAATCTTGCCGGTGAGCCAATCGCTGATAAACGCTGGTCCGACTATCGGAAGCAAGAAATACTTCGCAGTCGAATTGATACAACCCAACAGCTGATTGATTTTTTCCGCCAACAGAAAATCAAACCACGCACTTTCATCAGCGGCTCAGCGATTGGATACTATGGAATTGGCATAGAAGACCAGCCTGTTACGGAAGATTCTAAGGGCGATGCGAGCTTTTCCAGTCAGCTTTGCCAACAATGGGAATCAACAGCCATGCAGGCGGAAAAACTAGGCATTCGCACCTGCATTATCCGAACTGGGATTGTGTTGGGTAAAAATGGTGGAGCACTTGGAAAAATGTTGCTGCCCTTTAAGTTAGGACTTGGTGGCAAAATTGGTAGTGGTCAACAATGGATGCCGTGGATTCATCTGCAAGATCTGGTGGGCCTGTTTGTACACTGCATAAACCACCGTCACACAAGCGGCATACTTAATGGTACTGCGCCGAACCCAGTCACGAACAGATCGTTTACAAGAACATTGGGAAAAGTACTTTCCCGTCCTGCCCTGTTACCTTTGCCGGCGACTATAGTAAAACTATTGATGGGACAAATGGGCGAGGAGTTGCTGCTTTCTGGCAAGAATGTCATACCGTCTCACGCATTAAAATCTGGCTATGAGTTTAGATATACCCATTTGGAGGACGCACTAGCAA
>JBLHGU010000060.1:0-25361 GCA_047615875.1 Parasphingorhabdus sp.
TGGGGTACGTCAGGCAGAAATAGAAGATGCCAGACGCTGGAATGAATCTCAGTCCGAACTGTGGGCGGTGGTCGTCGCTCCATGGGTGTTGGTACAGGAGGGCAAGTGACAAAACCGGCAGCCTATATTCTGCCAGTTATTATTTTTGCCCAATTCACTGGCACATCGCTCTGGTTTGCTGGCAATGCTGTAATCAATGATTTACAAATTCTCTGGCTGTTACCGGAAAGTAGTCTCAGTTATATAACTTCTGCGGTTCAACTGGGTTTCATCAGTGGCACGCTGATTTTTGCCTACCTGAGCATTGCCGATAGATTTTCCCCTCGTGTGGTTTTTCTTTACTGTGCCATTCTGGGATCGGTAGCAAATATCTTGCTGTTGATTTCCCCCCAGGGTCTTAGCTGGCTACTAATAGCCAGGTTTGTAACCGGGTTTTTTCTTGCTGGAATTTATCCTGTAGGTATGAAGATTGCTGCCGGCTGGTACGAAAAAGGTCTCGGCAGGGCGCTTGGTTATCTGGTTGGTGCTTTAGTGCTTGGCACCGCTTTACCGCATTTATTCAAGGCCAGTGGTGCGGAGATCTCATGGCAGCTGGTTTTGGCTGGAACGTCTTTCCTGGCGTTCATCGGCGGTCTATTGATGTATCTATTGGTTCCCGATGGACCATACTTGTCCGTGGCAGGCAAGTTCAATCCCCGAGCATTGTTGGATATTTTTAAGTCGCGTAGATTCAGGGCATCCGCAATTGGTTACTTCGGTCATATGTGGGAGCTTTACACATTGTGGGCCTTTCTACCTGTATGGTTAATCTCTTATGCTATGCAGACCGGAGTATCTATGAATATTCCTTTGTGGTCTTTTGTAGTGATAGCGATCGGGTTTTTTGGTTGTGCCGTGGGCGGGGTTGTTTCAGCTAGAGTGGGTAGCGCCAGAGTTGCGACGGTGCAACTGGCGATTTCAGGATTGTGTTGTATTTTGTCAGCCTATGTTTATACATTGAATGTAATGGTGTTTTTAGGCTTTATGTTGATTTGGGGTATATCGGTAATCGGCGATTCGCCACAATTTTCAACATTGAATGCACAAAATGCGCCGAAACAATTGGTTGGCTCTGCTCTGACTATCGTCAATTCAATTGGCTTTCTTATTACGGTTATCAGTATTCAACTGGTGAACTTGCTATTACCATTTATAGATACGCAATTTATATTCTGGTTATTAATACCTGGTCCACTGCTGGGATTGTTGGCGATGCAGTCTATGCCGCCTGGTAAAGATTAACGAGTAGTTGCAGATTGTTGGCTAGTAGACTCGGCCCAGCTATGTACGAGTGATAATTGTAATTGCAAAGATTGTAGTAGTCTGTCACCGGGCCAACTTTGTGGGCTGGTAACCGCACTGGCAGTTAAACCATTCAGAAAGCTCAGAACCATGTGACAGGTTTGTAGAAAAATAGCCGGTTGCCAGTTTGCAGATTCTGGCCAGGCTGTGCGAATAACCCGTGCATATAATTCTTCGGCATCTTGATGTAATGCCAAATTGACTCTAGCCAATTCTTCGTCATTGCTGACTGCACCCCAGAAGCTGACCCATACGGCACTTTCAGCATGACGTTCAGCGTCTAGTGGAAGAGTTTCCTTTAGTATGCTGAATAAAGGATCCTCACCTGGCAGATGACGTGTGTCCAAACGCTGCTCTGTGCGGTGGAATATTAACCGCAGGGCGGCAGCAAGTATTTCGTTTTTGCTTTTATAATAGTGCGTAATCATGCCGGTCGTGACGCCGGCCTGATTAGCAATATCTACCATAGTGGTTTTGTCGATTCCCTTGCCCATAATGGCATGACAAGCAGCCTGCGCAATTTGATTGCAGCGCTCCTCAATGTCGACAATTTTTGGCATAAGCAGGTGCTTACTTACCTGTCCATACCGGGTCGCGTTTTTCTGCAAATGCTCGTGCGCCTTCCAGTACATCGTCGGAGTTATTCACTTTCTCCACTCCTGAACAGGCATCATGTACTGCAAAAGCTTCGTGCTCAGGTACCATTTCCGTCATGCGCAGAACTTGTTTGATGGCAGGATATATTAGTGGTGGCCCACCGGCCATTGTTTCCACCAGTTCACGGGCCTTTTTCATTGATTCGCCTTTTGGAACAATGTAGTTAACGATGCCCCAATGTTTGGCTTCTTCTACGTCCATCCAGCGCCCTGTCATCATGAAGTCCACAGCGACATGATAGGGAATGCGACGGCGTAGTTTTATGACTGCGGCATCTGGTACTACACCAACGCGAATTTCTGGCAGTGCGAAAGTAGCATGTTCTTCAGCAATAATAATATCGCAGCCGATCATAACTTCGAATCCGCCACCACAGGCAATGCCATTAACAGCGGCCACTATAGGTTTATACAGGTTGCGTGGGTGGTTTAGTCCGCCGAAGCCGCCGGAGCCTGCATAAGATTCACCGACCTCACCAGAGTTAGCAACGTCTTTCAAATCCCACCCGGCACTGAAAAATTTCTCTCCATTACCAGTTAGTATGGCAAACCTTAGTTCCTCGTCGTCGCGATAGGATTCCCAAAGATGATTTAGTTTTAAACTATCGGAGTTAGATATGGCATTGGCCTTGCCTTTTTGCAGTTTTACTTCTAGCACATGGCCTTTGCGCTCGGTAACGAAAGGTTGGTCAGACATCGTGTGGCTCCTTAATTTTTATCAGTGTATCCGCTACCACAACGCCAAGACCTTCCGGGCGCACCAATAGCGGGTTAATATCGAGTTCGACCAGTTGGTCGAGATGGATTTGTGCAAATTCAGCAAGTTTTTCTATAGAGTCAATTAAGGCTTTTTTGTCAGCTGCTGGTTTGCCGCGCCAACCATCCAGCAGCTTGCTGCAACGCAGGCCTTGTATGGCATATGCAATAGATTCACGGCTAAAGGGTGGTAGCAGGCAAGCGCTGTCTCGATGTAGCTCGGCAAAAATTCCGCCGGCACCGATAGTTATATTTAAACCAAATTGGTCGTCTACCGTTACCCCAATAATCATCTCCGCAACTGTGTCTGTAATCATAGATTCAACCAGCACGCGGTCGCCGAGAACGGCAAGTTCCTTTGCTGCTATGGCTACACTGGCAGAGTCTACTAAATTGAGACGAACCGCATTTTGTTCGGTCTTATGAACCAGTCCATCAGAAACACTTTTCATGACAACCGGGTAGCCAATGCTTTCTGCGATAACGGTAGACTGTTGAATCTCGGTCTCCTGACCCGGTGGAGGAAGTAAGCCACAATTGGCTAGCCATACTTTTCCTTCAGGTTCACTAAGAACCCGGGTGGGTTGCGTGGTCGGTAGTGGCGATTGAATACTCACCGGATCCCAGTTGTTCCAGCATTTTCCAATGTGGGCACTATGCTGAAAAGCTTCGAGAAATTCCGGCAGACCCTGCATGGGTGCAACTCCGCCTTCAAGGCATTCCAGCCTAATATCTTGACGTAAACTTTCTGGTAGCGAGCACAGCATTGCGGCATTTCGATTAGAGTCCGCCACGCTTTGTTTGAGGATTCGAATCACCACATCATAATCTTTAGTGTTGGCAAGATTCTCGTCCGGTGGGTCGAGCATAAAGGCGACCAAAGCGTAATCTGCACGCAACATCGCATCAAACATACGTTTCAAATTGTCATAGTCAAACCAGGTATAGGTATGAAAATCAAATGGATTATCAATGCTGACACCGGGGCCAGTAGATGCTTCCAGTTCCGGCACAACATGGGCAGGTTGTGTGGGAAAGTCGATATCGAAACGCTCGGCGATATCAGATACCATGGACATATCACCACCGGATGCGCCCATAACCGCCAGTCGGTTGCTCGGCATGGGTCCATAGCAATGCAGTAGTTTAAGAGTTTCCACCATACTGCCCAGATTGTCACAGCGGGCGATGCCGATACGCTCAAACAAATGGTCATATAAACGATTGGAGCCGGTCAGCGCGCCAGTATGGCTAAAGGCTGTGGCCTGGGCTTTGCTTGAACTGCCAACCTTAACCGCGACAACTGGCTTGCCGAGTTGTCTGGCCTGATCAATAGCGGCAATAAAATCGTTAAGATCAGGAATGCCTTCGAGGTACAGACCAATAGCAGTGATACGCTCATCAAGCGCTACATGTCGAATGATATCTGCCACCGACAAGCGTTGTTGATTGCCGACCGTTATCACGTAGCCGACTGGTAATGAGCGGCGTTGACACATCAATGTTATCGAGACGGTGCCGCTTTGACAGACAAAGGCCACACCACGATCGACAACCGGGGCGGCTACCTGGTCTGGCCACATTGAAACGCGGTCGAGCAAGTTGGCATAGCCATAACAATTGGGTCCGATAAATGGCATATCACCGGCAGCACTTGCTAATCGCCTGGCTTTTTCCTGCCCCTCTGCTACCTCAGCGAAACCCGAGGCAAAAATTACAGCGCCACCGGTGCCGCGATCAGACAATTCTTTAACCACCGGGATAGTTAAATCGCTCTTCATGCCGAGGAATGCCGAGTCCGGCGTTTCGGGTAACTCTGCGGTGTTTCTATAACAGCTTGGACGATTCGGATGAACTCGCCAAATTTTACCGCTAAATCCCAGTTTCAGACATTGCTCTTCAACGTAATCACCCCAGGCGCCGCCGTACACGGCAATGGAGCGTGGCCGGAACAGGCGATCAAGACTCATGACTGATTTTCGGCCCGTGCTTTGAGGTGGCTCTCGAAGCGATTTAAGGTCGAGCCAGATGCCATGTCATATTTTTTCAATACGCGTTGAATAGCCACCATACATTCGTCGCGAATACGTTCCATATCGCGAATTGATTTACCATTGGCCTGCTCGGTGGTGCCGTCGACAAATCGGTCAATAATAGTTTCTGTTAATTCCGGTGCTTTCAGATGAGACCAGGGCCAGTCGAGTGCGGGGCCGAATTGCTCGATGAAATGGCGCGCACCGCCATCACCACCAGCAATCATATAAATCTGGTTCATACCCATCACTGCCCAACGCAAACCGGGGCCATAAACGATAGATTCATCCAGTTCGCCGGTGCTGGCAATATCGTCATTTAAAGCGTGTAAAATCTCTCGCCACATGGCTTCTTGCAGTCGGTCTGAAATATGTCCGGGAACTTCACGCTTGACCATTAAGGCATGCATGCCGATGGATTCGTAGTAACCGCGAGATGCCTGTTTGGTTTCGTCGGATGTATGTGCACCCGCAACTATCTCCACTAGTGGGCAAAGATAAACCGGGTTAAACGGGTGGCCGACGAGGAATCTTTCCGGATGGGTCATACCTTCCTGCAACTCGCTGGGCATGAACCCTGATGTGCTGGAGGAAATAATTACATCAGACGGAGTCACAGCGGATATTGTGCTAAATACATCTCGTTTGATTTCCAGAACCTCAGGCACACTTTCCTGAATGAAGTCCACGGCCTGAGCCATTTCACAAGCATCTGTCGTGAAACTTAAGGATCCCTTTGTTGGGGTTTGAACATCGGCAGTTAAGGCATCAAGTGACGGTGCGGCATTCTCTACGGCACCGCGAATCCAGTCTTCCATAGCAGGATTTACATCTGCTGCTATGACGTTGATTCCACAATGCATTGCCCTGGCGGCCCAGCCACCACCAATTACGCCGGTACCCAGTAGTCCTAGAGTTTTTACTTCTCGCATGATTCGCTCCTCTATAAAGCAGTCTTAAAGTTTTGTTTTGAATTTATTTTGGATTTATCCCGGCTCAAGCGCCCAATGGACGGAAAAGCTCTCGGGAAATAATATGTCGTTGAATTTCACTAGTGCCGTCCCATATTCTCTCGATACGGGCATCGCGCCAGATACGTTCCAGGGGTAGGTCTTCCATCACACCCATACCGCCAACGGTCTGAATACATTGGTCAGAAACCTCAGCCAACATTTCGGAACAATACAACTTGGCCATGGCGCAATCTCCGCCGGTTACGCTGCCCTGATCAATTTTCGAGGCAGTTTCCAGCAGGATTAAGTTGGCGAGTTTGATTTTCAACGCCATATCCGCAATTGGAAATGACACACCTTGAAATTTCGCAATCTTCTGACCAAACTGCTCGCGTTCCGCGGCGAAATTCAGTGCAACATCAAAGGCACGTTCGGCGCGAGCCACACAAGTGGCAGCAACGGTCAGACGGGTAGGGCCAAGCCACTCATTTACAATTCGAAAGCCGTCCCCTTCAGGTCCGAGGATGCGCCAGGCGGGAATTTTGGTGTCTTCGAACTGCAATACATTGTTGTAGTAGCCACGGTGTGAAACATTTTTGTAACCTGGCAAGACACTGACTCCTGGATCATCAAAGTTCACCAGAAATGCTGAAATTCTTTTTTTGATGCCCTTACTAGTTTGTTCCTCGCCGGTTGCGGCGAATAATACGCAAAAATCTGAAACCTGGGCCTGGGAAATGAAATGCTTGGTGCCATTAATTACCCAATCATCTTCAATCAGTTCTGCTTTACACTTCATACTACGCAAATCTGAGCCTGCTCCGGGCTCCGTCATAGCGATACAGTCGCGTTTATCGCCTGCCACCGCAGGGTTTAAGAACTCATCGATCTGTTTTCCTTCGCAGGCAGCCAGAATATTCAGTGGACGGTGAACGCACTCGGCTAATGCCAGTGATGTCTTGCCGAGCTCTTTTTCAATCAAGGTAACCGATACGGCATCCAGTCCACCGCCGCCAACACTTTCAGGCAAATTACACGCATACAAACCAATATCCATGGCCTTTTGCTTAATTTCCCTAATAAGTTCGGGCGGCGTTTCATCGGTTTGTTCCAGAGTTTCCTCATGGGGCATTAATTCCCGCTCGACGAATGATCGAGTCGTATCAACCAGCATTTGCTGCTCTTCGGTCAGGGTAAAGTCAATCACCGTCTGGCTCCAATATGATTGTTGTGTCAAGTTTATATATAACAGCTATTATGTAAAAAATGATTATGTATTTAGCTAACCAATTTTCAATATTGCGACAGTCTTAAATATTGTCAGTCACAATGCAGCCAGTGGCTGATTAGTTATCGGGTAAAATGTGATGGATAAATTTACATTCAGAGAACATTGGATAGTGTATAAAGCCGTCTCAAATTTTGTGTTGTTGGTCAGTCTTTGGTTTATCAGTTTTCCACTATTGGCTCAAAGTGATAGCTCCTCGTTGGGATTCGAACTAAATAAGTTGGAGCAAAGCACCGATGATTGCCTGGCTTTTCTGGTATTGAAAAACTCAGCACAAATGCACTTTGATATCTTAAAAGTGGACCTGGTTTTGTTCGATACCCAGGGTCTTATTCAGCGCCGATTAGCCCTTAATGTGGCTCCTGTAGAGCCGGAAAAAACGCGAGTCAGGCAGTTTCGCATGGCCGGGGTTCAGTGCGGTGATATCGGAAGTATTCTGGTGAATGAGGTAATAGAATGTGTTGTTGATGGCAGTCCTAATACCAGTTGCCTGGGGCTTATGAGTATTTCTTCCCGTTTAAATATCTCTTTGTATAAGTAAATATTAAGAGAAATAATCAGGCTGATTTAATCTTAAAAATCGGAAAACCAATACCAATTGAATGCGCCTCAGACTACAATTGAGGCTTCGAAAATAGAGTTGTATGGAGATGTAATGGTCATGTCGTACGGTACATCAAAATGAGGCAATGGGTCGAAACACGGTCTCACTTTTTCAGGGAATGGGTGCGTGCGCCCCTTATAACAGCCTCGCTAATCCCCTCAAGCCAGGCGCTTGCCAACCGAATGGCTCAATCCGTCAGGGTTGATGATTCGCCGGTAGTAGAACTTGGGCCGGGAACGGGCGTATTTACCCGCGCATTAATCGCCAGAGGCGTGCCAGAGAAAAATCTGGTCCTTGTAGAGATAAATCCGACTTTCTCGAGGAATTTACGCAAAGAATTTCCCCAGGCTCGGGTCATACACGGAGCTGCAGAAGAGCTATCTGAGCTTGGTATGGCACAGCCGGCACGTTTTGTTGTTAGCGGAATTCCTTTAATGTCTACTTCAAATAGTAAGGTTAGACAAATCCTTGCCAGCGTGCTGGATATCATGACGGATGATGGTAGCCTGGTGCAATTTACCTATGCACCGCGTTGCCCGGTGAATAAAGAATTAATGCAGGAGTTTGGGCTAAAGTCACAACTACGTGGTGTGGTTTTATCCAATTTCCCACCTGCCCGTGTTTATCATATAAGAAAACGTTAATCCGGCGGGATACATCCGGTTTGCATCGCGAACCATACCAGCCAATAGTTAATCAGTACTCGGGAACAAGTTATGGGTCGCATTGTTTATGTGAATGGCGAATATGTTGACGAAAGCGAGGCACGCGTGTCGGTTTTCGATCGAGGATTTCTTTTCGCTGATGGTGTCTACGAGGTATCGACGGTACTGCGTGGTCAGTTGATTGAAAATTCGTCACATTTAGCGCGTTTAGAACGTTCACTCGAAGCATTAGGTATGCCTGCACCGATGGATTCGCCCGCAATCGAAGCAGTGCAAAATGAAGTGATTCGCCGCAACAATCTTGACGAGGGAGTTATTTACTTGCAGGTGACCCGGGGTGTTGCTGACCGCGACTTCAAGTTTCCGAAGGATACTCGAGCAACGCTCGTCATGTTTACTCAACAAAAATCGTTGCTGCATGACCCGGTTGCTGCACGCGGAATTTCTGTAATCAGTGTGCCGGATATTCGCTGGCGGCGTCGAGATATCAAGACAGTGGCTTTGTTGGCTGCCTCTATGGCTAAGCAAGCAGCTGTTGCCGCCGGGGCAGATGATGCCTGGTTGGTTGAAGATGGAATGGTAACTGAGGGTAGTTCAAACAACGCCTACATTGTGACTCAAGACAATCGAATCATTACCCGGCAACTGAGTCAGGATATTCTGCATGGTATTACGCGCCGTTCTGTCATTGATCTTGCCGAACAGGAGAACTTGCAAGTTGAAGAACGACTGTTCTCTCTTGATGAGGTTAAACAAGCCAGTGAGGCTTTTATAACCAGTGCTTCCACATTTGTTTATCCGGTTATCAGTCTGGACGGGCAGGCCATTGGGTCGGGTCAACCGGGTCCTGTTGCACAGAAACTAAGACGGTTGTATATCGACAGGGCTCTTAGTAGTTTGAGTTAGATACTACAAACTCAAAAATTGAGAATCCGGCTATATATCAAGGATTCATATAGATGGCAGCTGGATCTCCGGGTAATTGATTAATCAGTTCGATTTCCCATTGCAAATACCGACGTCCTTCCTGTTCTGCAAGGTGGGGGTCGTCATAGTCATCTGGGTTTAGCATCAGGTCGTTTGTGTCACTGGCCATATTGTCAAAGCCACTGTCGATTGATCCTCCGGCAGCAATCCAGGAATCAATACCCTCAGTAAGATGGCTTACCTGGTGTCCCATGCGGTGGAGGTCAGTCGCTACCAGCTGCGCATAGTGCGAGTTGTCGCTGAATAAAATAATTCCATCATTAGATGGTAATTGTTTAACGTCCTGCACAATATTGCCGCGGTGCAAAAACCAGGAGCCAGCAATATGGCTGTGGCGAAAACCCAGACTGCTACGAATATCAACGATTAGCAGATTCTCAACTTTAATTTTATCCAGTGTCTGGGTAGAGGTTAACGCAGGCTCAAGGGCGACTTCTGATTTAAATTCAGGTGGTCGAATATGCTTTTCATCGATCCGGTCGATTCGTATAGTAGAAAGGTTCCTGTACCCCATCTGCCACAGCCAGCTGGCGGTAGATAACGCGCGGACGCCTTCACTATCGGCTAAAACAATCTGACAATTTCGCGTTACGAGGTAATCGTCAACATTTTGTACCAACTGTCCGCCTGCCACATGTCGAAAATCTTTTAGGTGACCCTGTTGAAATTCTGCAGCAGATCGAATATCGAATCGATAGCAGGTCTGCTCTGGCTTCACTGCCAAAAGCTCATCGAAAGAAATTTCCCCGATATCGAGACCTTGCACTAGAGCGTGAGCGCGAACACGTGCCTTTTGCAGCTCCTGTTGATTTGGTTGTTGCAGGTGGTGGGTATTGTTAATTTGCAGATCTAGATGGGCAAATTGCCAGGCCAGGGTGCCATTTTCAAGCGCGTAGACAGGCATAACGGCACCAGCATTGATTAATGTCTGTGCGCCAATAATGCTGCGTGTGCGCCCAGCGCAATGTACCACCGCGATAGCGTCCTCGTCGGAGTCCGCAAAGATTTCGCCAGCTCGCAGAACCAACTCTCCGCCGGGGCAACCGGTGGCACCAGGAATGCAATAGGCAACATGTTCCTCAGGAGTGCGCGAGTCTAGCAGATGGACCTTTTTATCAGACTGCAAAAGTTTTGCCAGCTGTTCGGCAGTAATTGAAGGCGTGGAATTTTGATGCTCAATAAACTCACCAAAGGCTTTGCCTGGCACGTTTACACCGGAAAATATTTCGCCTCCACTTTGTTTCCAGCCGGCGATTCCACCAGATAGTCTATGCAGGTTTTTGTAACCCAGTTCCCGCAGGGTGGCCATGCTTCGATCTGCACCATCATCTGCAGAATTAGTTATCACTATCAATGTGTTTTTATTCGGCATAGCCAGATCAATAAGTAGTGGCAAGCGGCTTAAAGGTAAATTACTTGCACAAAGTAAATGACCTTTAGAAAAGTCCCCTGCTTCACGTGTATCTATAACCGCGAATTCTGTATCAGTCTGAAACAAACGACGTAATTCGATACTGCTTATTACTGTAATCGGCATAGGTAAATATCTTATCGCTGTGCTGTGAAATTTGTCGGCAATTTATCTACAGAGCACCTGATCTGTCGTGTGCCTAAGAGAGTCTCAGCCTTAAATGGCCGCCTCACAATGTGGCTCATCTGTTATTAAGGTGTAGTTTTAGATTGGAAACTATGCGGGCGCTTAATGTTGTTCGAAATCAATGCGCTGGTAGATGGGCTCGCCCAACAGGTATCGACGTAAGCAGTCAAGAGCTAGTTCGATTATACCTATGCGAACCCAGCCAGCACTGCCGGGTAGACAAGTGATGCGACTAGCGGTCCCCGAGTCGCTATCAACTACTATGGTGAATTTTTCGACGGTACTAGTTTCATTCCTACCAGGTATGGATTCAGAGTGAATCAGGAGGCAGTGGGTCGAGTTGCTGATTGATCTAGCCTTGCGAGTGTTCTCCAGTGCCCAGTTTTCATTGTTGGAACTGAAACTTAGCCCTAACAGTTTCGTGGCATTTTTCGGATTGCTCGCTACAAAGCCAGTCAGGCTATTTGCCCAGGACTGACCGTGGCTCGCCAGTCGATCAAGTACGCCACCACCAGTGGCACAGTCCACAACGCAAAGATTGCCATCTATAGCCTGGAGTTGATCAAGCAGAATTGACTCAAGTGATTCATCATCCTCGGCAACAATGTAATCCTGAAGTCGGCTTCGTACCTGTGTAGCTGCGGGTTTTAATATTTCCTGTAGTTGTTCAGTTGATTCGGCACTGGCGAACAACTTGGTTTCAAGCTCCGGATAATGAGATTGAAACCCAAGTTTTATGTGCTCGCTTTGGTTGATTTCGTTAATATCCTGCAGCAACAGGTCGGCCCGGGATTCACCGATTCCAAAGGTGTGAAATCGCTTAAGGCCAGTTACTAGCTGTTTGCCACTCAATTTTCGTAACCGAGGCAATATTTGCTCCGGCAGCATACGCTTAAGCTCTCTGGGCACACCCGGAGTGAAATAAAAGGGAATTTTCTGGATATCTATAATAAAGCCGCATGCAGTGCCAACCGGATTGTCAATCACCTCGGCACCTGCTGGAAGTAAAGCCTGCTTTCTGTTGTTGACGGGCATTTCCCGACCACTACCAGCATAGTAGGCGTGTATTTTTTCTAACCATTCCTCACATAGCTCCAGTTCCACTTCGGCGGCTTCCGCCGCAACCTGCTGGGACAGGTCGTCAACGGTCGGGCCTAAACCGCCGTTTACTATCACCGCATCTGCCAGCATAGCGGCCTGCTGAAAAGCACTTAGTAATGCGATTCTGTCATCACCCACAGTCAAGCCAACTGATGTGTTGTAGCCGTGTTCCTGCAGATGTTGGGCTATGAAACTGTAGTTGGTGTTAATTGTTTTGCCGGTTAGGACTTCGTCGCCGGTACAAATTATAGCTATGTTCAATGAATGCTCGATGTGTGGGTGATGACAACTAAACACCTCTATTGTTATAGAGGTGTTTTATAGTGTTGCTCTAAGTCTACATTGACTGGTCATAAAATGGCCAATACATAGATCGGATTATTGTCTAGCCAGTAATGCAAGGCGAAGTTGAGCCTTGCTCGCTTTATTATTAAAAGAGACTTCATCACCCTGAACAGTTAAACCCAGAGATTTCCATAGTTGATCCAGGTCGGGCAGCCATTTTTTCGAACCGGATCTGGTGTAAAGGTTAGACAAAATATTAGTGCTGGTGGCCTGGTCGGTAATAGTAAATAGCCTGGAAATATCCAGTTTATTTTCGTGAGTCAGCCCCGCAGCAAGAATTCCCTTTAAGGCATGTTGTAAGCTAAGTTCGTTGTTAGTTTTTTCTCTTATCATCATATCGGCATAGAAGGCAAACAGGGCACCGCCCCAATAGACACGACCCCATCGTAAGGTGCCATCAAGACCAGTCTCTCCTGTTACAGGAAGCCCGTGGGGTAAACCACGATGTAGTCCTTTCCAGACCAGGGTTGGTGTCAGATCGCCAGCCTGTGCGCGAATGATTGACTCAACGTAGGTTGCCAGTCCTTCTTCCAGCCAATGATGTTGCGGGTCAAGTCGTGGCAGTGCAAGATGGACCATTTCGTGAATTAATCTCCAATCACCTTGAAGGTCCGCATAACTATTAAATTGGCCAACGGTTAAAGTAATACGCGCTCGAGGAGTTCCATAGGCGGTTCCGCCTGTAATCCCTCCGCCTGGAAAAAGATCCAGGTCAATGCGGGTTTTAGCTGTTGGAAACTGTCCATAGTATTCCGTCACAATATTTGCCGAATGCTGAATCCATTTTTGTATAGCGGTTGGATCAAAGTCTACTGGTGCGTTGTGCAGAAAGACATCGAGTTTGGCCTGATCAGACTGTATCGAAAAGGCTGGATCCTCGGCCTGGCCTGGCAGGCTGATTGAGATCAGTAGGAGGAGCAATATTGCTGGCATAGTAGAAGTAGAGAATGTAGATGTAGGGATAGAAAAATGATCACAAATTTTGACAACACAATTTTCATTTAAATCCCGCACACGGATTAGATAGCTCTTCGAATGACCTAAAGCAATTTCTTAGAACATGAAAATACACTCATGTCTTGTATGACGATTTATCGTTTGTTAAGCGCTTAATCTAGTCCTATATTAGCCCCACTAGATAACCCACCGGAGACTGACAATGACCACACTAGCTATTCACCATGCACCTATCAAAAGCAAAATTTCTAATTTTCGTGGCACCGCGCTGGTTGCACGAATTGACAACTTTGTTACGGAATTAAAAGCCCGAAGCGTTCGAAGTCTTGCGAAATCAGAGATGCAGCGTCTGCCTGCCTATCTGCTAAATGATATTGGCCTTAACATTGACACATTGGAATTGGGACAAATTCAACGCTAGATTATTTATCCAGTGGAATCTGTTTGGGTCTTGAGTTGCCACTCAGTCTGTTGGTGAGTGGCAACTTTTAATCAGTAAATTTAGTGTGTGGTGTTGTGGAATAGATTTTCAACATCATTTTTCTCAAAAAGAAATTGCCGATGGCAAAACTGGCAATCAATGCTAATCGTTCCTTGTTCGGCCAATAGTTTTCTCACTTCTTCTTGACCAAAATTCAGCAGAACATTTTCTGTCCTCTGACTTGAACAGGTACATTCAAATTTAAGTTGCTGTGGCGTAAAAACACGTACAGTTTCCTCATGAAAGAGCCGCTGAAGAGCCTGCATTTTGTCGAGGCCGGTTAACTCTTGTTGCCCCATAGTATTCGCCAGCAAAGTGATACGATTCCACGCATCTGCATCCTCGTTTTCAAGATGATCATCAGGATTGCTGGGCAACTCCTGAATCAGTAACCCAGCGGCTACTTTGCCGTCCGCAGCAAGCCAGAGTTTGGTGTTTAATTGTTCTGACTGATTGAAGTAGGTTTCCAACGCTTGTGCGAGTGTAGTGCCCTGATACTCAATTATGCCTTGATATCGTTCGCCGCGATCGGGCTCGATGGTGATAACCAGTTGCCCTATGCCTAGCAGATCGTGACTAACATCATAATCAAATCTTGCAATTCCACGCAGAAGACTCTTTTTACGGCATTCAGACATAAGTAGCTGAAGTTGACCGCTAGTTTTTAGTTGAAGAATCAAATTACCGTCAAATTTCAGCGTTGCTGACAACAGGGCCGAGGCGACAAGGAATTCTCCTAATAGCTGCTGGATAGCCGGTGGATAATCTTGCTGGCTAAGAACTTCTTGATAAGATGCTGAAATCTGTGCGATTTCCCCACGAATATTAAGTCCATCGAATAGAAATCTAAGCAGTTCGTCAGGTGATGATTTTGCGTCAGTTGTCATGAATTAGTTTATAAAACAGCCCAGGGACTGTCGTGTAAAGGAATTGAAGATTTATGATATATAGTTGAAGATATAGCAGTTTTCGTTGATATTATTAAGCGACTTTATTCAGGGGGGCGTTTTTTCTGATAGCCCCAGTTTAGATTGCACTCAGATAGCGGAGTTTCACAATGTCAGTTTCTACCATAAAAACTACTACTGTAGATCAAACTTATCAACAGCAACGCGACGAATTGGCAGCAGCGTTTCGTTGGGCGGTCCGACTCAATATGCATGAGGCCGTCGCC
This sequence comes from Parasphingorhabdus sp., assembly GCA_047615875.1. Lineage (GTDB taxonomy): Bacteria > Pseudomonadota > Gammaproteobacteria > Arenicellales > CAJQKF01 > JBLHGU01. The sequence goes on from JBLHGU010000060.1 coordinate 14,939, forward strand.
AACCATTTTAGTGTGGCAGTAAATGACGATGGTAGCCAGTTTTTGATGAATCCTAACCAACGTCATTTCTCGTTGATTCGCTCCAGTGATTTGTTGCTACTGGATAGCAACAACCAGGACACTATGCGTCAGGATAATGCGCCAGACCCTACCGCCTGGTTTTTGCATGGTGCATTGCATCGTCATTGTCCTCATGCGCGTTGCGCGCTGCATGTGCACTCGGTCTACTCCACCGTGTTAGCCTGTCTGGAAGATAGTCATCTATTGCCTATCGATCAGAATACAGCGATGTTTTATAACAGGTACGTAATTGATAAGGAGTTTGCCGGCCTGGCTTTTGAGTTGGAAGGCGAGCGCTGTGCCAAATTATTTATAGATCCCGATGTGAAAGTAATGATTATGGGCAACCATGGCTTGATGGTAATTGGTAGTAGCGTCGCCGACGCATTTAATCAGCTGTATTATTTTGAGCGTGCCGCGGAAACTTATGTAAAAGCGTTATGGACCAACAAACCGTTAAAGGTATTGCCACACGAGGTGGCGATGAAAACTGCTCGTCAGCTATCCCATTACCCCGGGCAGGTGGAACGACATTTTGCCGATATTATGGAAATTCTGGACAACGAAGAACCTTCTTATCGAGATTGAATTAATCGGCATCAGTGACCAGGGAGATTAAAACTGAACCTTCGGCCACCTGATCACCGCTAGCGAATGCCACTAGTTCTATCTCGCCGTCCCGAGGTGCCAATAGTGATTGCTCCATTTTCATGGCTTCCATCACGCCAAGCACATCGCCTTTCTTTACCTTGTTTCCTGGGCTAACGCGGATTTCAATAATCTGACCTGGCATCGGCGCGCGGATAACATCTTCGCCACTGCTTTCGGAATCATCACCGCCAAGCTGATCGACAGATCGGTAAACCAGGTTTTTACCCTGTTGAAAAATCCAGATCTCCTGTGCATTGAAATGATAATTTGCATGGAAAATCTGCTTGTTGATTTCAATTCGAACTTCCTGATCGTTAAGTTTTAGCAGGCTTAGTTGAAATTGCTGGTTATGCATAACCAGTACATAGTCGTTACTCCCAGCCGACTCCAGTATGGCTTCAATCTGACGATCAGATTCAGCTAATTGGATGTATTGTCTGGCATTGCCAAATTGTCGCCAACCTTTGAGATTAGCCCAGGGATCGTCCGCAGTTTCATTGTTGATGAGATTGGCGGCAAGAATACAGGCAATAACATCGGATTCAATTGCGGCTGACTCTTCGCACAATTCAATCATATTGCGCTCGATGAGCGCAGTGTCAACATTGCCACTGACAAAGTCAACCTGATTACTCAAACGTTCCAGAAATCCGATATTGGTCGTGCAACCTGCTATCTGGCAGTGGCGCAGCGCGTTGGAAAGAAGACTCAGAGCTGTTTCTCGATCCTTCCCGTGCACAATCAACTTGGCAATCATAGGGTCGTAAAAAGGCGTAATGGTATCCCCGCTTCGAACGCCTGTATCAAGTCTGGCCAGGTGTTCGGGCATTTGCAAGTGGGTAAGGGTTCCGGTTGAGGGTAAGAATCCCCGCGCGGCATCTTCGGCGTATATGCGCGCCTCGAAGGCGTGACCGTTTATGGTCAGCTGTTGCTGGTTCAGCGGTAAGTCCTGTCCATTAGCAACCAGCAGCTGCCATTCAACCAGGTCCTGGCCAACAATCGCTTCTGTGACCGGGTGCTCAACTTGTAGCCGGGTATTCATTTCCATGAAATAGAAGGATTCGGGCTTCAATCCATTGGTTGCATCAACAATAAATTCAACGGTGCCCGCACCACTGTAATTTACGGCTTTAGCAGCACAAACTGCGGCTTCACCCATGGCCTGTCGCATGGTATCGTTCATGCCCGGTGCCGGTGCTTCCTCAATGACCTTCTGATGGCGTCGTTGAAGCGAGCAATCACGCTCAAACAGATAAACCATGTTGCCATGATCATCGCCAAAAACCTGTATTTCGATATGACGTGGCGAAGAAACAAATTTCTCCACCAGAACACTGTCATCAGAAAAACTCGAAAGAGATTCCCGCCGGGCACTTTGTAAGGCTTCAAAAAAATCACCGGGCTGCTCAACTTTACGCATACCCTTGCCGCCGCCGCCAGCGCGGGCTTTTATTAATACCGGATAGCCGATGGCTTGTGCCTGCTCGGCGAGAAAATTATCGTCCTGATTGCTGCCATGATAACCAGGCACCACAGGAACGCCGGCTTCGACCATCAGTCGTTTAGCCGCATCTTTAAGGCCCATGGCACGAATTGCATCAGCCGAAGGGCCGATGAATCGAATGCCTGCTTCGTCGCATGCGCTGACAAAATCAGGATTCTCCGATAAAAATCCATAACCAGGGTGGATAGCCTGCGCGCCGGTTAATCTGGCAGCATCCAGGATCGCATCTGCATTGAGATAACTTTTGCTCGCCGGAGCCGGGCCTATATAGCAGGCTTCATCAGCCAGTTCGACATGCAGGGCATTTCGATCGGCGTCGGAATACACCGCCACGGTTTTAATACCAAGCCGGTGTGCGGTTTGAATAACTCGACAGGCGATTTCGCCACGATTGGCGATAAGAATTTTGGTAAACATAATTACAACTACATACGAAACACGCCGAAACGTGTTTGTTCTATTGGCGCATTTAGACTGACAGAAAGTGACAGGCCAAGTACATCCCGGCTTTTGGCTGGATCAACGATGCCATCGTCCCAGAGTCGGGCAGATGCGAACAATGGATGCCCCTGGTGCTCAAATTGATCAATAATGGGCTGCTTGAATGCACTCTCTTCAATGTCGGACCAACTGCCGCCTTTGCGTTCAATACCATCACGCCGCACTGTTGCAAGCACCCCGGCCGCCTGTTCTCCGCCCATGACGGAAATCCGGCTATTCGGCCAGCTCCATAAAAACCTGGGACTATAGGCTCGCCCGCACATGCCATAATTACCTGCGCCAAAGCTGCCGCCAATAATCATTGTGTGCTTGGGCACCTGTGCTGTCGCTACAGCAGTGACCAGTTTCGCACCATCTTTGGCGATGCCACTGGATTCATATTTTTGTCCAACCATAAAGCCGGTAATGTTCTGCAAAAACAACAGGGGAATATTGCGTTGGCAACACAGTTCAATGAAATGCGCGCCTTTTAAAGCGGACTCTGAGAACAGCACCCCATTGTTGGCAATGATGCCCACGGGTACCCCATGAATATGCGCAAATCCACAGACCAATGTGGTGCCATAGCGCGCTTTAAATTCGTCCAGCCGGGAGTCATCTACCAGTCGGGCAATCACCTCACGTACATCGTAGGGGATGCGTACATCAGCAGGGATAATTCCGGCAATCTCTTCCGGATCGTAACGCGGCGGACAGCTGGCAATAGTCTGCACCTGTTGTGGTTTGCTACGATTGAGACGTGAAATTGCCTGTCGAGCCAGGGCAAGTGCATGGGCATCGCTATGGGCGAAATGATCTGCAACGCCTGATAGTCGCGTGTGAACATCGGCGCCGCCAAGATCCTCGGCACTGACTATCTCGCCAGTGGCAGCTTTTACCAGAGGAGGGCCACCCAGAAATATTGTGCCTTGTTGTTTTACGATAATCGACTCATCAGACATCGCAGGAACATAAGCACCGCCTGCTGTACAGGAACCCATAACCACAGCAATCTGTGCGATGCCCTGAGCCGACATGTTGGCCTGATTGAAAAATATCCGACCAAAATGTTCGCGATCGGGAAATACATCATCTTGATTGGGCAGATTTGCGCCGCCTGAATCAACTAGATAAACACAGGGCAGGTGGTTGGCAGCAGCAATTTCTTGGGCGCGAAGATGTTTCTTCACAGTCATAGGGAAATAGGTACCACCTTTAACCGTGGCATCGTTGCAAACTATCATGCATTCCTGGCCTTCAATCCTACCGACGCCAGTAACGATTCCTGCGCCGGGAGCGGCATTTTCGTACATGTCGTGTGCGGCAAATAGGCCGGTTTCAAGAAAAGGCGACGCAGGGTCGATCAAACGCTCTATCCGTTCTCGTGGCAAAAGCTTGCCGCGGGACAGATGACGTTCTCTGGCCGCATCACCACCACCCTCCATGGCACGACTAGCAGCCTGATTGACCGTGTCTAGAGCATCCTGCATGGCTGCCTGGTTGCTTTTGAAAATCTCAGCGCGAGTCGAAAGTGTGGATTGAATTACAGACATCTAACAGAGTTCGTGGGAGTTAAATATTTACCAGGACCAGCCTTCACAACGGCCCTTGCAATTGGAGTTTCGTCGGTTTGTGTCGCAAAAACCGGTTGGTCTACGGGAATTGTCGAAACGCAGAGCACTGCACTTTTGCCATTGGCCACGATAAAACACAAAGTTTCCATCCCAGGTGCCATTGCGGGGTTGGCTGCCACTGCTGGGTTGATTGTAGTTGTTATTCTGATCATTACTATAGTCGTTGCCATAGTCATTGTTGTAATTATTGTTGTAATTATTGTTGTTGTCTTCGCTATAGTCGCTATCTCGCTTGCTTTGGCACTTGCCACTGCAATTGGGATTTGATCGCCCATTGTTACAATACCTTATGGGGTGTCTTTTCTTGTTGAAACGCAGCGTTGAACAATGCCTCCAGTCGCCCTTGTAAAAGACATAGTCACCATTCCAGCTGCCTTTTTTAGGATTGGCCGGTTGAGACTGATTGTTGCCGCAGGAAACTCCGCTTGAGCAAGTACGAACCCAGCCGCCTTTGCGATCATCACACAGCATGGCAACGTTATCATTTGCTCGGCAAATAGCCTGATTAGAATCCAGGCCCAGACTACGACAGGATTGCCCGGTATTTTGATAGGCAACGCCATCACATTCATTTGCGGCATGGGCCGCTGGTAGTAACAGGTTGCAGCTAAGTATAACTAACAGAATTATTGCTTTGGTCATTAGGAGGGTTCCCTTAATATTCAGTCCAGGAGCATGCAGTAACTATACCTAACCAAACATGAACCGCAAGTAATCTTCAACAAATCGAATGATGAGTAAATGCGCGCCGAATGCCAGATGATTGGGAATGCCAATTCGCTTATTACTACAATAGCAATAACTACCAGGGGGCAGCATTGCTACAATGTTGTCTGTAGCAATATAGCGAGATTTATTCAGCAAATGAATTGGTTCAGGGTGATCATGCCCATTGCCTTATTGGCAACCTTTATCTATCCGCCACTTCGACTGGCAGACTGGCTAATGACTGGATTTGTTCCACCAATCTGGTTGTGGTTGGTTAGTTGGGGTTTAGTTGTCGTATTAATGAGGTCTGCGTTTCGGGACGAGAATAACTGGCTACGCGCTGTTTTTGTGCAATGGCTAGGCATAGGTTTTATTCTTTTTGTGATTATGCTGGTAGCCGAACTAATTCTCCTGCTGACTCAGTTCGAACCGGCCTGGCTGGCGAAAATGGTTATTTTGACCGCATTTGTAACCTGCCTGATTGGAGTGATATTTTCTAACCATATCAGAATTCGAAACGTGGAGATTAAATCTCCCCTTCTGGATAAACCAATTCGACTAGTACAGATCAGTGATGTGCACATAGGTTCGCGTTCGGTTAAATTTCTTTCCATCATAGTTGATAAAATCAACGCAATAAAACCGGATTTTGTGGTAATTACCGGCGACCTGGTAGATGCCAGTAGTGTTGATAGAGCAGCCCTCTCGGCCCTGGCGTCACTGGATTGCCGATGTTTCTTTGCTATAGGCAATCACGACCGTTGGGTTGATCTGGATCGATTGCTAGCCGATGTTGAAAGTCATCGTGTTGAGGTTTTGCGTAATCGCCATACCAGTGTAATGGGTATCGAAATAATTGGCATCGACGATGCTGATGATCCCGGTCAGGTAGCGAAACATCTTCCTGGCATTCCCTTTGATGCTAGTAAATTTTGTCTTTTGCTCTATCACCGCCCACTTGGCTGGGAAGATGCCATTGAACACAACATCGATCTGAAACTGTCTGGCCACACGCACAATGGACAAATATTCCCTTTCAACCTTCTAGTGCGGCAAATGTTTCCGAGAATTCAGGGTTTATATCAAAAAGGGCAACATTCGCTGTATGTGTCGCCTGGCACCGGTACCTGGGGTCCTACTATGCGCATTGGCTCGATAAATGAGATTACCTGTTTTGATCTCAGTAATCCTTCAGCGGGAGAGTAGTCTGGCGCATTAGTCTGGGCATATAGACAGCCAGAGTAACTGCTCGTAAAACCATAAAAATCATAAGGCTTGCCCATAGCCCATGGTTTTGCCAAACAGGGGTTAATAAAATGGCGACGGCGAAGTAAACAAATGTCGAAATCAACATAGCATTTCTCATTTCGGCGCTTCTGCTGGTACCGATAAAAATGCCGTCCAGCTGATAACTCCATACAGATAGGAGTGGTGCCAACACGACCCAGCCAAGATACTCTCCAGCTAAGAGTTGAACCGCGGAAATATTGGAAAACAGGCTGATTATCTGATTACCAAACAGCAGGAAAATTACCGTACCAACCACAGCTCCTAACACCGACCAGATCGTAGTGATTTTAATAGCCTGTAAAAGCTCTACACGACTGCGACGACCGAATGCATGACCTGCCAGTGCCTCGACAGCATGAGCGAATCCATCCAGCAGATAGGCCAGTGTTGTCATTAAGTGCATTAACACAGTATTAGCAGCCAGCGTTAACTCGCCCATTTTTGCACTTTCAGCGGTAAACCAGGAAAAACTAAAAATGAGACACAAGGTGCGGATAAATAAATTGAAGTTTGTTTTCAGTAACACCGACATGCCGGACCATTGGCAGGCCTCCTTAATATGTTTTAGAGCAGACTTTATCTCCTGACGAAACATTACAATACCGACTATGGCGGCGGCATATTCGGCAATCAGTGTTGCCCAGGCAACTCCGGCAACGCCCCACTTAAGCCAGGGCACAAAAAGGAGGTCGAGTCCGATATTGGTGACATTGAGTATGAGCGCCAGAACCAATACACCACCGGTTCGCTGTTGACCAATTAAAACACCACTTAAAACATAAACGAGCAGAGTTGCAGGTGCGCTCCAAACACGGATCTCAAAGTAACTGGCAGTCAGTTCTTCTACCCTTAAACTGCTTTGCAGCACATGCAATGACAAATTCAGAACGAGCGGGTGTAGCATTATCACCAGACAGCCGATAACACTTGCCAGTATCAGTCCACGCAACAGAATAAGTTGATAACTTTTTACATCGCCACTACCGTAATACTGTGCAACAAAACCTGTTGTGCCCATACGCAGGAAACCGAATCCCCAGTATAGAAAACTGAAAATCAATGCGCCCAGAGCCACTGCGCCCATATGATGCGCTTCAGGCAGATGGCCAACAACAGCGGTATCTATTGCCCCAACCAGCGGCACGGAACTGTTCGCCAGAATTATTGGTCCAGCTAATCGCCACACCTGCCGGTGGCTAGTTGAATTGTTTTTAGTGGACATAAGTGGTTTTGGAGGGAAACGACAATTGTTGTAAGCCTGTATGGATTAAGCAAGATATTTTATAAAGTTAGATTGATTTTCTCGCTACTTAGGACCCGTTTGTTTCAGTTGATCAATGAATAATATTCTTATGGGGACATTCTAGCGGAGATTGCGAGAATCCAGACTGTTCGGAAATTTCAAATATTAATGAGATATCCTGCAGTGGGCTATAATTAGCCCACTGCAGGATAATTATTCTTGCTTCAACTACCTCGCTGACTACTATTTTGATTACCCGATTATTCGACTGGCTGGAAGGAACCGTTGATCCGTTTCCCAAAGAACTGCCTGACAAACCGCCTGCAACATTATTGGGCTTTGTGCTCTATTACTCCTGGCCATTCAGGTTTCTGTTGGCCGCCGCTGCTGCGGTGGCAATTGTGGTCGCTTTACTTGAGATCTGGTTATTTTCTTTAGTTGGCAAATTAGTGGATTGGCTTGGTAATTCAACCCCTGAAACCTTCTGGGCAGAATATCAGCTGCAATTGTACGCCATCGGTGCTCTCGTGCTGATTGTGCTTCCAGCGCTAAAGCTGTTTTACGAGTCAATTCACCTGCAGGGCCTGATGGGTAATTTCCCCATGCGCACCCGCTGGCAGGCGCATCGATATCTATTGCGACAAAGCGTGTCATTTTATCAAAATGATTTTGCCGGGCGGGTTGCTACCAAAATGATGCAAACCGCATTGGGTGTGCGAGACGCTGTGATTAAGGCCACAGAAGTCCTGCTTTATGTCGGTGTTTATTTTACTGGCGCGGTTATTTTGTTTGGCAGCAGTGATCTACGATTTACCATACCCATGTTGATCTGGTTGACCGGTTACGTAATCTGCATGTACTACTTTGTTCCAAAGCTGCGTGATGTATCAAAGGATCAAGCTGAGGCGCGTTCTTTAGTAACAGGTCGGGTGGTAGACAGTTATACCAATATTGCCACGGTTAAGATGTTCGCCCATGCCGATGATGAAGATCGTTATGCCCACGAGAGCATGGACGAATTCATAAAGACTGTTTATTTACAAATGCGTCTCTCGACCTGGCTTACTATGGCGCTAAATTGTCTTAATGCATTTCTATTGTTTTCTGTTGCAGCTACAGGCATTTGGTTATGGCAGCAAGGCGCGGTAACTACAGGGGCTATCGCCTTTGCCACCGGGCTGGTGCTGAGAATGCAGGGCATGTCGCAGTGGATTTTATGGGAAGTTTCCAGTCTGTTTGAGAATATTGGCGTAATCCAGGATGGTATAGATACTATTGCTCGAGATCGAGAGGTTCTTGACGCAAAAGATGCCATGCCACTGAAAGTGAGTCGAGGAGCCATTTGTTATAAGGATATTCACTTTAATTACGGAAAAATCCGTGATGATGAGGCTAGCGGAATTATTGATGGGCTGACTCTGAATATCCAGGCTGGAGAAAAAGTGGGTATTGTGGGGCGTTCTGGTGCGGGAAAGTCCACACTCACGAACCTGTTGCTGAGATTCTACGATATTGAGTCAGGCGAGATTTTAATCGACGATCAAGCTATTGCCAATGTAACCCAGGAAAGCTTGCGGGCGAATATCGGCATGGTGACCCAAGATACATCGTTATTACACAGATCAGTGTTAGAAAATATTCGCTATGGAACACCAGATGCGAGCTTTGAATCTGTCTTGATTGCGGCACGTCGCGCTCATGCCCATGATTTTATTCAGGAATTGGAAGATTTAGGTGGCCGGCATGGCTACGACGCCCACGTAGGAGAACGCGGCGTGAAATTATCTGGTGGGCAGCGACAGCGTGTTGCAATAGCCAGAGTATTACTCAAGGACGCGCCTATTCTGGTGTTGGACGAAGCGACTAGTGCGTTGGATTCTGAGGTAGAAGCCGCAATTCAGGAAAGCTTGTATAGCCTGATGGAGAACAAAACGGTGATTGCGATAGCCCACAGGTTATCCACTATAGCGGCTATGGATCGATTGATTGTAATGGACAAAGGTGAGGTGGTAGAGCAGGGCAATCATCAGGAATTGTTGCAGACTGATGGAATTTATGCCCAGTTATGGTCTCGGCAATCCGGCGGGTTTCTTGCCAGCTAGCTTTCTCGAGAAGGATAAAATAAACACAATTCCTTGATTTCGGTTGCAGTATTATGCATTAATCCAAATAATTCATAGAAATTACGGAAATAATGCAGGAATTTACACCTTCTTTCTCGCTGGCCCTCGACCTGATATTCGCGTCAGATGCACAACTATCTGAAATTGTTGGCCTGTCACTTTATGTCAGTTTGTCCGCAGTGGCCTGGGCCGTCTGCATTGGCTTTCCTCTTGGAGCGCTGTTAGGCATCGCTCACTTTCCTGGCAAAGCGGTGGTGGTAGTCCTGGTTAATGCGTTAATGGGATTGCCGCCGGTAGTGGTGGGATTGTTAGTCTACTTGATGTTATCCAATTCCGGCCCGTTGGGATCGCTGCAATGGTTGTATACCCCAACCGCCATGATTATTGCGCAATGTGTTTTGATTACACCGATAGTTACGGCACTTACGCGGGAAACCATAGACAGCTTGTATGAGGAATATCGCGAGCAGTTTCGTTCCTTTGTCCTGCCTGTTCATGTGTCTATTGGTGCTTTGCTGTGGGATGCCCGATTTAATCTATTAACTGTAATTCTCGCCGGGTTTGGTCGCGCTGTGGCAGAGGTTGGCGCGGTTATTTTAGTCGGTGGCAACATCAATCATGTTACTCGGGTGATGACAACGGCTATTGCACTGGAAACTTCTAGAGGAGAGCTTGCCCTGGCGCTTGCGCTGGGGCTAATTCTGATGCTAATCGCATTGGGAGTTAATGC
>JBLHGU010000061.1:0-25358 GCA_047615875.1 Parasphingorhabdus sp.
GGTGGGCAGGTGTGGATGAGCGGACTCACACTTTGGACCACTTTGGGATTGGTTGGCGCAACGATGCTGCTTATTCACTTCACTCCCCGGGTGACCAAGCATATACCGGCACCATTGGCTGCTATAGCCGGTGTTGCCGCTGTTGTGATCTTCTTCGACATTCCCGTACCACGGGTTGGCGATCTCGCATCAGTTGAAGGAGGCCTGCCTGAGTTCTCTATTCCACAGGTTCCCTTTACTCTCGAAACCCTGCAAATAATTCTGCCTTACTCTATTATTCTGGCGGCCATTGGCATCATCGAAAGCCTGCTAACTCTGAATCTTGTAGGCGAAATCACCGGCAAACGCGGTGGCGCGTCTCAGGAATGTATCGCCCAGGGTACTGCTAATACCGTTACCGGATTTTTTGGTGGCATGGGTGGTTGTGCCATGATTGGTCAGTCAATGATTAACGTGAAGTCCGGTGGTCGGTCTCGATTGTCCGGCATTACCGCAGCTTTGTTTTTATTGAGCTTCATTCTTTTCGCCAGCCCGGTAATTGAACTGATTCCGCTTTCAGCGTTGGTCGGTGTGATGTTCATGGTGGTAATCGGGACGTTTGCCTGGCAAAGCCTCAGAATACTATTTCGCATTCCCCGTACCGATGCCTTTGTTATTTTGTTGGTAACCGCTGTTACCGTTGCAGAAGACCTGGCTATCGCTGTGGTAGTCGGTGTAATCGTCTCGGCCCTGGTGTATGCCTGGAACGCGGCTTCAAAAATTCAGATTAAGGCGAGAAACTCTATCACCGAGATCGGTGCCAGGGTTTACGACATTTCTGGTCCGCTGTTTTTTGGATCAGCAACCAGCTTTCAAGAATCCTTTAATGCCAGTCAAGATCCACAATCAGTAATCCTGGATTTCGCTAATTCCCGCATCGTGGATCAATCAGCGTTACAGGCTATAGAAGCAGTTGCGGCAAAATACCGGCGTGCAGGTAAAAGATTGCAATTAAGGCACCTTACCCACGATTGTCACAAGCTATTAACTACCGCAGGTCAGCTAATGGTCGATCTCGATGACGATCCCGATTATGGGTTGGTAGTGGATTATGATGTTAGAGGCGGTCGAATGGGTGGAGAACATTAATCAGTTTAGTTGACCCAATCCTCAATTTCCAACCCTGAGACACGATTGAATTCGCGGGTATTATGGGTAACCAATGTCATGGATTCAGCAAGTGCATGACAAGCAATCCATAGATCATTTGCCCCGATGGGAGTGCCGGCAATTTTCAAGCCACTAAACTGAATTGCATAGTGTTTACACAGATTTTTGTTAACACTATAAACCACTGGGATCTGGCGAGTAAGTTGTTCAAGGTTTTTTAAAACTCGAGCCTTTTTGGTACTTCGTTCCGCCCCTTTCAACAATTCTGCATAGGTGAAGAAGGACATACAGAGCTCTGATTCCTGTGGTAGCTCATTTACCCGGGCGACGATTGAAGGCGGACGATTTTTCAGCAGGTAGATCAAGATGTTCGTATCTAGCATATACCTCATAAGTCTTCCCGATCCTGGGGCAACGATTGACTCTCCTTGTCCTCCTGTAGGACTTTGGCAAATTCTTCATCGAAACTACAAAGCACCTCGAATAAGGCATCTCCCCTTTGCTCTGGGATGGGATGAATTACAAGATCGCCCTCTTCGGTCCTCGAAATTTGTACCTTGCTTGTATTTAGCCGGAATTCCTGAGGAATTCTGACAGCTTGGCTGTTCCCGTTGTTGAATACTCGGCTTGTTGCAGTGGACATTATATTGTATGTGTGTACTTAAGGATGTGTACTATATCAATGAATAATTGTAAACTCAAATTGCCCCTTTATTATGGAGGCTAAAGGTGATGGCGATTTACCTCATGCTTGTGGAAAAAGCCTGGGGAATCAATCTTCTACTGAATATGAAGGGAGCCGCAGAGATACTGGAGATTTAGGAACGCGATTCAATAAGTGTATTGATACCCCTTGTTTTGCTGTGTAGAAAGCGTAAAAGTGAGCAGGGTTCTGGGTTGGGTCTCATAAGGTATTTAACTACCTAAAGGTTAGTGCAATGGGTAGAATTTCACTTCTGATAATTTTAATTCGAGGAGTTCATCATGGCAAAGGTATCCAGTAATAATAAACGAACCAGCATTCCAGCTCGTCATGGAATAGCCGCATTCGTTAAGCGCGGTAAACGCATCAAGGTTATAAACACCCACGGCACTCAGGTGGTTGACTGCTGGGCCTTAAATGCTGAGAACCCTGGCGAGTTCATGTCTCTTGAACATTGCCGGGTATCGTTGGAACGTGTGTGTCCGAAGAAGGGCGATACCATGATTACCAATCAGCGTCGGCCGATCCTTAAGATCATGCAGGATAGCGCACCGGGTACCCACGATACATTGTTGGCGGCCTGTGATCGTTATCGTTATGAAATGCTCGGTTGTAAGGAATATCACCGCAACTGTACGGATAATTATTGGGAAGCATTAATAGCCATTGGTGTGCAGCCCAGGGAGTTGCCATCGCCATTCAACTTATGGCAGAACACGCCGGTTGAAGCCAATGGAGTTATAAAGCCTAATCCACCGACTACCAAACGCGGTGACCACATCGTAATGCGTGCTGAAATGGATCTGGTTATCTGCCTGTCTGCATGCCCTCAGGACATTACTGCAATATGTGGCAATCAACCGCGTAATGCTCACTTCGAGATTTACTAATAGCGGGTAGTGGCCTGGATTAGGACGGAACTTGAAAGAACTGATCGAGTTTGCTGGCGATCAGTTCAGGTGCTTCTACTAATACGCTATGTCGAAGCACCGGTAAGATATCCAGTTGAGAGTTGGCAATCTCTTCATGCATGAAGTTTGCCATACGCACATTCGAGCCTGGGTCGCCCTCACCCGTCATAACTAAACAAGGTGTGGTGATTCGATGGAGTTGATCACCGAGGTCACTTAAAGAAAATACTCTGTAGGCATGCAGATACCCTATTGGATCAGTGGCTTTTAGCGCCGCTAATCTTCCCGCAACGCGATCCGGGTGCTGTTGTCTAAACTGTGGCGAGAACCATCGTTCCAAAGCCAGTTCTATATTGGTATCGAGTTTATTCTGTTCCAGATTTTGCACGCGAATGGCAACCCGTTGCTGCTCCTCTTCGGTACGACCGGCAATGGCGCTTAGAATTACTGCCTGTTTTACGCGTTCCGAATGACGCAGACAAAAGCCCTGGGTAATAAGCCCGCCAAGAGAAAAGCCAGCCAAACGGACCTGCTCTACCCCTGTTTTTTTACAGACTTCTTCAAGATCATCGACAAATTCATCCAGCACCCAGGGTCCCTGAGGAACATCACTCAGGCCGTGCCCGCGTAAATCATAACGAATAACACGAAATCTCTTCGAAAGTAAATTGGCACTAGTGTCCCAGCTTTGTAAGTTACTACCCAGACCATGGATCAATATGAGCGGGTCGCCTTGCCCCTGTTCGGTAAGATTAATCTTCATTGGAATATGGCTGTTAAGTAAAGTGTGGCATTACACGGGTGATAAATAATTCCAGCGAACGTAGTGAAGTGGCCGCATCAAGGCCAAAGTTAGCCCCATAACAAAATTGATCAACACCCTGTTCTTCATAGTCCTTCAACTTTTCCACCGCCTGTTCCGGTGTGCCAAACAACATGCTTTGCCATAATGTTTCAGCGTCAAAGTTAGTTGCTTCGGAATTCTGCTCTAAATTTACAGTCTTGGGGAAGCCATTAATCACCTCGCCACCGGTCTGGAACAAACCCTGAAACTGTGCTGAGTAATACCTAGCTGCGTCCACAGGTACTCGCCAGGATGAAGCGTCATCGTAAATACAGGTACTACGCAATACCAGCCAGCGTGGTCGAGGTTTGCCAGGGTTTTTTTCAAGTGATTCTTTTAGCTTGCGGGCTAAATCTTCTACCTCACTAAACGGCATTTGCAGCGGTGTAGACATGACGTTCAGATCATTCTCTACTGCCCAGTCGAAAGTGTCTTGCCCGCGTGCGGCTGTCCATAACGGTGGATGTGGCGTCTGCAGTGGTTTAGGAACTGCAGTGGCATTGGGAAATTGCCAGAATCGGCCATCGTGTTGATAATCTCCAGCCCACAATGCTTTTAGAGCTGGTAATAATTCATATAGGTACTCACCACCGTCGAGTTTCTGCGATACGCCTTTGGCCATACGATCGAACTCATACTGAAATGCACCACGGGCGAGACCAAGTTCCAGCCTGCCATCACTATATAAATCGACCAGAGCCGCTTCTTCTGCCGCTCTGATGGGATGCCAATAGGGCGCGCAAATAACCGCTGTGCCGAGGCGAATGTTGCTGGTATGCTGGGCCCAGTGGGTTAACTGCAGAAAAGGGTTCGGCGCAATAGTCATCTCAATGCAATGATGTTCAGAGGCCCATGCCGCTTCCATACCACCTTGATCTGCCATTTTTACCATCTCTGTAGTATTGGCAACGACATCGGTCATTTTCTCGTTAGCAGAGAAACGGTTCATATTTATAGCGATGGAAAATTTCATGATGACTACTTCAGTTTTAGAACAAATGGATCCTGAGTGGCGCCGGAATAGTCCACTACAACATTTTTTAATCGAGAGTATTCTCGAATCGCTTCAAAGCTATTGTGTTTGCCATAACCACTTTGTTTGAATCCGCCAAATGGTGACATGAAAGAAGCGCTGCGGTAGGTATTTATCCAGACCGTGCCTGCATCGATATCACGGGCAAAACGCATCGCTCTATCAATGTCTTTAGTCCAGATGCCAGCGGCAAGGCCATACACCGTATCGTTGGCCTTGGCGATAAGATCCTGTTCGTCTTTGAATGGCATTACGGCTACAACCGGCCCAAATATTTCCTCCCGGGCAACCCGCATGTCATTGCTCACATCGGTAAATACCGTGGGCTCGTAAAAGAAACCATTTTCTAACCCCGGCAGGCTGGGTGGTTTGCCACCGGCTTGAATGCGTCCGCCTTCCTGCACGCCGGAGGCGACAAAGTCGGCCACCCGGTCTCGTTGCCTGGCCAGAGCCAGAGGGCCTAGCTCTGTGTCATCTTGCATCGGGTCGCCAATGATCACTTGCTCTGCACGCTGACCGAGTTTTTCCACAATGGAGTCGAAAATAGTTTCTTCTAGAAAACAACGCGACCCTGCAATACAGGTTTGCCCACCGGCCGCAAATACCCCGGCCACTATGCCATTCACTGCGCGGTCAGGATCAGAGTCGGCGAATACCACATGGGGTGACTTGCCCCCAAGTTCCATGGTGCATGGCACCAGATTGCTCGCCGCGTTGGCGGCGATTTTGCGACCAGTTTCTGTGCCACCAGTAAAGGCGATACGATTGATGCCACTATGTCGGGTGAGCATATCGCCAGTGGTTTCGCCCAGGCCAGTCAATACATTAAACACCCCAGCAGGAAAGCCTGCCTCTTCGATGAGGGCGGCAAACTCCATAGCCGATGCAGAGGTATTCTCCGCAGGTTTGGCAACCACGCTATTACCAATTGCAAGGCAGGGTGCCAATGCGCCGGCCAATAGATAGAGCGGTGAATTCCAGGGAACAACAACCGCTACCACACCCACAGGTTCGTATTGGGTGAAGTTAAAAACATCGCGTTTATTTACTGGGATGGTATCGCCGACAATCTTGTCGCACATGCCAGCAAAATAATAGTAGGTCTCCGGCAGGCTGGACATCTGTGCACGCATCTCACGGATCAACTTGCCGTTATCTCGAGTTTCGATTTCAGCCAGGCGATCACCGTGCTCGGCAATTAAATCACCCAGTCGACGTAACAACTTGCCGCGAGCAGTCTGAGTTATCTGACACCAGGCTGGATCCCGTAATGCACCCTGGGCAGCACTTACGGCAGCATCGACATCTACGGCATTGGCATCACTGATTTCATACCAGGGCTCGCCATCTACCGGGTTAACGCTGGGAATATAGCGATCGGACGCAGAATCAACATAGCGACCATTGATGTATAAGCCGTAGCGGTTATTAGAAGCGCGGTTCAGTAAGGAACTGGTTGTCGTCATGGTTTTTGATCCTAAGCCAACCCGTTACAGGCAGACATAAAACTATTGCTTACGGGTAAATACCCACTCTTGTTCACTAGATAAAGAGGCATTGAATCCATAGCCCTCTTTATCAAATAGCTTTATTTCTTCGGCCTCGGTTATACGGCCATCGATAATAAAGCGGGACATTATGCCACGGGCTTTTTTGGCAAAGAAGCCAATCATTTTATACTGATCGCTCTGATAGTCCTTAAAAACTGGCGTGATTATTCGGCCGCGAAAAGATTTTACTTTTACGGATTTGAAATACTCATTAGAGGCCAGATTAATCAACGTATCTGTACCCAGGGATTTCAGTTCCTGGTTGAGAATTTTGGTAATACGCTTATCCCAGAACTGATACAAATTGCTGCCTTGTTCGGTATCCAGTCGCGTGCCCATTTCCAGACGATAGGGTTGCATTAAATCCAGAGGCCGCAACAGACCGTAAAGTCCTGACAGAATGCGCAAATGGTTCTGAGCGAAATCGATGTTTTGCTGATTCATGCTGTACGCATCAAGACCAATATAAACATCTCCTTTGAAGGCAAATAACGCCTGTCGGGAGTTTTCCGGTTTGAAGGGTGTTTTCCAGGCTTTAAAACGATCCCGATTAAGATCGGCGATGTTGCTGCTAACACTCATTAGACTGGATAAGTCTGTGGCGGAAAGCTGTCGCAGACGACGCACCAGTTTACGGGACTGGGTTAGCTGGGATGGCTGGGTAAATTCCTCTGTTAGGGCAGGAGTTTCGTAATCCAGAGTTTTGGCAGGAGAAATTACCGTGAGCATGCTCGGGGGTTTCCAAAAAAAGAAACTATCTTAACTCATCGACTTGCAGTATGTAATGGCGTGGATTGATTTCTCCGCCGGTTCAATTAGTGGACGTATTTTGGCCAAGAAAGGGTTCTGAGGAAGGTTCTGTCAGCCGTCGTGTGATTTTCTCTGAAAATACCATGCCGGGTTGTTGGTCATAACTGAATAGCAGACTATGTCGGCAATGCTCGGATTGCTCTACAAATGAGACTCGGTGCATGGAGCGACGACCCAGAAACAGGCTAAAACAACCTTCTGAAAGATCAGCCGTGGTGATTGAAGCCTGCTCAGCGAGAACGGCCTCGATGCCGGCGTAGTTCTCATCACTTTCGCTGCGAATCAGCGGTGCGTACTCGAACAGACCGCCATTATCGGCATTTTGAATAATGAAAGACACCACGCCATCGTTAGTGTCAAAGTGCCAGCCAAATTCATCACCCTGTTGCATTACATTGGCGCGTACCGAAATATGCGGACAGGCGGACCGATATAGCGTTTCAAAACCCAATAGTTGGCGAACGAACTCAGTCAGTTCATCAAACTGGAATAACTGTTTTGAAACACTTTTTTGTGGCAACTGATCCGTGGTTAATGCACCACAGCGACGGGTTAATAACCTGGATCGAGGGTGCTCTGGAACGAATCCGCTGTTATCCATCCAGCCATAAAGTGTGGTTTGAAAATCTACCTGTCTTGCTACGGGCTCCAGGTCAACTAGCTCTGCCTTGAGTTGGTTGAGTGCAGTTTCTCGAAGAAAACCCGGTAGAACACAAATTGATTCGTTAGCCATCATTTCATGACAACGATCAATCAGCATTTTGCCTACTTTACTCTCAAGCTCATGGATCGGATACAGATCTAGATCAATAAAATTTTCCAGGATTAATTCTGATTGCGGCATTTTGATGAACTCGCTACGAAACTAGAGAGGTTGTTACTGAGCAGTCATAGTGTACTGCAAGATTTTGACTATCTGTTCCGGGCGGGTTGCCCAGGCCATGGCCGATGCATCAACCTCTTTCAAAGGATGAATAATGTCCTCATCGTGCAGAGTTATATAAGGCTTACCGGCGGCCGCACAGTAACCGGCATCAAAGGCGGCATTCCACTGTTTGAACTTGTTGCCAAAACGAATAACTGCCAGGTCGCAGATATCCAGCAAGGTTTTGGTTCGGATGCTATTCACTTTAGAAGATTTATGATCCCTCCAAAAACTATTCAATTCATCACCCAACAGATCGCCGGCAGCATCACTGGCATCGTGGTTTGTTACTGGGGAATGAAAAGTAGCAGGAAGCTCTAGTGCTTCGGCCCCGGAGATTATTTGCTCGCGCCAATCGGAGTGGATCTCTCCAGATAAATAGATGTTCCAGTGCATAAATATTTCCTGACTTATTAGCCTGAAGCGGCCTGACCAAGTTCAGATTGGTCGACTACTCATGAATTACGATGTACCAATGATACCACCAGCCACAGATTTTCTCAGTCAGCGTACATACCACTGACCAAATTTGATCGACGAAGCCGCTCTTCTAAAGTTCCCCGAGTTGATTGCAAAGACGAACAATAGTCTTGTAGCCTGGTGTGATCTGCATGATAAATCTGGCTGGCATCCTCCACGGATACCCATTCAAAGCCCAGATCGTCGCCGCTGCGTAATTGAGTCGCCTTGTCCTGATCTGATGTAACCAAGGTGGCAATTTTCGGATAGCCCCCGGTGGTTTGATGATCTGCAAGCAATATTGTAGGTGTTCCATCACCGGCAATTTGAACAGAGCCTCTAGCCAGCCCCTCAGATGGCATAACCATAGTTTGTGCGCATTGAATCTTCTCCCCATCTAGCCGCATACCCATTCGATCATAACTATGGCTTACGGTATATTTGGAGCTGCGTAATAACTCGACAGTTTCAGTTGCGAAGTAGCGATCTTGTGGACCAAGAACGGCCCTAAGCTTGTTACCTTTCTCAGGTTTCAGATTTGGTAAAGGGCCTTGAAGTGACGAGTTGGTAAGTGAGTTCTCGATTTCTATAGTAGATCCACTCGTAAGCGTCTGTCCGCATAGCCCTGAATTTAGATGGTTGGACTGACTGCCGAGCCAGCTGGCTGCTTTAACCTCACCTAGAAACCCAAGATAGCACCAGCTACCACTTTTGCCCGGACGAATCTGTAACGTATCTTGTGGGCCCAGGTTGAATACTGACCAACAATCCACTTTATGATTATTGATGGCCACGTCGAATGCACCACCGACCAATGCCGTAGTCACACCACCTTCAAGGCACTTAAGTGTGAGCCCACCCAGAGAGATTTCAATATGCGTGTCTCCGCCGAGATTATTAAGAGCTGCTTTAGCAATGGTGAAACTCTGCCGATCCATGGGACCCGAATGAGGAATGCCAAACCGCATATAACCTGATCGACCGGAATCTTGATAAGAAACAAATGGCCCGCAGTGCTGTACTTGCAGAGTGGTTAACACGTTAAACCGCCACTGGGATCATGGTCCAAAAGATCATCGAACTCGGCTCGGTTAACAGCTTGAAAGCTGACGGTATCTCCCACTTGAACAGGAAAGGGGTTATCACTTTCCGGTTGTAAAATTCGAGCAGGAGAGCGCCCGATCACCCACCATCCGGTAGGCATTTTAAGTGTGGTAACAAGACACTGTTCCGTAGCAATCATCACACTGCCCTTTGGAATGTCTCGAACAGCCTGGGTTTTCCTTGATAGTCGAATAGATTCAGGTACGCCGCCGAGATAAGCATAGCCCGGCGCAAAGCCATACATATACACTTTATAAACTGACTGTTCGTGTGCGGCCGTAACTTCCTGGGCCGACAGGCCTGTGAGGGTGCAAACCTCTGCCAGGTCGAATCCGAATTCATCGTCGTAGCAAACTGGTACGGTCCATTGGGTTGCGTTATGTTCAACAACCTCGGGATAGGCAAGCAATTTTTCGATGCTAGACGCCAACCTTGCGTAGCTAGTTTCTAAAGGATTATAAATAACCAGCAAGCTAACATAGGAAGGAATAGTTTCAACTAACCCAGAGGGCTTGATCTGATTAACGGTATTATCCAACGCCAATACTTGTTCGTGTGCGGCATCGCTAAAACTATCTGCGAAATCAATTTGCAGACCCGCGTCACCAACGGCGCGAATGACCGGGCTTTCAAACACAATAATTTAGTCTAAAAAAGGTACTATTTGCATACCCGCCTGCTGTAGGCCGGCCTTTAACTCGGTGGCGAGTTGAATGGCATTCTTTCCATCCCCATGGACGCAAATCGAATCCGCTTTAAGCTTAACGATTCCGTCATCTACCGTCGGCATCTCACCGGTTTCCATAAACTGCAGAATTCTATCAACCACCATATTCGCATCATGCAACATTGCACCAGGTTCAGATCGAGGCACCAGGCGACCCAATTGGTTATAACCCCGGTCGGCAAATATTTCCGAATAGGTGGTTAATCCTGAGGCGCGAGAAACCACATCAAGCACTGTGCCAGAAATTGCCAGTACCGCGGGTTTTGATGGCATGCTCTTAACCGCACCTACGATAGCCTCGGCAACGGCTTCATCTTCTGCCGCCCATAAACCTAGTGCGCCGTGGGCCTTGATATAACGCACAGGAACACCTTCCAGCTGCGCGACGGCAGTTAAAGCTCCAGTTTGAGCAGCAATCAGGCATTCGATCTGAATGGGTGTAAGGGGGAGTCTACGGCGACCGAAAGCAGGCTTGTCTTCGAAGCCAGGGTGCGAACCAATGACAACACCGTGTTGCTTAGCCAAGCGAGCCGTCTGCAACATAATGTCGTTGTCGCCAGCATGGCCACCACAGGCGACATTGGCACTACTGACTATTTCCAGTAATGCTTCGTCGTTGCCCATTTTCCATGGGCCGTAGCTTTCGCCCAGGTCTGCATTTAAATCGATTTTGTTCATAAGTTTTTACTGTTAACTATTAATGGGCAACTGACGAGGCGCATGGGTAATTATTTCGCATTGCGAGTCTGTCACTATAGCTTGTTCTCCCAACGACATCATCAGGCGCTGATCACGGTCGACCATCAACATATGCATAAAAAATACCATATTAGGTTCTAAAATCTGCGGGTCATTCATCCGAATAAGAGGATCTTCCATCCAGGTTGGCCCATATACGGCACCCATGCTATAGCCACAAACATTTAGATAATGATCAGCGTGCCCGCCGTCGATATAAGACTGACGATGTGCCTCAAACAGGTCACCTACGGTATTGCCTTTCACTAAAACCTTCTCGACAGCTTCCAATGCATTGCGACAGGTGTCGAACATTTCATACAGTTGATCATTAACCGGCGCAGTAGCAACTGCCAGGGTCATCGCCGAATGATAATGACGATAAGGAGCGGCAAATTCATGAAACATCACATCGCTCTTACCAATGGTGCTGCTGCCGGTGTGATAGCGGACCAGAGGGGCTTTCACTCCTGCACCCATGGGCCAGACATGGGCCGGTGTATCGCCATCGTTGTGCCAGATAACCCGATGCATTTCGGCTCGAATATCACCCTCGTTGGCGTCTGGTACAGACATTTCAATGGCAACATCTCGGACCTGATCACAAATGGTTCCGGCTTTTCTTAAGTAGTCGAGTTCCGCATCACTTTTGACCAGACGAATTTCACGCACCAGATCGGAGGCGTCTATCAAATTAAAGTCAGGGTCGAGGCAATCCCGCAAAAGCATGCCACGCTTCGCCGACAAACCATAGGCATCGTACTCAACTCCAATGCGCTTGTTCTGTAGGCCGTGGCTCTTGAGCATTTTAGCCACATCGACTGAAGGATTTTGTGTACCCGAATCTACCCAGATTCTAATGTCTTCAATATTTGATGTGATCTGTGCCTGATAATGATCCGCAGATCGGGTGACCAGGGTGAGTGTGCCATCCACACCAAAATACATCGTCTGGAACAGTACAAAACCATCGGTATCGTAGCCAGTCAGGTAGTACATCGACTCCTGTTTAAACAGCAGAATTCCGTCGAGATTCTCTCGCTGTAATGCTTTTCGAACTTTTTCTTGCCGAAGTTCAAACTCGGACTGAGTAAACCACAGAGACATAATCAGATTTCCAGTAGGTGAAGCTATATTTTAACGGGTAATGGAGGACTTGGGATATAGCCTGTAGCAAGTCGAATAATATTACAGGGTTGACGAATTCACCGTTTTGTCATCAGAATCACCCATTAAATTCACAGATTATTGAAGATTATGGCCATACATTTCAGCAAAGAAGAATTCGCACAGCGTCAGCAACAGGTATCTGCGGCCATTAAATCACAAGGACTGGACGGGCTTTTAGTATTTAAACAGGAGTCGATGTACTACCTGACTGGCTACGATACCTCTGGTTACTCCATGTTCCAGGCCATGTATATAGATGCAGATGGCAAGCTGTTTCTTATGACACGAACCGCCGATCGTATCCAGTCTCGACTAACCTCAGTAATCGACGATATTCGAATTTGGCTAGACGGCGATGGCGTAAACCCGGCCATTGATCTTCGTGACATTATGCAAGAGTACGGTGCGCAGAATAAGAAGATCGGCATTGAATACCATGCCTATGGTTTAACCGGGCAACGCAGTCGCATGGTAGATGCCGCGCTGGAAGGTTTTTGCACCACCAGCGACGCCTCTGATCTGGTTCGTGAGATTCGTCTGGTGAAAAGTGACGCAGAGCTTGTTTATGTTCGACGTGCCGGCGAGATCAGTGATCAGGCCTGGGATATTGCTCATACACAATCTGTTCCCGGCGTATTTCTGGGCGATGTTTATGGCGCAATGATGCAGAAAGTCATGTCTGCTGATGGTGATCCCAGCGCCAGCCGCTGGCCCATGGGTGCAGGGGAAGATGCATTGATGGTGCGTTACCATACCGCGAAGAATCATGTTGCTGCGGAAGATCAGGTGCAGCATGAGTTTGCCGCTGCCTATCGCCACTATCATGCCGCTGCCATGAGTGTGGTGGTAACCGGCAAGCCCAAACCTGTGCAGACCGATATGTTCAAAGCCTGCTTTGATGCACTGCAATCCTGTAAGGAAAAACTTACGGCTGGCAATACCGTCGGTGAGTTGTACCAGGCCCATGTTGATTCATTAACCGCATCAGGCTATGGCCACGCAGCGTTAACCGCCTGCGGTTACACGCTGGGAATCTCCTATCCACCAACCTGGATGGACTGGCCAATGATCTGGAAAGATCATCCAGATGTATTACAACCGGGTATGGTTTTCTTCATGCACATGATCTTGCTGGACGACACCACCGGTTTAACTATGACACTGGGAGAAACTAATATTGTTACAGAGGGTACTTGTGAAGCAGTTAATCATGCGCCAACGGTGTTGGTGGTGAACTGAAGTGTAAACATTTAGACACGATCAGACTAGATAAAACTGCGGTTCGAATTGATTTTTCTTTGGCCGTAGAGTACTTAATTTAGTTATCGAGCCCATCTGCTTTTTACAGATAGCTCGCAAAAAAGAATATACATATTTGATATCAAACTATGGCCAGATACATGGTAATTGAAACACTTCGCGATGGATGTTTGGAGGAAGTGTATGGTCGCTTCCACCGCGATGGACGAATGATGCCCAAAGGATTGCACTATATAGACAGCTGGTTAGAAAAGGATGGCGACAGATGTTTTCAATTAATGGAGACAGACGACGCCAGCCTATTTCAAGAATGGACGAAGAACTAGGAAGATCTTACTGATTTTGAGATCGTTGAAATTGGCCAAAAACCTACTTCATAAAATAGTAAATTGTGTTGCTAGAATGGCCGAAAAGGGCAACGTAGCGAGAAAACGCGACTTTTTGAACCATCTTTCAATGCTGAATCTATGTCTGTATTCCAAAATGTTTTTTGAAATTAACTTTCCCTTTTGGAAGTAAATAAACTTCCCGATACTCTGCATCCTTCTTTACCCACTTCTTTCTCTCAAAATAACAGAATAACTCAGCTCCTAATGCACCTCCGATGTGCGCTTCTCCCTCGGTCCAATCTTGACATGCTCGTGCAAACATACGGCGCTTACTACGAATTTCAGCAATATCGATACCTAACTCAGTTTCCAGAAAACGCTGACCTACTGTCGTTAAGTTGAATAACTTACCTGTGTTTTCCACGTACTTTTTTGCCTTCATGCTATCCGAAAGCTGAACCCCCAACCAACCCGCTAGATGGTCATAACATGTCCTACCAAATGCCATTTCTGTCATCGGTGGTGGAATATTTGATTTGATCGAATGCCCAGTTTGCTTCCCGAGTGCCTCAATTAAATCTCCCACACTATCATCTGCAATTTGGAAAAACCGATAGCGGCCTTGTTTGATGACCTTAACCAAGCCATTTTTGCCTAAAGACTGTAAATGTGTTGTGGCTGTATTTTGTTGAATATCGGCAATTACCGCTAAATCGATTGCTGATCGCGCCACTCCACCGGCCAGAGCTTCAAGCATCTTTAGTCTAGATGGTGAGGACATTGCCGAAGCAACCGCTGCCATTTTTAGTGTTACATCCATACTTCGATAATAGTCGATGTATTAATAAAATAAAAGACTACACTCTCGTCTTATTGCCAATATGATGAAGTAAACAAGTAAAGTTATGACAAACCCTATGAATATTCCCGACTAACTTGATTTTGATTCATCGGTTCTCAAAAAGGAGTGGCGAATTACAATTCAATGCCCCGTTGGAGGAGTTGAACAGCTCGCGAATTATCTAGGCAGTAAGCTTGAGCTAAAACAAGGAGCCTCTGATCACTGCTTATTTATTCGGGATGGGGGCAGGCAAACCTTTAGCGCCTTGGCCGGATCTCATGCAGGCGACGAAGGCACAGTGCAGACTACCAATTCAAGTGAAATTGTTTTGACGATATCACCTGATATCGTTTTGCTAAGGACGGCTTTTAAGTTGATATTCGAGTACAGCGTTCAAGAGGAACCCACTGTTCATGTTGATGAGATATGGTCAAGTCATTCTAAATATCTGGATGATAAAGATAACCCTAACCGATATTGGAATCGACCAGATGCTGAAGAAATCTACGGCCAGGCGTCTGCTGAATTCAGTGATCATGAAATATAGCTCTGATACACCTCAACGATGAACCAGTCTTCTTACCAGTATGGAATTGTTTTAGTCAGTATTTCAGCAATTGTCTGGAGTACCGTTGGACTATTTGCCAAAGGCATCGAGCAAGATGTCTGGATCATTCTATTTTGGCGCGGCCTTTTTTCCGTTATTGCACTTGGGGTTTATGTCTACTTTGAAAGTGCAGAGAGTCTAAAGAACGAGTTTCAACGATTAGGCTATCCGGGTTGGATTTCTGTATTCGTAGGAGCCGCCGCGACAGTTTGTTTTATCAGTGCATTTAAATATACAAGCATTGCCAATGTATCGATTATGTACGTGGTCGTGCCGTTTATTGTATCCATCCTTGCTTGGGTGCTGATGAAAGAGAAATCTTCTTTAATCACGTTGTTGGCCGCCGGAATTAGTTTAATCGGTGTAATCACTATGGTCAGGGGCTCGCTAGGTTCTATCAACTTGCTAGCCGACTTTCTTGCCATATGCATGTCCATCGGCATGGCAATACTGGTTGTTATTTTTCGGATGTATCCGGGTAGACCCATGGTCTTAGCGACAATCCTATCTGCTGCCATTCATGTCGTTATCAGTTTGTTTCTAAGCTCGCCTTTCGATGTTGGTTTGTATGACCTTTTATGGCTCTTGTGCTTTGGCATCGTCTTTGCTGCAGCTACCATCTTTATGATTGAAGGCGCTCGGTTAATTCCAGCATCACAATCCGCATTGATTAGCACTGGCGAAGCACCGTTAGCGCCATTGTGGGCCTGGTTAGTTTTTGCCAACATACCTTCTTTGCAAACATGGATTGGCGGTGGTTTAGTTTTTGTGGCTGTGCTATGGAATATTTTTGCTTCAACCCGTAGTAACAATCAAGCGAAAAATTCACCCACTCGTGACTTTTCAGACAGGCCGTAGAATACTAAATTGAGTCAGCTGTGGAAGATAGAACCTTGGAACAATTGTGTACCTATTTATTCCACACATTCCCGATAGCAGTCATCCAGGCGAAATACACCGCATAATGTCAATGAAAAAAACTGTTAGTTTGAATGGTAAAATGAAACTTCCTTTGGGTCTTATCGATGCTACAGAGTGAGCCATGGTACTTTGATGAGAAACCTGCCGAACTCTATGAAAACTTGTTGGTTCCTTCGAAATTCCTGCCTTGGGCCAAGGATCTGGTAGCACTCGGTGCCCCTCAGCCGGGACAGAATGTGTTGGATGTCGCGTGCGGTACAGGCACAGTAACCCGCCTCATTCCTCCCTTAGTCGGATCGACGGGAACCGTGGTAGGCCTCGACTTTAATTCTGGGTGGCTTGATGTCGCCGCCTCATTGCCTCGACGAACGGGTGTAGCAATCCGATGGGAGCAGGGAGACGCGACGGTGCTTCCTTTCGCGGACGCAGAATTTGATATCGTGTTCTGCCAGCAGGGGCTTCAGTTCTTCCCAAACAAATCAGCAGCTCTACGTGAAATGCGGCGTGTGCTAGTACCCAAAGGCAAGCTAGTGCTCGGTGTATGGCGCGACGTAGAACATCAGCCGGGCGGCAAGGCGATGGCAGATGCACTCGAAAGACATGTCAGCGCTGAGGCGGCAAATGTCAGGCGCGAGCCGTTTTCGTTTGGTAATGCCGAAGTTATTGAGGAACTCGTGATTTATGCCGGGTTCAGTGATGTGGTGGTTTCTCCAACAGTGAAGAAAGTTCGCTTCCCATCAGCAGAGGCGTTTACGAAACGGTACATTTCCGCTCGGGTTCCATTGAACACGATGGTCGCTGCCGCCAGCGAAGCAGCCCGGGTTGCCATTGTGGAAGAAGTAAATGCCGCACTCCAGCAATATCAGGACGCGGACGGTTTGGCTGTTCCCACAGCTATCAACGTTGTGACGGCCGTCGCTTAAGTGTTGCCTGGAGAATCAAGGCAATATATTTTGCCTTTCTTCTCATCAACAGTACAGTTTCCTTCAAAAACCTATGGTCGATTGTCGACGCCGTACATGACTGCGTGCGAACCGTTGAATATCAGCATTGGGCTTTTGATTTGTGAACTTGCTAACTTGAGTTGACTGACTGTTCTGGGCAAAAACTTGACGGTCATTAAATTTTCAATCCTTCAAAACATACTCAATTCGAATAACCAGGTTAACAAACGTTTCGGCAGCTCGCAGTTCGTAACGGTTGTTTGATAAGTCAAATAAGAACCACACCATACCCCACGCCACTAATTAAAGCGGCGTGGGGTTGTGAATCAGGTTAGATCGAAGCGATCAGCATTCATCACTTTGCTCCATGCGGCGACGAAGTCCCGCACGAATTTTTCCTGATTATCGTCCTGTGCATACACTTCGGCATAAGAGCGCAGGATGGAGTTGGAACCAAACACCAAATCTACCCGTGTTGCTGTCCACCTAAGCTCATTGGTTTTGCGCTGACGAATTTCATATAGATTTTCACCAGCTGGTGTCCACGTGTAATTCATGTCTGTTAAATTGACAAAGAAATCATTCGTAAGCGCACCTTCGCGCTCTGTAAACACGCCATGTTTGGTGTCACCGTAGTTGGTGCCAAGCACGCGCATGCCACCGACCAATACTGTCATCTCATGGGCGGTCAGTCCCATTAGTTGTGTGCGGTCCAGCATCATTTCTTCCGCGCTAACGATATAGTCTTTCTTCAACCAGTTTCGGTAGCCATCGTGGACAGGCTCCAGTACCTCGAAGGATTGGGTATCGGTCATTTCCTCTGTCGCATCGCCGCGGCCAGCAGTGAACGCAACGTCCACATCTACACCAGCGGCCCTGGCTGCCTGTTCAATTCCTACATTGCCCGCGAGTACGATTACATCGGCCACACTGGCGCCAGTTTCAGCTGCAATACCTTCCAGAACGGTTAACACTTTTGCCAAACGAGCGGGTTCATTGCCCTGCCAGTCTTTCTGCGGATCCAGGCATATGCGGGCACCGTTGGCACCACCGCGCCTGTCTGAGCCACGGAAGGTTCGGGCACTGTCCCAGGCTGTAGAAACCATTTCACTAATACTCAATCCAGCGGCTGAAATCTTGTCCTTTACCATCTGAATATTATAATCAGTGCTGCCGGCAGGAACAGTATCCTGCCAGATGAGATCTTCCTCCGGTACATCCGGGCCGATATAACGCGCCTTCGGACCCATGTCACGGTGCGTCAATTTAAACCATGCCCGCGCAAATACATCAGAGAAATATTCAGGGTCGTTGTAGAAGCGCTCTGAAATTTGTCGGTATTCTGGGTCCATTTTCATGGCCATGTCGGCATCGGTCATGATGGGGTTATAACGGATGGAAGGATCTTCGACATCAACGGGTCTGTCTTCTTGCCTGATGTCGATCGGCTCCCACTGCCACGCGCCTGCCGGGCTCTTCTTCAATTCCCATTCATAGTTAAGTAGTAGGGAGAAATAGCCGTTATCCCACTGCGTCGGGTGGGTGGTCCAGGCGCCTTCAATACCGCTGGAAACGGTGTCACGCCCGGTACTGCGACTAGTTGTGTTGTTCCAACCTAATCCTTGTTCGTCAATGTTAGCGCCTTCAGGTTCTGCACCAAGTAGCGCGGCATCACCATTACCGTGAGCCTTGCCAACGGTATGGCCACCAGCAGTCAGAGCGACGGTCTCTTCATCGTTCATCGCCATGCGCTCAAAGGTGACGCGTACATCTTGTGCTGTTTTCAATGGATCAGGATTGCCGTCAACACCTTCTGGATTAACGTAGATCAGTCCCATCATCACCGCAGCCAGTGGGTTTTCCAGATCGCGTTCGCCAGAATAGCGACTATTTTCGCTACCGCTGGGTGCTAGCCACTCCTTCTCCGAGCCCCAATAGGTTTCCTTTTCCGGGTGCCAGATATCTTCACGTCCGAAGCCGAAGCCATAGGTTTTCAGGCCCATGGATTCGTAGGCCATCGTGCCTGCGTAAGCAATCAGGTCGGCCCAGCTAAGCTTGTTGCCGTACTTCTTCTTGATCGGCCAGAGTAGGCGACGCGCCTTGTCCAGATTGACATTGTCCGGCCACGAGTTGAGTGGTGCAAAGCGCTGATTGCCTGTGCCCGCTCCACCTCGGCCGTCCGCGATTCGATAGGTGCCCGCGGCATGCCAGGACATACGGATCATCAAGCCGCCGTAATGGCCCCAGTCTGCCGGCCACCAGTCCTGGCTATCCGTCATCAGCGCCTGTAGGTCTTGTTTAAATGCGTCGAAATCGAGTGTCTGAACTGCTTGCCGATAGTTGAAGTCCGCGCCCATTGGATTGGTCTTGCTGTCGTGTTGGTGCAAAATATCGAGGTTCAGTGACTTAGGCCACCATTGCACATTCGACATACCGCTTTCGGTTGTTGCCCCATGCATAACAGGGCATTTGTTTTGTCCAGTTTTACTCATGATTATTGCCTTTAGTGTCGATGGTTATGGTTTTTTGCATTTCGTATTTCTCACCAGATGATCAGAATGATGTAACTATACGCAGCAAATTTAATATTGTTAATCAATATATAATGGTTATATTATTCGGTTATTACGAATAGTAGAGAAAGGCATGAAGCAATTACCCAGCCTCAAACAACTCGAATATCTAACCGCCCTTGCCGAATCCGAGCACTTCGGCCAGGCCGCTGAACGGTGTAACGTCACACCATCGACCTTAAGTGCGGGCATTCGTGATCTGGAAGGCGTGCTCGGTGTTTCGGTTGCGGAACGAACCAAGCGAACGGTTCTGATGACACCAATCGGCCAGGCCATAGCAGAACGAGCACAAGCATTGCTGCTCGATGCTGAAGACCTTATGGCGCTCGCGTCCACGCAACATCAGCCGTTGACGGGGAAGATTTCACTTGGTGCTATTCCAACCATTAGTCCGTTCATGCTGCCGAGAATGTTCCCTGTCCTTGCGAAGCAGTATCCCAGGCTGCAACTCTACTTGCGCGAAGAGCAAACGGATACACTTTTAAATCGCTTGCGTAATGGTGATATCGACATCGCGTTGATTGCACTGCCTTATGAAACCGAGAATTTAACGGTGAGTATGTTATTCGATGATGAGTTTCTGTTTGCCTGCTCTGACGAAAATAGCCTGGCAAAAAGTGACTTAATCTCAAACGACGATCTCCTCAATCAACCGCTGTTGTTGCTCGAAGAAGGCCATTGCCTGCGCAACCATGCTCTTGATGCTTGCAGATTATCCAGTTCACCTATGCGCATTCAATTTGAAGCCACGAGCTTACAAACGCTAAACCATATGGTTGCCTCGGGAATCGGCGTTACTTTGCTACCCGTAATGGCGGCTGAAACGACTGTAGCCTTTAATCAGAAGATTCGCCTGATCCCACTACAGTCACCGGCTTCACGTCAGATCGGATTGGTATGGCGATCGTCATCACCACGGCATGAGGAATTTGAGTTACTTGCAGAACTCTTTCGAGAGATTTGGCAGTAGTAGCGCAGAGGTTGCCAGGCTCCTAAATCTATAGCAATTAGTCAGCGTCTAATTACTGTATTTACAGCGTAATCGGAAAGCCCATTTTTTCCACCAGTTTCACCCACAGTTTTCGCCAGCCGCCTTTCTCGTCTAAGGTATCGAGGGCATACATGGTTATCAATGCGCCGATCCAGCGAAACGGTTCTGGTGGAATATAGCCCGGCATAGTTTTAGCGAATGCCATGCGGGTTTCCGGGATGTCATCGCCATCTAACAAGGCCAGTCCTACTCGTGCGCCGAAACGTGATGCGGTAACACCGAAGCCGGAATAGCCACCGGCAAACACCATCTTGCCGCCAAAGTATTTCTGATAGTGAACCGCCATTCGGGTAGTTAAACCAATCGGCCCACTCCAGGCATGGGAGAAGCGAATGTCTTCTCGCAGTTGTGGAAAGGTACGATAAAAAGAATGCACCAGCCTTACATAAGGCGCAGGGGTTTTGTCATGAGTTGGGTCGGTATTATTACCGTAAAAATAGCCCAGCCTGCCACCAAACAAAATTCGATTATCTTTGGTCAGGCGCATGTAGTTAAGCTGTGTGCGGGTATCGTAAATGCCCTGTCGATTAGCCCAGCCAACTTGCGCGATTTGCGCCTCACTGAGTGGTTCGGTAACCAGTATGCGGTCACGAATAGCCGTCACTCTGCTGCTGATACGTTTATGACCGGCAGCCCAGGCGTTAGTCGCTAGCAACACACGATTGGCGGTGATGTTTGCATGGGGTGTTTTAACTTCGACAGTCTTGCCTTTATCGTGACTACTGAGCAGGGGAGTGAATTCGAACATCTTAACACCGAGTTCCAGTGCCACACGCTTAAGCCCACGTACCAGCTTGCCAGGGTTAATCGTGCCACTACGTTTTTTTGACCACACCGCTGCATGAAAAATCGGTGAGTTAATTTCCGAGCGAATCCCCTGTTTATCCAGTTTTATCGCCTCGTGGCCATATTTTTTGTACAGCTCATAATCTTCTTCAATAGTATCCAGCCCCTGATCGCCAATAGACACTTTCATCTCGCCACCCCATTCGATATCACAATCTATGTTGTAGCGTTCGATGGCCTGTTTAAAGGCGTCCATATTTTCCCGGCCCAGTTGTTCCAGCTCGGAAACTTCTGATGGAAACATGCGTTCGGTGTTATCAATGCCATGCATCACTGAGGTAGACATAATGGCACCCGGACGTCCGCTGGCACCAGTGGCAACCGACTTCGCTTCTATAAGCACTACATCACGATCGGCATTTTGTTCTTTGGCCTGTATAGCGCCCCACAAACCACAAAAGCCGCCGCCAACTACCAGTAGGTCGCAGCGTGTATCTTGCTTTAAACTGGCTTCGAGATTATCCGGGCCCAGGCTATCCAGCCAATAGGTGGCGAATCGAGTGCGATCGAGCGCCCGCAATGTCAACGAGTCATCACTGTTCATGGGCTACTCCTGATAGAAATGCGCAGTGGAATATTTTGTTAATAATGGATGACATAAAAGGCGCCGGTTGGCTGGTTAAAGTCTGTTTGGTCATACAGTCTGCCGAATGAATACAAAAGTATAAGAGCATTTAGTGCTGTGAACCAAGTTTTGCAAGCTTATACGACCGTTACCGTTTACAAACAACATACCGATCAAAAATTACTTACATATATCGGCGGCTTACGTTGAATCCACGGTCTTTCCGCCTCAATAAAAGCCGATATTTGCAGAACGCTCAGATCATCACCTAGCTGCCCGGCCAGTTGAATGGCAACCGGTGGTCCATCATCTACAAACACCGGCACAGAGGCCGCGGGTTGACCGGTCATATTGCAGATATAGGAATAGGGTGCAAAGGTGTTGCCCTGGGACATCCAGGTGGCATAGTCAAAAGCGTTGGTTCTACTGTCCATAGAACCAACAGGAATGGGATCACTACCGAGTGCTGGGGACAACACCATGTCGAGATCGGTCATCGACCCCATCAGCATTATGCTATTGCTGTGGGCCGCCACACGGGCGTAATAGTGATCCATGGCAGACATCTCTGCGACACGTTCTCGAATGTGGCGGGTCATGGCATCAAGTTCTTCATCTCGCGGCTCGCGCCCGACTTCTTTAATGCGTCGATCAATTTCATCTACCACATCAAACATCCACAGGGCATCCATCCAGGCGGCGAATTCAAGTTCTTTTGGATAATGGTACTCAATAAGATGATGGCCATTTTTCTCAAGTAGTTCACTAATCAATGCTACCGCTTGCTGCTGACGCTGGGGCACCCGATCACCCATGGGTGTCATGGTGGTGACACCAATACGTAAACTTCGTGGCTTATCGTTTAAGGCAGCCAGATAGGATTCCACCGGGCGCTGTTGTTGATAACGATAACCTGGCACGGGCAGGGCAGTGGCGTCTAACACCGCCGCGCTGTCTCTTACCGAACGCGTCACCACATGGTCTGAATTAAAGCCGCTAGCAAGCTCAGCACGGCAATAGTCGACAGGATTCAACGCAGTGGTAGGCTTTAAGCCATAAACCCCACAACAGGCCGCAGGAATTCGTATCGAGCCACCCAGGTCGGTAGCATGGGCTACCGGTACCATGCCGGATGCTACCGCTGCCGCTGCGCCACCACTGCTACCGCCGGTGGTCATGGTTGTATCCCAGGGGTTAAGTGCAGGGCCACGAAATGTAGACTCGCAAACAAAATCTTCGGCAAACTCCGGTGTGTTTGATTTACCCATCACCATCAAGCCTGATTCACGCCAGCGTTTAACTATCAGGCTGTCAGGCCGTGGTTTTGCAGTTTCGAAAAAAGCACAGGAAAATGTCGTCGGCATATCTTGGGTAAAAACGTTAACGTCTTTGATCAGAAACGGCACACCTGCGAGACTCGTGTTAGATGCGTTTGCTGCCTGTTTACGGGCATTGTCATAATTTTTCATGACTACCGCATTGAGTATGGGGTTTAACTGTTCGATAGCACCAATGGACGTAGTGGCAACTTCGGTTGCAGATAACTGTTCCTGCCGGACCAGGGTGGCAAGACTTATTGCATCAAGATTGGCGTATTCTTCTAAATTCATTGGGATCACACAGGCTAAAAAATAAACTTCCACCAATATAATCCAGAATGCCTGACAATGTCTTAGCTGTTAAAATATCGAGCATCAAAAAGCCTGCTTAATTCTCTTTATCTATTTCCCACCTGACAGAATTCTGTGACAACTTCTCCAGACCAAATCGCTAACAAAGCCTTCGCAGCCTATAACAAAGGAGATAGCCGTGGCTCACTGAACTTTGCTCACCAGGCCCCGGCTCACGCACCACAGCATGGTACGTTACTAGAATTAATCGCCATGAGTCACGCCAATCTGGGTGAGTTTAATGATGCTCTGGTGTATCAACGTGAAGCGGTTTAGCAGAATCCAGACCAGGCCCAGTTTCACTATAATTTGGCGGTCTTGCAGCAGCAGGCGAATCAAACGGAACTGGCTATGTTGAGCTACCATCGTTGTATTCGACAGCAACCTGATCACACCGATGCTTTGTGGAATTATGGCGATCTCTTACGAGTGAATGAACACTTCGATGCAGCCATCCTGTTTTGAACGTCTGCTCGAATTACAAAAATATTATCCAGGGTTACAGCATCGACTGGCAGTGGCCTATAACGGTGCCGGACGCCCGCGGGCCGCGGAACGTTGTTTCGAAAAAGCGTTGGCCACGCCCAGCAAAGACAAAGAACTGACGCGCTGGGAGTACTCTCACTTGTTACTCGCTGAAGGTGATCTAAAATGCGGTTGGCCTCTGTACGAATCTCGTTATCGAATAGAGGGCAATGGCCGTATTGCCATACACCCCTTTGAATATCCGCGTTGGCAGGGCGAAGCGCTAGCTGATAAAACATTGTTGGTTCATGGTGAACAGGGTATTGGTGATGAGATGATGTTTGCCTCGTTAATACCTGCCCTTATTACCGAGGGCGGAAAGATTATCCTGGCCTGCCATCCCTCCCTGGTGCGGTTGTTTGCGACCAGCTTTTCCGAGTGCGAAGTGGTTCCACATAACGCTGTTGGCAACCCCACCAGCGTAGACCATTTAGGTCACATTGATTATGAAGTGCCGTTCTGTTCATTGAGTAATTGGCGTGGTCCGTTTAATGTCAACGATACACCGGCTAAATCCTATCTTAAGGCCGAGCCTGCTCAAGTTGTTGCCATCTGCCAACGACTATCTGCACTAAACCCAACCGCCAACAAAACCAAACGAGTAGGACTTATGTGGAGCGCCAATCCCGCAACGGGCGTAGATTGGGGTGAGCGACGGGGCTGTCAGAAAAGTGTACCCATAGAAGTAATGGCTGCCCTGGCGCCACTGGCGGACCACATTCAATTTGTCAGCCTGCAAAACTCGGATTCAGGCATCCAGGCCGCCCACGCACCCGGTCTGGATATGCTGGATTTTCAGGATCAACTACTGGATTTTGCAGATACCGCAGCCTTAGCCGCCTGCATGGATCTGGTCATCAGTGTGGATACCTCGGTTGCCCATCTGCTGGGTGGCCTCGGTGTGCCGGTATGGGTATTGTTGAAACATCATCCGGACTGGCGCTGGTTAAACACATACGACAATAGTTACTGGTACGGCAACGCAAAATTGTACCGTCAAAAAGACAAAGGCGACTGGGACACAGTTATAAAAAAGTCAGCGCCGACTTGCAACATTGGCTGTCGTCGTGACTGATCTGGAGCGCGGTTTCCGTGCATTGCAA
>JBLHGU010000062.1:0-25153 GCA_047615875.1 Parasphingorhabdus sp.
ACTGAAGAACGTCTGCACTTAATAAATAGCTGCCATTAATTTGGTTCAATTCTACAAACTCTCCAACGACCGTTCAGAGTATTGAAGAGACAGAGTGAAAAGTCAAACTATGGCCGCTATTGATGGCAAGTATAAGATCATGTCGAGTCTTAAAAATCACAACTCATCATTGACAATATTTGTCGTGAAAATGAAGGGTACCAACCACCCTACGGTAACTAAATGCTAGTAAATTATTAGGATAACTTTCAAAACCTAATAAGTTCGCACAATCATACATTAATGTATGATTTTTTAAGAAAGTCCGAAGTCAAAATACCTAGCATTTTGTGAATTACCCCCCTTCCAAACTTCCCAAGAAGACTTACGGTACAATGCTGTGTTATGAATTTTAATTTTCGTTTAGCTGCCATCTTCAGCATGATTTTAGCCCTATTTTTATCCGGCTGCGCGAGTACAGGATTCACTCCCGGGGGCCAGGCCACCCAGTCCAGACAGACTGTCACTCCCAACCTGATGAGTCACTACCAGATCTGGTCCGGTACACCCTATCGCTGGGGTGGCGCCAACCGTAGTGGTGTGGATTGTTCTGCCTTCGTTCAGCTTACCTATCGCAATGTTTACCGGCGGCATGTGCCCAGGCATACATCTGATCAGGCGAAGATTGGTAAGCGTGTGTCAAAGGGTCGTTTGAAATCCGGTGACCTGGTTTTCTTTAAGACGGGCTGGTCGAATTATCATGTAGGAGTTTATGTGGGTCGTGGAGAGTTTATTCATGCGTCGGAGAGTAAGGGAGTAACTCGTTCTTCTTTGTATTCCAGTTACTGGGATAAGCACTACTGGAAAGCCCGGCGAGTAATCTAAGAGTTAGTATCGTGATTGGTAGTTGATGCATTGGTGTATCAACGGGATACTAGGTTTAGTTTTTGCTTCACCAAGCAAAGTTTTTAATTTCACGATTGGAGTACATTGTGTCGGATACCATCAAATACACTCTGCCAGAGTGGGAGATTCCTAAATTCTGGTACAACCTGGCGGCGGATCTTCCCTCGCCATTAGATCCTGTTATACATCCTGGCACTGGACAGCCCATTGGCCCCGGTGACCTCGCGCCGCTGTTCCCCATGGAAGTGATCATGCAGGAGGTTAGCACCGAGCGGTATATAGAAATCCCTGATCCGGTGCGCGACATTCTGCGTCAATGGCGTCCCTCGCCACTGTATCGTGCGCGTCGGCTGGAAAGGCTCTGAATACACCTGCGCGAATTTATTATAAATACGAGGGTGTTAGCCCAGCAGGAAGCCACAAGCCGAATACGGCGGTGGCACAGGCTTTCTATTGTCAGCAAGAAGGCGTGAAAAAAATCGCTACAGAAACGGGTGCCGGTCAATGGGGCTCTTCATTGGCTTTTGCCGGTGCATTGTTCGGTCTTGAAATTGAAGTGTTCATGGTGAGAATTAGCTACGACCAAAAACCCTATCGACGTGCCTTTATGGAAACCATGGGCGCTACCTGTGTCGCCAGCCCGAGTAACATTACCGAGATTGGTAAAAAGATTCTGGCAGATGATCCTGACAGCACCGGCAGCCTTGGCATTGCTATTAGTGAAGCGGTAGAGCGCGCTGCCAGCCGTGATGACACCAAATACTCACTGGGCAGTGTGCTTAACCACGTGTTGTTACATCAAACAGTGATTGGGCAGGAAGCTATGAAGCAACTGGAGCTGGCGGATGATCATGCTGATATCATTATCGGTTGTGCAGGCGGTGGGAGTAATTTTGCCGGGTTAGCCTTTCCGTTTATTGGCGATGCTTTGCGCAACGGTAAGGAAATTGAAGTGATTGCCGCAGAGCCCGCTTCTTGTCCGACCATGACTAAAGGTGAATTAACCTACGATTTTGGTGACACCGGTAATCTCACGCCACTGGTACGCATGTATACCCTTGGTTCATCTTTCGTGCCACCTGGTATTCATGCAGGCGGCTTGCGCTATCATGGTATGGCGCCGATGGTGTCAAAGGTGGTAGAGCTAGGCCTTGCTAGCCCTGTGGCCTACAAACAAAATGAGTGTTTTGAAGCAGGTGTTCTGTTCGCTCAAAATGAAGGCATCGTGCCGGCACCAGAGTCTACCCATGCGGTAAAGGCTATGATGGATCAGGCCATTAAATGCCGTGAAGAAAATGTCTCACGTAGTATTGTATTTAATCTAAGCGGTCACGGCTTCTTCGATATGCAGGCCTATGCAGATTACAACGCTAATTTATTGCAGGATCATGAACATGATTCCGCGAGCATTGCAACGGCTTTAGGCAAGCTACCAAAGGTTTCTTTAGGTTAACAACTTCACATAGCTCGTTCAGGAATGCCGTAATGCAAAATCAGAATTTCTATACTCTGTTAACAGAACGGCAACGCCTGCTCAAAAACAGCGAAGGCGCTGTTCAGCACGACGATGTAACGCTGGATCAAACCCGGCTTGGCCGCCTGTCTCGCATGGATGCCTTACAAACTCATGAGATAAATCTGGATGCGGAACGTCGTCGCATTCAGGAACTAAAGCTTATCGAAGTTGCTCTGGGCAAACTACAAGAAGATGAATACGGCTATTGCGAGGAGTGTGATAACGCTATTCCTATTGGTCGCCTGGAGATTGATCCGTCCTGCCGTTTTTGCGTTCAATGTGCCAGTGAAATGGAACTAAAGAACAAGTGATCTTGTAATAGAACTTTCATTAGCTCTATCGAAAAATCATGCAAGTTGAGCTGCCTTCTGCCACCAGCTTGCCTTGCTGATTTTTAACGACGCCGTTGGCTACCGCCAGTCTTTTGGAAATATTCACAATACGTCCCTCCATAATCATGGTTTCGTTCAGCGGTGGAGGACGTAGCATCTTAAGCTCAAGCCCGATAGTGGTATAGCTAATTCCAGCTTCCAGCATCGAGTGTACCGTACAACCGGTTACTGAATCTAACAATGTGGCGGCAAATCCACCGTGTACACCACCGATAGTGTTGGTATGACTTACATCGGCTACGGCACTCATCACCACGAACCCCTCAGCAACGCTGACGAACTGCATTGGGATGACTTTCGCCATGGGCGGCATGGGTAGCTCCCCTCGTAGTACCATTTCCAGATATTCAAGCCCACCTAAATGTTCTGGTTTGTAAATTTGTGCTTCAGTCATTAATGAGAAAATCCTGCAATAGTTGAGTTACATCGGCTGGCTGCTCTTCTGGCAAATAGTGCCCACAGTCCAGTGTTTGTCCACGAACATCGGTGGCATAAGTTCGCCACACATCGAGGACATCATAATTTCGATGCACGAATCCACGCGCGCCCCATAACACCAGTAGTGGGCAGGAGATGAGCTGATCACGACTGGCTCGATCATGTTCCAGGTCGATACCTGCCGCCGCGCGGTAGTCTTCACAAGTGGCGTGAATCGTTTCCGCCTTACTAAAGCAGCGGATATACTCGGCCATAGCCCTATTGTCAAAATCTGCGTTTTCGGCGCTCCAGCTGCCCATCTTCTTACGCAAATAATATTCGGCATTCGCACCGATCATAGCTTCTGGCAGGCCGTCAGGCTGAATTAAAAAGAACCAGTGATAGTAGCCCGTGGCAAAGGCTTGATCTGTTGTATCGAACATATGTAGTGTCGGCACAATATCCATCACACAGGCTTTATCTATTCGATCTGGGTAATCCAGTAACAACCTGTGGGTAACCCGAGCACCTCGATCATGACCTGCAACTGAAAAGTTCTGGAAGCCCAGTTGTTGCATGACCTCAAGCATGTCTCGAGCCATGGCCCGTTTACTATAGGGCTCATGGTCCAAAGTCGTCTGTGGCTTGCTGCTATCGCCATAGCCACGCAGGTCCGGACACACAACGGTAAAATTCTGCGCCAACTGCGCGGCAACTTTATGCCACATAGCGTGAGTTTGCGGATAACCATGCAATAACAGTAACGCTGGTCCAGAACCCGCCTGGCGAACAAATATTTCTGCGCCACTGGTTGTGATCAGCTGGCTCTTGAAAGTTGGGTTAAAAAGGTCTGACATAGCTTGAGATAACTCCCGGTAATGGGTATGCAAAAATTAGGCCGTGTGCCGCAACACCAGCAATCGAGCGTCGATACCCTGGCCGGTTAGATAATCAATTGGTTCGACACTTTCTATATTAATTTCAGGATGATCTTGTTTAAAACGTTGCAGTTGCCCCACCCAGTCTTTTTCTTGCCATGCTTTACCATTAATTGTAACAATGGCAGGGCCACCCTTCTTGTTGCAATTAATTACATTCATCAAGTGTTCTGCAGATGACGGACTAAAGCCGAACACACCGACACTGATACTGACGTCATATTTACCGATGCTATCAAGAGGCGTTGTAATGTCATGCTGCTGTAGGGAATTATAAATTTTGCATTCGTCTGCTTTGGCTAACATTTCTGTTGAAAAATCATTGCCATCAATATGACTATATCCCGCTTCTGCCAGATGACGAGCGACCAGGCCGGTCCCACAGCCTATGTCCAGAATAGTTGACTGTTTGTCTGGAATCAGATCCATCAGTTTTTTGCTGGCTACCTGAGGCCCCACATAGCCGAGGTCATTTATCAGATCGTGATCGTAAGTGCTGGCCCAATCATCAAATAACTGGCGTTTGTTTTCTGGGTTTGAGTAGACCTTCTGTAATTTTGGGTCAAGAGGTTTTTGCATGTTCATTTAGTTCTCTTTAAAACCAGTAAGGTGTTCTTTCAATAGATTAAAGTATTGGCCATTTTCTTCGATACGATTGTGACCAGCATTAGGCAAAATTTCTACCACAAGGTTGTTGGCAGGCAAGTTAGCTATTAAACGATCACTACTTTGTCGCGGCACGATTCGGTCTTCCTCAGCAACTATTACTAGCACAGAACAATCTATATTTTTAGCATCTATCCAGGACTCATACTTATCCCGTAGAAGCCATTTGATTGGATAAAAACTAAATCTTTGCTGGGCCAGTTTTAGAATGCTATCGAAAGGTGTGACCAAAATACAATTTCGAATAGTGCGTCTGGCAGCTACATGCAAAGCCATAGAACTGCCAATGCTACGGCCGATTAAATCGATATTCTGATGCTTTTTTGCAACCCGGTCGAACAGAGTTAAAGCATCTTCCTTTAGCCCTAACTCTGTTGGAAAACCACTGCTACCAGCATAACCTCGATAGTTAAGCAGATAGACAGCCTTATTGGGAAACAGCTGCTTGTACTCCAGGGCGGTCTCTGCGACTTGTTCCGCATTACCGCCAAAATAGATAATCGCCTGGTCGCCCTGCGGGTTTGCAACCCAGACTTTTATCTCGACATCTTTACTGCGAAAATACTCAAAATGAATCTCGTCTACATGTACTGACTCTGTAGGAAAGTAGAGAAAGTGACTCTGACGCAGATAGAGAAA
Organism: Parasphingorhabdus sp.; assembly: GCA_047615875.1. GTDB lineage: Bacteria > Pseudomonadota > Gammaproteobacteria > Arenicellales > CAJQKF01 > JBLHGU01. The sequence goes on from JBLHGU010000062.1 coordinate 5,454, forward strand.
CAATCCAAAAATCAGATATAACAATAGCGTTATCGCTGAAAACCACAGGATGTTGGAATACATACGCAATGAATGCCAGACCGGAGAGGAAAAGGCGGAGTTGTTATTACAAGGCTAGTTTGGCTGGTGAAATCAAAACGTTGAATTGTTCGCACCAGATAACAACATGGGGGTAGTCCTTAATCTCTACACCCTGGGGAATAGAATAATTCTGACTGCCTTGAAATGACTTAAGTCGACCCAAATCGACAAACATGGTGTTGTGCACCGCTGTTTTTGTGCCGACTTCGGTTTCTGACACTAAATAGACGTGATATTTTGGACCGGGGCCAACCTTAAAGTCTGCTTCAAGATGGAGCAGGTCGCTATAAACCGTCACCTTACCGGAGCCATAGTGAACAGGATCATCTGGATTGGCATGAATAAACTGACCGGTGGCCAGCACCTTCCTACTATCAACATTTGTCACGGTTTCATTAACTAGTGGCGGCGGAAACAAATAAGGAAAAATGAAAATACCGGCTGCGACACCAGCTATGCTACCAAACACCAGGCCAAATAATAGACCAGAAAAAAAACGCTTCATTAACAATTTTCCTCGTCAGTTAAATCTATACATGTGTTTACAAATACCATTGGTGCTCGCGGGCGAAAATTGTTTCGAGAAAACTATCTAGTTCAGCCTGCTTTACATCAGCATACATGCCCGGGTAAGAATCACCAAGATACTGAGGAAGCACTTTAGACTCACGTAAACACGCCAGGGCATCCCACAGGGTATTTGGCAGGGAAGCGTCCGCTTCTGCCCCAACATTTCCTCGCGCCTTTGGAGTCGCTTTAAGCTTATTGGTTAACCCATGGTGAATTCCAGACAGTACGGCTGCAATTACCAGATAGGGGTTAGCATCGGCTCCCGAAACGCGATGCTCGATGCGACGATTATCTGCGTCGCTAATGGGCAATCTAAATGCCATCGAGCGATTATTCTCACCCCAGTCTTTTGTTATCGGTACAAATTCATCAGGCTTATATCGTCGATATACATTCAAGTTCGGAGCGAAAATCGCCATAGACTCGGCCATTGTCTGTTGTAACCCGGCGATAGCCTGTTGCAGTATTGAATCGCCGTCAGCGCTTTTGGGTGAAAAAACATTATCACCATTTTTATCCAATAAGCTCACATGAATGTGCATACCACTACCTGACTGATCGGCAAATGGCTTGGACATAAATGTCGCATCCATTGAATGCTTTCGCGTCATTCCTACTATAGCTCGACGCAGCATGACGGCATGGTCTGCAGCCTGTAGTGCATCAGTTTGATGCTGTAGATTTATTTCAAACTGACCAGCCCCGTATTCACTAAGCATCGTTGTCGCCGGGATTTTCTGAATTTCACAACAACTGTTAATAGCATCGAAAAGCTCGGCGAACTCATCCAGCTTCTCAAGACTCAGGACCCTGCCTTGAGTTTCGGGCAGGCCCGTTAGCGGTGAGCTGGCGGGCATTGCTGTGCCATCTTCCAGGCGTTGTTGTCGTAGTAAGTAGCACTCCAGTTCAACTGCCACTACTGGCGTAAGTTGTAACTCCTGAAAACGCTGTAGTACCTGACGCAATACATGCCTTGGCTCATGCCATAGTGGCTGTTGATTTTCCCCGCTGATGAACTGGCACAACACTTGTGCATATTTATCATCGCGCCAGGGCACCGGCACCAGGGTATCTTCGATGGGTACTATATAAGCATCTGGATCACCGTCCGAAAACCCATAACCCATGGGATCAGCTGAGCTGCCCAGGGCATCCACCAGTTGCATGGCAGCACACAGTGGGCTGCCCGATGAATACAGTGACTTAATCTGGCATCGGGGTAGCCGTTTGCCGATCGCTCGACCACAAACGTCTGCGACATAGGCATCGAGCCAGGATGTCTGCGGATAATTGTGTAAATGTTTTTGATATTCGGCAATGTCGCTCATAAAGCCGTTTTTCCTTTTTATAAAAGTCTGTTCGGGAAACCATTTATTTGATAGGCAAGCATACAATTCCGCAGGTCTACTCGCTATCGTGATATGAGCAAATTCAGAAAATAATTTTTAGCTTCAGACAAGAAAAAACCCCGTGGATCGTAAAGACCCACGAGGTTTTTATTTTCTGAACATCCTGTTAGAAAGTATTGTATGAGGGACATTTTATATTTAGTAGCCCCTTCTCTTCGCCTGTACCCCACTCGACCATAACAGTCGAGCCACGCTCCGTAACAATTCTGTCACGACCACGCTTAGTGGCATTTCGCAAGCCACCGGGTACAAAAAAACCGGTGCTACGAAAGCCCGGTTGATACAGTCAGATGTCAGTAATATTTATACTGGCAACCCGGCTATCTCAATGAGACCCGTGGCTTTCCGTCCTTGCCTCGCGACAAGTTTGGCTTACGATTCACTAAATTAGCACATATAATTCGACTTTAGCAAGGTTTTTTCGATATTTCTGTTCGAGTTAACGTTTTGATCGAAATCCGGACAGAGTGGCCCCCACCCCTGTAATAAGCAGTAGCCAACTCGGCAGTGGTATATTCAGCCAACCAGCAGGGAATTCTCCAAACAGATAAAGTAGCACAGCTATTAGAATCAGCGTGCAACCCAGTAAAACTCGGGTAGTACGGCGATGATTACCCTCAATGGTTTCTTTAAGCTCAAGAATCTCGGGTGTGTGGCTGATAACACTCAGCTTTTCATCTCGAACCCGGCGTAATAACTCATGGGCTAGACCCGGTAATTCTGGACCCAGGGCCATAAATCGTGGCAATTCCTTGCGCAATCCCTTGATGGCCGCACGCGGGCCAATTTGCTCACTCATCCATCGTTCAAGAAATGGTTTAGCAGTATCCCAAAGATCCAGATCGGGATATAGCTGTCGGCCCAACCCTTCTATATTCAAAAGAGTTTTCTGCAGTAAAACCAGCTGCGGTTGAACAGGCATGTTAAATCGCCTGGCCGTTTGAAATAGCCGCAAAATTAGACGCCCGAAGGAAATTTCCTTGATCGGTTTGGCGAAAATAGGTTCACACACTGCCCGAATGGCGCCTTCGAACTCTTCCGCTCGGGTGCTTGACGGGACCCATCCGGCACGCAAATGCGCATCCGCCACAGCTGCGTAATCACGATTGAAAAAAGCCAGGAAATTCTCCGCCAGATAGCGTTTATCACCTTCACTCAGCGTACCCATAATGCCGAAATCCACGGCTCGGTATTCGCCGGACTCACTAACGAAAATATTACCGGGATGCATGTCAGCGTGAAAAAAACCATGGCTAAAAGCCTGGGTAAAAAATATTTCAACACCAGCATGGGACAGTTGTTTCATATCGAGTCCCGCGCTATGCAGGGCGTCAATATCGCGAATCGGGATGCCATAGATCCGCTCCATAACCATGACATTGCGTCTGGTGTAGTCCCAGTAAACCTCCGGGACGTACAGCAGATTTGAATCCTTGAAGTTAGATTTTAGCTGGCTGGCGTTTGCAGCCTCGCGAATTAGATCCAGTTCGTCGTGAATCGTTTTGTCGTATTCTTCAACAATTTCGATCGGGCGCAGGCGCTTACCGGCTGACCAATACTTTTCTGCCAATCGGGCCAGCAAATATAGAAGCTCCAGGTCCCGCTCTATAATCTCTTCGATGCCAGGGCGCAGTACCTTAACGACAACCTCAGCACCATCGTGCATTCGCGCAGTATGAACCTGGGCGACTGATGCGGAAGCAATCGGCTGGGTATCAAACTCAGCAAACAGTTCATCGGTAGAACTTTCCAGCGCCTGTTCGATCAGTAGCTTGGATTGTTGGGCCGAAAACGGCGGCACCTGATCTTGAAGCCGGGTTAGTTCACGACCAATGTCTTCGGGCAACAAGTCTGGTCGAGTCGAGAGCATTTGACCAAACTTGATAAAAACCGGACCCAATTCTTCCAGAGCCTCGCGCAGACGAACGCCACGCGGGGCAGCGGACTTTTTACCCCAGTAGCTCGGATGCAGATACAATAAAAAGCGATAAGGGCGAAATAGATTTACGGCGGTTATAAACTCATCCAGACCGTGGCTCAACATTACCCGGGTTATTTCCAGCAGTCGTAACAATCTTGTGGGCTTCATCAGGGCAGGTCCAGTTTATTTTCCAGTCGATCTATTTTTGCTTCAAGACGATCCACTGAGGCAACCAGCTCGTCAATATTATCCACGAACACACCCACTCGCGGGCCCGGTGCGAGTATCCTAACCTCCTCACGCAAGTAATCTGCACTATCCACAACGGCCTTGCTGCGAAATTCAGCTAGCCAGCTTTGTATAGCCTTAATCACCGTTTCCAGCCGATAGGTTGCCACATCACCTATAACGGTGGACAAACGTTCCTGCCAATCTGGCTCAAATGCCGCTACCAGATCTGCGCATTGTTGAACCACATGGATATCACCTTCTACCTGTAATCCGCCATCGCTAAAAATTCGGCGGTCCGCGGGCTGGCCCATGCCACGTAAAAAGCCAAACGGACCACCAATAATGGTGGCATCGCAATCAGAAATCTCACTAACAGATTCCAGCTGAATTTCTGCTTGCTGAAAACTCAAAATAAAACTGTGGCTGGTGAGAGATTCGAGCTGAATAGCCAGGGTCTTGCCATTCAGCTGTTGTAATCGTTGCTGGCTGTCCGGATCAGTGCCGAGGGCAGAATTCATCACCCGTTCGATCTGCTTAACAATCATTTCGTGTTTAGTACTTGAAACCGGTATGCAGAGCGACGACGCCACCGGTCAGATTATGCCAACGAACATCTTCAAAACCGGCATCTCGCATGAGCTCCGCCAGGGTTTCCTGATCGGGGTGTTTGCGAATTGATTCCACCAGGTATTGATAACTTTCTCGATCACCGGCTATTAGCTGTCCCATGCGTGGAATAACGTTAAATGAGTAGGTATCGTAGGCTTTGCGCATTAGCGCGGATACGGGTCGTGAAAACTCCAGAATCAATAATCGACCACCCGGGCGTAATACGCGATACATGGATTTTAGTGCGTTACTGATTCGAGTCACATTGCGTAGACCAAAAGAAATACTCACACAATTAAACGTGTCACTGTCAAAACTCAGGTTTTCCGCATCGGTTATGGAATAAAACACATTGCCCGTCGCGCCTTTGTCCATCATGACATCCCGACCACGATGCAACATGGCATAGTTAATATCCGTCATGATGACGGTTCCCGTTTCGCCGACCTGGCGACTGAACTCTCGCGACAGATCACCACTACCGGCCGCTACGTCGAGCGCACTATTGCCAGTTTTCAGACCACTTTGCGAAACGGCAAAATTTTTCCATAACCGATGAACTCCGAAAGACATGGCATCGTTCATTACGTCGTAGTTACCTGCGACTGAACTAAATACCTCACCCACCAAACCAGCCTTGTCAGACTCTTTGACGTCTTTAAAACCAAAGTGTGTGGTTTCGGCTGATTTATCCTGGTTCATGATACTCAAATAGATTGTTGTGTTAGCAGTTAGCTAACTTAAAAAGATTGCAGGGCGTTTTACAATACTTCGTAGGTAAATCAGTACCTGGGGCAGGTACTGGATTGTTTCAAGTGTCTCGCGTTGCAGGTACTAATGCAACGATGGATCTTTGCGGTTGTGTCCAGCTTCAGCCAGGCGTTGCAGATAATACTGCCAGTTCGCCTCCTGGTTAACACCCAGCATATGCAGGGTTTCCCAGGAATAAATACCCGTATTATGTCCGTCATCAAAATGTAGGCATATTGCATAACTGCCTACCGGATCGATTTTCTCGATATTGACGTTCTCTTTGTTGAGCTGCAAAACTTCCTGTCCTGGGCCATGCCCCTGCACTTCAGCAGATGGAGAATAAACCCGTAAATACTCACAACTGTACTCAAACTGGTTGCCATCGTTAAACTCCATCTCCAGAGTGCGCGAGGCCTGATGCAATACAATGTTTACTGGCTTTGGGGTATTACTCACGGTCATCCTCTTTCAGCCACCCGGCTACAGTTTCAGAAAAATACGTCAAAATGGCGTCGGCACCGGCTCGTTTAAAACTCATCAAAGCTTCCATAACGACTGCTTTCTCATCCAGCCAACCATTCAGACTAGCTGCTTTTAACATGGAATATTCACCGCTGACATGATAAACCATGGTCGGCACGCCCAACTCATGTTTAACCCGATGTACTACATCGAGATAAGGCATACCCGGCTTTACCATGACCATGTCGGCGCCTTCTTTCAAATCCAGGGCGACCTCACGAATCGCCTCGTCGCTATTACCAATATCCATCTGATAGGAATACTTGTCACCACCCTTGAGATTGTCGGCAGAGCCCACTGCATCACGGAACGGGCCATAATAAGCCGAGGCATACTTTGCAGAGTAACTCATAATCATAGTATTAATATGACCAGCCTGTTCCAGCGCAGTCCTTATGGCGCCGATTCTGCCATCCATCATATCTGACGGCGATACAACGTCGGCACCCGCATCGGCATGACAAAGTGCCTGGCGTACCAGCACCTCGACAGTTTCATCATTAACGACATAACCCTGCTCGTTGATTAAACCATCCTGACCATGACTGGTATAAGGATCCAACGCGACATCAGTAATCAAACCTATATTGGGAACGGCCTCTTTTAAGGCTCTTAACGCCCGCGGCACTAGCCCGTCAGCATTATAGGCCTCTCGGGCATCGTCTGATTTGCCAGCAGGGTCAATAATCGGAAATAGAACAATAGCTGGAATGCCCAGTGCGTATAACTGCTGGGCTTTTTCCACCAATAAATCGATGCTGAGTCGGCGAATTCCCGGCATAGAGGCGATATCTTCATAATGATTTTCGCCTTCACAAAGAAACAACGGCTGAATCAGATCATCTGTACTCAATCTGTTCTCACGCACTAGTCGTCGACTAAAGCTGCTGCGACGTAAGCGACGCATCCGAACTGCGGGATAACTCCCGGTTACCACAGAGAAACTCACTAGCGTTTGGCCTTGGACGCTTTCTTACCGGCAGTTTTCTTAACGCTTGTAGTTTTTTTTGATACCTTCGTAGCAGTTTTACTAACGACCTTTTTTGCTACTTTCTTTTTACTGACTTTCTTTTTACTGACTGTTTTTTTACTGACTGTTTTTTTACTGACTTTTTTTGCCGCAAGTGTAGCTCGGCTAGCTTTCTTAGCAACCTTAGCTACAACTTTCTTTTTACTAACTGTTTTTTTACTAACCGACTTCTTCGGCATCGCCTTACTACTGATGACTCTCTTTTTTGAAGTCTTCTTTGTCAGAGTCTTTTTAGCTGAAACCTTCTTGACTGCGACTTTGCTGGTAACTACTTTCTTCTTCAACGCCTTTTTCGACACCTTTTTACTCGCCGAGGAAGGTTTTTTAGATACCACCTTTTTCTTTGCAATTTTACTAACAGTAGACTTCTTCCTGGTAATCTTGACTACCGCAGTTTTTTTGCTGGTTTTCTTTTTAATTGAAGCTTTGCTGACGGCTGGGGTTTTAACGATCGGTTTCTCTTTGGTCGGCTTTTTAGAACTGGATTTCTTCTTCGACACTTTTTCAACCGCTACTGGAGCTTCTTTTTCTGCTGGTACTTTCGCGATGACCTTCTCCACAATGGGTTCAGCCTTAACCCGCACCTTTTTCTTACGCCCACGTTTGGACTTGGTTTCCGATGTCAGTCTTTCTGACTCCGGGCGGGGTTGCAACAACGTTCGACGAGACTCTACGATGGATGTCTGCCGAACAATTTTGCCACCGGCAATACTGGTATCGATACTGCTACTTTCTTCACCAGACAAGATTGAAACGACTTTGTTTTCCAGCGGGCGAATCTCGGTATCAACCATTTCATTCAATCGGTCAAAAATAGCATCTGGACTACCACCGGCATCAAGGGTTCGCAATTTATGCTGGGCACGATAATACTGCACCAGATATTCTGTTTCCTCGTGGTAGTTCGCCAGGCGGACTTTTGCGGTAACGGCGTTGTCGTCGTTACGCTGATATAAATCTATATTTTCGCATTGGTCGCAAATACCCTTTTTCGCAGGTTTACTGAAATAGGAATTATAAATGGCGCCACATTCTGGGCAGGTTAGTCGCCCGGCTAATCGCTTGATCAGAACCGGTTCTTCGACGGTCAGATTAACTGTCATCTGAATCGGTCGGGAAACCCAACTAAGGCGGGTATCCAACTCCTGCGCCTGGGGAATGCTGCGCGGAAAACCATCCAGAATAAAACCACGGCGGGTATCCGGCATTTGCAGCCTGTCACTAACCAACTGGATTACAATATCGTCTGGAACCAGACCACCTTCTTCCATGATGCTTTGCACCTGTTGACCGAGTTCTGAACCCGATTCCACGGCGCCACGCAATATATCGCCAGTAGATATATGCGGAACCTTGTATTTTTCGACCAGTTTTTTCGACTGGGTACCTTTTCCAGAGCCCGGGGCTCCCAACAGGATGATTCGCATCACATGCTACTCTTTAAGAGGACCTTTATAATGTTCGTGCCAAACCGCCCCTGCTACTGGATTTTTAAAAAAACTCCAGCAATATCAAGGAAATCTTGACAAATCAGGGACCTGCGGCCGCCGCTACCCTACTCCCCACCAAAGTCAGTGTCAATCCCTTACATGCAAGCTTCACATAAGCCGACTGAATTGGTCTCAAAAAAGCTTACATGGCGAGCGTAAAACATTGAAGGTAAAATACATTAATCTTCCGACTACCCGCGAAGTTTTGGCTTAACTGCCAGAAACTCTTTTCCCCATAACCGAATCAGATTCTATGAGCTCAAAAATTAAAAATGCTTTCTACGCCCAATCCGGTGGCGTGACACCCGTTATCAATGCCAGTGCCTGTGGCATTATCGAAACTGCGCGTAAAAATAAAACCCGTATTGGCAAGGTTTATGCCGGCCGAAATGGCATTATTGGCGCCCTGACCGAGGATCTGATCGATACCAGTAAGGAAAGTGCTCGGGATATCGCCGCATTAAAACACACGCCTTCTGGGGCATTTGGCTCTTGTCGCTACAAATTAAAGAGTCTGGAGGAGAGCCGCGCTCAGTACGAACGCCTGATTGACGTATTCAAGGCTCACAATATTGGTTACTTTTTTTACAATGGTGGTGGTGATTCTGCGGATACCTGCCTAAAAGTTTCGCAACTCTCGAAAACTACTGGTTATCCAATCCAGGCCATCCACATACCCAAAACTGTCGACAATGATCTGCCAATTACCGATAACTGTCCAGGTTTTGGCTCGGTGGCGAAGTACATCGCTACGTCTACCCTGGAAGCTAGTTTTGACGTGGCTTCAATGTGCAAAACATCTACCAAGGTTTTTGTATTAGAGGTTATGGGTCGACATGCCGGCTGGATTGCAGCAGCTGGTGGGCTGGCATCAACAGAAAAAAATCCTCTGCCCATCATTGTGCTGTTCCCAGAAATCATCTTTGATAAGGAGAAATTTCTCGCGGAAGTGAAAAAGAAAGTCGAGAAGCACGGCTATGTATCCGTTGTTGTATCCGAAGGCGTTAAACACCCTGACGGACGTTTCCTGGCCGAAGCTGGCAGTCGCGATGCGTTTGGCCATGCACAACTCGGTGGTGCAGCTCCAGTAGTTGCTCAAATGGTCAATGCAGAATATGGCTATAAATATCACTGGGCGGTAGCGGACTACTTACAACGGGCTGCCCGCCATATCGGCTCGAAGACTGATGTAGATCATGCCTACGCGGTCGGTAAGGCTGGAGTAGAAATGGCATTAAAAGGTAAAAATGCCGTTATGCCGGCCATTAAGCGCACCTCAAACAAGCCTTATCGCTGGAAAATTGAGCAAGCCAGCCTGGCTAAAGTCGCCAATGTAGAGAAAATGATGCCAAAAAGCTTCATTACCCGCGATGGTTTCGGTATCACCAAACGCTGCCGTGAATATCTCGAACCGCTGATTCGGGGCGAAGATTACCCACCCTTTAAAAATGGCTTACCAAACTACGTGGTATTGAAAAATATCCCGGTCAAAAAGAAACTGGATACTGATTTCGAAATCTAAGGCAAATCCCGAGCTATTCATTTGACACTTGAGCAAGCCCAACAATTACTGCAGATACAGGCTGATTCTGGCGGTTCGTATAACCGAAAATCAGCCTTATTAGTCCTGGCCGAAGTCCATCAAAAACATGGTCAGGCAGCAGTCGACAGGCTTATCGATAAATTGCACCTAGAAGAAATATTCGGCTTTGAATCTGGTCTCGATTTAAAGCCCAAGAAGAAATAATACTCAGTAAATTCGACGCTCCCTCAATGCACGTTTTATAGATGTGCTTTAAACAAATTACCAGGTAAAACCAATATGAAACGCTATGTAACAGAAATGGGCATGGGTGTGGATGTGCATGGTGGTGATTACACCAAAGCCGCATGCAGAGCCGTATCCGATGCCATCCGCCATTCCTCGTTAAATTTCTTTCCGCACATTGATAAAGATCGCGACTCGATGAAAATTGTGCTCAAGGTTGGCGCGGGCAACCCTGATTTAATTGATGCTGACCGGGTTGCAGCAGAATTACCCTACGGTGCCGTTACTGTAGAAGCAGAGCTAGGTGGTCTGGATGTACCTGCTGAAAATGGTACAGATCTGATGGTAATCGTGAATGTCGCAGTACTGGTTGGCTTTGAAGACTGATTACACTCGGTGATCGAGTTGCTACAATCGATTCAATTACAAATCGGCTGGCGGAATCTGCTAACCGTAAAGTTCAATAGTTTGCGGACCTTTAGGCAGGCCCACGTTTATTAGTGCGGTGATGAACCTTTTTAATTGTTCACGATCTCTGGAGGGAATTCTCAACGCATCATCTGTTGTCGCGTTGGGAGAGACCCGAAGATAATCTGCCATTCTTTCATCGCACTCTGTCTTGTCACCCAATAGATGGCATACAACTAAATACTGTCTGCGGAAAGTAGGATTATCCGGTGCGATAGCACAGCCTTCGCCGGCAGCCTGCAAAGCATCTTCGTAGCTCATTAACGAGTAATAAGACCAAAATATTCCCATTAGCCATATTGGCATAAAGCCATCCCTTGGGCTTCTTCGTATAGCATCTTTAACTATAGCGATGCTTTTTTCCGACTCGCCAGCACAAGCAAGAATAGCCCCATAAACTCCAATGGCCGGTGCAAAGTTCGGACTGATTTCAAGTGCTCTACGAACGGTTCTAAGGGCTTTATCCCACTTATGGGTAAAATTGTACGACCATGCCAGTATAGTCAATGCTAGAGGATCATGATTATCGCTAGCAACAGCATTCTCGGCGGCATCAACCATTAATTGGAATGACTCCGCTGGATCCCTGCTCCATCCGTAAAATGCCTTGAGAAAATGCACCATGGCCAGATCACTCAAGCCCATTCGCTGCTGCGACAACTCGGCTGCACGTTCAAAAAGTTTCTGCGAATCTTCCAGACCAGACTTACCCAGTTTCCAGGCCTGAGAACGACCCCGCATTAAACACTCCCAGGCGCCTAAATCGGTAGAATTCTTTTTCTGCTGTTTCTTTTGCTCAGCCGAGACAAACTCCGGCGCTACAGCATTGATGATGGCCTGGGTTATTTCGTCCTGAATCTCAAAAATATCAGTTAGATCTCGATCATAACGTTCAGCCCAAACATGATTGCCCGTTCCGGCATCTATCAGCTGGGCGGTAATCCGTAGTCGGTTGCCAGCCTTTCTGACACTGCCCTCCAGAACATAGGCTACGCCTAACTCTACCCCCACTTGTTTTATATCGACGGCGCGACCCTTATAAACAAAACTAGAATTCCTGGCGACGACAAAAAACCACGGCAGGCGTGATAATTCTGTGATGACATCCTCAGCCATGCCGTCGGCAAAAAACTCCTGCTCCGGATCATGGCTCATATTATTGAAAGGTAGCACCGCTATAGATGGCTTATCCGGCATCTCAGGCTGTTTGTCTGCGTTTACACTGGTATGTTCTGAAACAGGTACGTCAGATGATTCGTTTAGTAAAACGCTATAGGCTTTTATCGATTCATTGAAACCCTTCAAAGTTTGTTCACCCAAACTTACAAAGGTGAATGGAAATCTCTTTGGTACGGTTTCATACGCAGCCCCCTGGATACAGACTCCACCAGGCTCGGCTAATTGCTCCAGACGTTGGGCCAGGACAACCCCCGCACCAGTCAGGGTGCCGTTGCCAATGACAATCTCTCCCATTGAAATACCAATTCGCAGGGCTGCCTGGAGTTGCTGACTTGTTTCCTGACTATATTCCTGGTTGGACTTCTGGAATGATAATGAGGCACTTACAGCATCTGAGGCACGCGGAAACTCCGCCAGTATGGCGTCGCCTCGGAGTTCGTGAACTATGCCACCATAATTTCTAATTTCTTGGGAAAAACGTTGAAAAGTGTCCTGAATATGCTGATGCGCACGCACTTCGTCGACTTGAACCAGACGGGTGGAATCGACGATGTCCGCGTGCAGAACAACGGCCAGCTTGGTTTGTATAGCAGCTTGCAAAAATTACTCGTATATAAGGAACAGGATTATTGCGAAGCATTGTCCGTGAAAAACTTCGCCATAGCCTGGCGTAAACCATCTGCGGCTGAATTACTTACAATTCCGGCAGTGATCGCTGAAGGCAATACCGGTTCGTTATAGTAAGCTTGATTCCAATTGTGTTTGGGTACAATGGCGGTTCCTGATAATCCCATGCCCATGTAGGCCCCCTTAGATCGGGCAAAGGACACGTAATCGGCACTAAAATTCATCGGTGTAGCAGCCTCTACCGAATAACCTGCAGTGCCGGCGGCAACACTAACATCTGCGCCCAGCTTCACTGACGTATTAGACGCAAGCAAGTCCAGACCTTTCTCTGTCATTATCAAGAGGATTACCTCAGATGTAGATACGCCCACTTGCAGACCAGCGCTGATTGATCTTAATGAATAAAATGCTGGTGGCGACCACCCGCCATATGTCTGATCTCTCACTAAGAGCACACCAGTACCACCTGCAGCTCCCACTAACCACGCTCCCCTTATTAAATTGGGAACGATAATTATTCCATGAGCATATTTTACGTAGGCACGAAATTGCTGCATGTCTTCATCTGAGTTGAAAGAGTCAAGTGCCAGGCTCGCGCGATCTACCAGTTCCTGTTGCTTAAAATCGTCTGCCGCATGAGCTGGCCCGATCAGGTTGCCGATAACCAACATAAAAACTGCCAGGAGGGTTTTGCCCGATTTAATCTGGCAATAAAATGTGTACATCATGGTAAGAATCCCTCAAATTTAAAAGTAGGCCTATTAGACCCTGCGTTGATGCCAAGTTCAAATAGCAATTTCAAATAGCAATTTCAATTAACTAATTTAAATAGCTCATAGATATTTTCGAAGAAATCTGGCAAGTGCCTGTAACGACTGCCGTGCTTCCGGCATTTCAGGGTAAAACTCGAAAACATGCCACATAGATTCGCGGATACTCTGTTCAACTTCAATCCCGGCATCTCGCAATCTCGTCGTTAGACGTAAGGTATCACTTAAAAGATAATCATTTGTTCCGCTAGAAATGTACGTCGGTGGAAATCGGCTATCAAATTTAGCCCGTAACGGCGAAATTCCCATCTCGCCAGCCTCCTGCTCGCCACGATAACAATTCACCGCATCCTCCAGAAAAACGCGATTTAAGGTCGGGTCAATGCCCTCCAGCAAATCGTGACTATGACCAGACATTTGTAAATCGCACCAGGGCGAAAGCAGTCCGACAACACTCGGCTTCAATATCTGTCGATCGAGGTTATGCAATAGGGTCTGAATAGCCAGGTTACCGCCGGCAGATTCCCCCACTAGTGCTATTTTCTCAATCTCAGATGAGTCGGCCAGGCTCTGATAGCTATCCAGCACCATATCCTTAGCTGTGGGAAAACGGGCTTCAGGTGAGAGTGGATACCAAGGTGCGTAAACGGGCAAGCCCAGCAGATCCGCCAATGGCACTATGATACGTAGATCTTCCCGTGGACTACCAGTAAAAAACCCGCCACCAAATAAATAGAAAATTGCGGTCTTTTCGTCTCTGTTTTTATAACTTTTCGGAGTGACCAGTTGAATTGAGTTTCCATTTAAATTGATATCTTCAATCTTCGGTTGGTATTGCTCTACTACATCATCACAGCCCTGTTGGTAACCTGCTCGGGTTTGCTCGCGAATCTCGGCAATATTACTGTGATCAATTCTGTCACTACGGAACACCGGGCTGGTTTCGAGGAAATTTCTGGCCTGTTCACTAATATCAGCTGAGAGTCGATGTGGGTTTTCTTTCATTTTATTATTCCTGATTAATAAACATATAGTGACAAATCTCTGCAAACAACGGGTGAGTTGGTTGGCTAATGTCGTTAATCACATTAAAGTGATTACGGTTGGCACAACGCAATGCCCGAGTCTTACCAGCCAGCTTCTGCCAATGAGCCTCCATAACTTCGGACTGACGTTTGAATTCTTCCGATTCATCTGCTCCGACTACAAAAGAAAGCGGTGGCACATCTGTAGCCTTTAATAACATCGGACTTAAGGCCCTGGCAGACTCAAGATTCAGCCTCAATGGCTGGTTGATTGGTGTATGTATTAGGGGCTCAAGATCAAAAACACCGCTAATGGAAACACCGCTTTTAACCAGATCCCTGGGTAAATCAGAACCATAGTCAGACCACTGTGTCATAGCCATCATAGCGGTCAGGTGACCACCCGCAGAATGCCCTGATATATGAATCTGCTCAGGGTCGCCGCCATATTGCTCGATATTTCGAAACACCCAGATGAGGCTTCGACGAATCTCGTCTACAATGTCAGCCACCCCTACCTGAGGGCACAAATTGTAATTGGGTATCACAACAACTGCACCTTGCTGCACCAGAGCTTCCGCCAGGAAACTGTAATCAGATTTATCTGTCTGTTGCCAGTACCCGCCATGGATATAAACGTGAACTGGCACCTGAACTTTGCGACACCTGAATACATCCAGTTTTTCTCCGCATGTATCACCATAAGCCAGATCATAACTTGCCTGTGGCCCGGCCTTTTCTCGATAAACAGCGCTCTTGCCTTGCCAACCACAAACAATCTGCGAGGCGTTTATAACTGACTTGCTGGGGGAATACTGAATATTCAGTTGTTCTGCGTTGTATTCGCGATACAGTAATTCTTGCATGATAGTAAAATGATAGCTGGTAAAGTAATTTAACCCGTCGTACCAGGAATTATCCTTGCTAGACACTCTAAATGCCATCGCGCCTGTCTTCCTGATTATTGTAATCGGCCACCTATTGTTTCGCAGCAAGCTGGTAGGCGAGGAAACATGGTCAGCTATTGAACATCTTTGTTTTTACCTGCTATTTCCGCTGTTAATTATTCGTACCTTAAGCAGAGCTAATCTGGGTGATGTGCCAGTTTTTGATTTTATTCTGACTCTAGTAGTGGCGATACTCGGTATGGTGGCATTGCTGATTGGTTCACGACTTCTATTTGCCAGGCAGATGGACATAAGCGGCCCTATTTTTTCCAGTTTGTTTCAAGGCGCTGCCCGCTTTCATGGGTTTATCGCCCTGGCTATTGTTGCGTCATTATACGGTGATGATGGTGTAACCCTAACCGCTATTGCACTGGGTGTAATGGTACCGTTAATGAATGTTATCTGTGTCATCGTGCTATCTATATATGGTCAAAACGACATTAAGCCAGATATTCGCAGTATTGTTTTACAAGTACTAAAAAATCCATTGATTGGCGCATGCATTGTGGGGCTCCTATTCAATCTGACCGGTATACCGGATATCGTATTTAGTACGGTCGAGATTATAGGCGACGGGGGCCTGGGTCTGGCCTTATTGATTGTTGGTGCGGGTATGCGACCGGGGCATGCAGCTGCTAACAAAATGCTGGTGTCGGTCGGAGTTATAATTCGCCTGATTGGCATGCCCCTGTTAGTTGTTGGTATGTGCTGGCTGATCGGACTGGATGGTTTGCCGCGTACAGTGGCCATAATTGCCGGTGCGGTGCCCTCGGCATCCTCTTCCTATGTAATGGCACGCAAAATGGGTGGTGATGCCACGCTTATGTCGAGCATACTGACTTTTCAGGTGTTGGCTTCGTTCATCACTTTACCTTTATTTATTTATCTAGCGGGTATTCCCTGAACCACTGCTTTGATTGAACCTAATTCACTTGAATGGAGTCTATTACATAATCTTTTTTAGCTCATCAATATGATCAGGGCCCATACCACAACAACCACCAATTATCCGCGCGCCCTGATCAACCCAGCCCTTAGCTAATTCTGCGTAGCCCTGAGGGCTAATAACACCCTGGGTAACCCAGTGGTTATCTTTGAACTGACCGGTATGCGCATAGACACCGGTATAACCTAACCAATGCCGCTGTATAACTTTAAGACAAGGCTCAATAAAGTGGACATCAGTGTGCATGATATTGACTACTGGCACCTGTTTACTCTGCAGTTCTTGCAACGCCTCCGCCAGACTATCCCCATTACGTAATACAGCCTCGCCATCGCTATCTAACTTGCAAGTCAGGCCAACCCAAACAGGTAGTCCGGTTTCTCTGGCTGCGTCCACTTGCGCGTTCATTCGCGGAATATCGATAGCCATTTCAATGGCCAACAAATCAACACCACTATCGGCCATCAGTCGTGCCTGATCAGTGGTATTGTTATAAAGTTCTTCTAGCGATGGATCATTACCAGTCCACGACCAGTGGGTAAGTCCACCGACTACAACCGCATCTGGTCTGTCACTCTCGTCTCTGGCCTGTTTAGCAAGTTGTACAGCCTGTTGGGTAAGTGCTTCGAACTGATGCTCCATGCCGGCATCCCGAGTTACATGACGGGATGTGCCAAATGTGCAGGTAATTATAATATCCGCACCGCGATCAAGGTAATCCCGGTGCACCTGCAGTACAACCTCGGGGTGGCTAATCGGCCCCCCGCCATTCCAGGCGTTGTTCATCTGTGGCACTCCCCTTCGCTCGCACTCAGTGCCAGTGGCGCCATCCATTAGAATAGTTTCTCCCTGTGCAAGGCGCTGTATGAGTTTTTCGTAAGGCAACATAAAACCGAACCCGCTAGACAATAATTACTAGATAATATAGAAATTCCCATAGAAGTTAATCATACCTGGTGAAAATTTCACAATGACTGAAGCCTTAATAGCAAAGTCCGAGTTTATCGGACTCGAAACACAAGCTAACCTGTCCGCGGGTGGTGAAACCCCAATGTTGAAATCCCACGAGACCGCGATTCAGCAATTTATGTGGGATAAATCCCGCGGCGAACTGGCGCGAGAACTCGAAGCACAAAAAGTCGAACAAGCTCGTGGAAAATGCGCTCAACTATTCTCTGTGGAAAGTTCAGACATCACCTTTCTATCCAGTTCCTCTGAAGGTATAAATAATGTTGCCTATGGTCTCGACTGGCAAGCGGGTGACAATGTGGTCATTGTTGATGTGGAGTTTCCTTCGGGTATATTGCCCTGGACCAGGCTCGAAAAGTTTGGCGTCGAGGTTAGGATTGTGCGGCACAAGAACTGGTTTATTGATGAAGCAGATATAGCCGCGCAGATAGATGACAGAACCCGTGTAGTATGCGTCAGCCACGTTAGTATGTTTACCGGACAACGCTTGAACCTGGCATCCGTATCGAAATTAGTTCGCTCATCAAACGCACTTTTTCTACTCGACGCAAGCCATGCTGCAGGCGTTGTGAATGTGGATGCCTCGTTGGCCGATGTGATGGTCAGTAGCTGCTACAAATGGTTAATGGGCGTACATGGTTGCGCGGTGTTCTACGTAAACTCAAAACGACTGCCTGATTTTCAACCACCGTTTCTAGGCTGGAACAGTCCAGCAAAACATGGTGGCTGGCAATCACCTACAGAATTCGAACTACAGGCCACGGCACACCAATTTCAACCGGGCAATGCTAACTTTATAGGTATTTATATTCTGGATAATGGATTAGACCATTTACTCAAACTGGGTGTTGAGAATATAGAACAGCATGCACTGAAATTAAGCGGTGATGTTTATGAAGCAGTTGCTGCAATGGGTTTCGAAATGATGACCCCAAAAGCCGTAGATCAACGAGCAGGCAATGTCTGCTTCATGGCCAGTAAAATGGAATCGATTATGCATGAACTAGAGAAACGTCAGGTTCTGATCTGGGGCGCCTACGCCGGCTTCGGCAGACTTCGAATATCAACTCATCTGTATAACGACTCAAATGATGTGGATCGCTGTATTGAGGCATTGCGAAACGCCATAATTTAGCAAGAAAGTGAGCTGAAAGGGGCTTACTTTCCATTGCCAACATCAGTGTTTCAATCAACCTGTAAAGCTATAATACAAAAATCCGCACTATTCAGAGCACTAGCTTATAAACCGCTCAGTCAAATAGTATTTATTAATTCAATAAGTTTAGAGGTAACCAAAAAGTCGACCCTCGAACTCGATCATAAAACGATTTAGAGCTGATTTTCAGTGACTTATAGGCATAGTCCATTTCTTTGACGCATTCTGGATCGTCAGATAAACCGCTTTCTTGTCTGAATCATCGGTCGGGAATAGCCTACGCTTTCTAATCACTTTTCAAATCACGCCGTTCAACAATTCAATTGCGTTGGTTGTGGGGTGCGATTTGTCATTTCCTTTAAATTTCGATCACCCTACAAGACTCGTTCTCACGAAAGTACTAGTACGCACCCAACAACTTTCACCTATTGCTACTTACGAAGGAAGACTTGTCGGTAAAAACATAGTTAATGGTCAGCAAAAAAACCGAATTACTCGATTATACCCAGTGCCGTATACACGGTTGCCTCGCTAAGCAGTGTTGGTATAACAGAACAGGATGCAGAAATATCTGGAATCGAATATGAGGTACACACTTCCAACATGACTGAGTGGTTTTCCGCCCGACTCTTTGCTGCGGATATAAAAAGTATAGTGTCGTAGAAGAGTTCAGAAGGTAGTTTCAAGTTAGTTTCCGCATGCAGTACTAACAGTTAATTGACGTATTTTTTACGAATTACTTAGGTGCTTTGACGGCCTGTTCACGCATTAGTAGCAAAATTTCTCCTGCCGGTTTGGCCACCTTTAAACCTATTAGCAGGAAATAGTTATGCAAACCTATGAATATACAACTGATACAGAACGCTATGCTCGCTGTATTGAAGTCTCAAAACGTATCCGCTGGGACACTGATGACGATGTCATACGTGGAAGGCAATTCAACTTGAAAGAAAAATTTTTACCGGATGCCTTGTCCAAAGTTGATGAAATTTACTTTTTGACAACGGAGGAAAAACGACTTTTGAGCCAAATTCAGGGCTGGACCTATGCCAATATATTTGGCCTGGTTGAGCGCTTTATTGGTGCAAAGATTATGGAAATAAGTAAGGATCACTGGCTGGGAGATCAGGTTGCTCTGGAGTCGCTGGTAAGGTTTACGGATGAAGAACTAAAACATCAGGAATTGTTTCGCAGAATCGATTCGATGTGTGAAGAAATTATGCCGAAGG
>JBLHGU010000063.1:0-24990 GCA_047615875.1 Parasphingorhabdus sp.
GATATAGAAAAAATCTTTGTCGCAGTATTGAATATAGTCCGACTCAGTTCGCACAGACCAATTGTCTCGGGATAACGTTTGATACCAACAAATCTCGATTTTGGCGCTTAAGGGATCCAGAGGCTGAATTGTATAGTTTTCTGTATAGCCAGAGCTGATTGTCAGGTCATATTCGTCGATGGTCTGAGTACCGAAATTATCGGTAATGCGAAACCAGCTCTCCCCTGTACTTAGATTCTTTCCGGATTCACGCTCATTGTAAGGTGCCTTAATTTCCGTCTGTTGTAGTGGCGAACTGGATTGGGCTGGTGGAAAGCTTACGTCGGTACGCGAACAGGGTTGGGGAATGTTGAGTTTTGATCTTGAAAGGTCGAGTTCTATAGTCGCATTCTCAGGGGAAGGCCAGATCAGTGGCCAATAGGTATTTGAAATACTGAGTCTGAGTTTATGCCCCGGTGCCACCTGATAAGCGATATCGTCCAGTTGTATTCGAACGGACTGTTCTTGCCCTGCTTGCAGTGGTTTAATACAAGAATAGTTGTCAGTAAGCGCAAGATTCTGAACAGCGTAGGTTATTCGACGGCAGCGTCCATCTGGGAAGACGTCATTTAGACGCACAGCCAGAAATGCCTTGGGTTTATCACAGCGAAAAACTGTTTCAAATGCCACGGCGCCGGAAATTTTCATGCCGTTGGGCAGGCATTCAGTTTCAAAGGTAATGCTTCTCGCATCATCATCATTTTGTTCGCCGGGAATATCCGCACCACCCCAAATCGCGCAATATTCTCCAGACATTTGACCAACATCTTGTCTGGTACAGACCTTCTGCCAGTCATCGCCAGCATTTTTGGAAAGGCCAGTATCGCTCAGGTATAAAACTTCTGATGATCCATCGGTCAGGGCAGGTGCCGCAAACCAGGTGCCCGGCCATACTTTAGGATCTCCTTCAGGTGGCAGTGAATCACATTGATAATAACGCAGCATAGAATCTTGCATAACGCCGGTATCAATTCCCTTCAGCCATTGGTCCCACCAGCGCAGTGCTTCCTGCAAAAAGCCGATGCGAGGTTCTGGTTTAGCAAAATGCGGATACTTATGAATCCAGGGACCAATAATTCCGCGACGCGGGCAGCTTAACCCTTTCAGCATTCTGGGTATGGCATTGGAGTAGGCATCATTCCAGCCGCCTACAGCCAGTACGGCGGCATCAATACTCGAGTAATCTTCACAAACAGAGCCATGTTTCCAGTAGTCATCGCGGAGCTGATGTTCCAGCCAGTTAGCGGCGAGGATGGGCATTTTCTCCATTCTTTCCATCCACAATTGATTCCATCTTTCGCCAAGCAGGGCAGGGTCGGGTGGTCGGGAAGAATAAGACAACATGACACCACCCCAACCGGCATTCTCATTCAATAAACAACCGCCTTTGTAGTGAATGTCGTCGGCATATCGATCGTCGGTGGAGCAAAGTGTAATTACGGCTTTTAGTGCTGCAGGTTTTCTGGCTGCAACCTGTAAGCCATTAAATCCTCCCCAGGAAATTCCCATCATACCCACATTGCCATCGCACCAGTCCTGTTCGCATAACCAGTCGATTACTTCCAGGGCATCATCTTGCTCCTGTAACGCATACTCATCAAACATGAGTCCTTCCGAATCTCCATTGCCTCGCATATCCACACGTATACAGGCATAGCCATGGGCTGCAAGATAAGGATGTGTTAACGCGTCCCGTACAATAGTTCCATCACGCTTTCGGTAGGGTAGATATTCCAGTATGGCGGGAACAGGGTGGGCCTCGGCATCTTTTGGCAGCCAGATGCGAGCGGCCAGGTTAATATTGTCGGATAGAGGAATCCATTCATTCTCAATTTCCCTGATGGGCATCGGTAATAGATCAGCTGTAAGAACTTCGCTCATGGTTCGAATATCTCTCCGTTTTTATTGAGAGGGGTGAAAACGCGATTTATTTAGCTAAGGTGTGTCTTCGGTGAGTATAGAATACTCTTAATTGTAAGTTTTGCGGAAGTTGCGACAAGGGAGTTAGTCTACCGGGGAAAACTATCTATAATTGTTCGGCCAGAGTCTTTTGTGGTGCTTTAAGTTGTTGCAGGCAGGCTGCCAATTGCGCACAATAGGCCTGTCAATTTTACGTCGTAGAAAATGAAACGTAGTCGCCAACAGCCAGACGCAGTAGCCGATAACCGCCGTGGTCGCCGCCATCAGCGTTGTGCTCTGGTGCCCTAACATTGGTTTGCTAGAAAGATAGTACGTGCTGCGCGAATAGCGAACATACAATTTTCTGAGTAAATACGATGACGGCTTATAGACTGGCGGTCGATATTGGTGGAACCTTCACTGATGTTGTGCTGCAAAAACCCGATAGTTCCCTTGTAACAACCAAAACACTTACCACGCCTGATGACCCTGTATTGGGGGCTATGGCGGGTATTGATCAGGTGCTTGGTGAAGCAAAAATAGGTTTCTCCGAGCTTTCCATGCTAATACATGGAACCACTCTGGCAACCAATACCTTGATCGAGAAAAAGGGTGCAAGAGTAGGTGCACTTTTAACCGAGGGTTTTCGGGATATTCTTGAAATAGGTTATGAACGTCGCTATCGCCAGGACGACTTGTTTATTGATAAGCCAGATCTTTTGGTTCCCCGGGAGCGGTGTGTCACAGTTTCCGAACGGGTTTCGGCAAAAGGCGAAGTGCTACTACCTGTAGATCCCGTTAGCCTGAAAACTTCGTTGGATAAATTGATTGCAGAGAATGTCGACAGCGTTGCAGTGTGCTTTTTACACGCCTATGCAAACTCTGCTCATGAAGATTTTGTAGCGCATTATCTGGCGCAACATTATCCGCAGATTTCGGTAACCTTGTCGTCCGGAGTTGCGCCGGAGATAAGAGAATTCGACCGTTTATGTACGGCTATTTCCAACGCCTATGTTAAACCGCAAATGTCCAGTTATCTCACACGGTTTGAAAATTCTTTGTGCGAAAAAGGCTTCAGCGGAATCTTCTACATGATGACATCAAGTGGTGGCATGACTACTCTGGATACTGCAAGACGCTATCCTATTCGACTGGTGGAGTCTGGTCCTGCTGGTGGTGCCATACTGGCTGCCAAGATCGCGACGCAATGTGAACTAGATCAGGTTGTGTCCTTTGATATGGGGGGAACTACGGCAAAGTTCAGTATGATTGATGATGGACGACCCTTAACAACTCGTCATTTTGAAATTGCTCGTGCTGAACGATTTACCAAAGGCAGCGGAATTCCAGCGCGAATACCCACCGTGGAAATGATTGAGATTGGCGCAGGCGGTGGTTCTGTTGCCAGTGTAGATCAATTAGGTCGAATCAATATCGGACCACGGAGTATGGGATCTGAACCCGGTCCGGCCTGTTTTTCAAGAGGCGGAACTGAGGCGACAGTAACTGATGCCGATGTGGTTTTAGGACGAATTCATAGTGAATCCTTCGCGCAGGGTGCATTCCAGGTGGATTCACAGGCGGCAGAAAATGCCATGACGCAACAGGTGGCCAAGGATCTGCAACTCTCCGCCTCGGAAGCTGCACACGGCGTTGTTCGAATGGTCAGTGAAAATATGGCCAATGCCGGTCGTGTTCATGCCGCGGAAAGAGGTGCCTCTTTATCTAATCGCGTTTTAATTGCGCTGGGTGGCAATGGTCCGTTACACGCTGCCGAAGTAGCCCAGCGCATGGGTATTGAAAATATTGTGATACCTGCTGATCCCGGTGTGGGTTCTGCAGTTGGCTTTCTCTATGCGCCGATTTCCTACGAGCTTATTGCCAGTCATTACACTACGTTGGAGAATTTTGATTTCGAAACGATTAATAATTTAATCAACGAACAACTAAGACAAGTACAATGCATCGTTGGCGGTCAGCTAGAAGAGCTTAGAGAAACCCGAATAGCGTTTATGCGCTATGCCGGGCAGGGTCATGAAATTGAAGTGCAGTTGCCGAATAGAGATCTTCATGATGAAGATCTGCAGCTATTAATCAACGAATATAACGCTACTTATAAAACTCAATTTAAACGCATTGTTCCGGGAATGCGAATTGAAATACTTAACTGGACTGTTCGTGTCGAGCGCGAAGTTCATCAGCAACAACAATGTTCCACATCATCGCAACAGCCTGATCCTTTGCCCGCATTTTTTCAATACGTTTTTCTGGATGAAAGTCAGGCTGTAGAGGTGCCTGTATATAATCGCAGTGAGCTTTCTGCAGGTCATAACCTGAAAGGGCCTTGCCTCATCCTGGAGTCTCAAACAACCACCCTGGTTCCCAAAGGATATCAATGTAACATTGATCAATGGAGTAATATCCGCCTTAACAGATTGCAGGAGCAGCAAGCATTAAATAGACAACTTAGCGCGATTGATTATCAGTTAATGTGGAATCGATTGCTGGCGGTTGTAGAAGAACAGGGACAGGCGTTAATTCGCAGTGCATTTAGTCCAATAGTCCGTGAGTGTGGTGATATTTCTGCAGGTGTTTTTGACAGCGAGGGTCAAATGCTTGCACAGGCAGTTACTGGCACCCCTGGCCATATCAATACCATGGCGGAATCCGTAGCAAATTTTCTCCAGGTATTTCCTCTGCATGTAATGTGTGAAGGAGATATTTTTGTTACTAATGATCCCTGGCTTGCCGCTGGCCATCTAAATGACTATATGCTGGTTAAACCGGTGTTCTACCAGGGCGTCGTAGTAGGTTTTACCGCTTGCACATCTCATTTGGTCGATGTTGGGGGACTATGTATGGGGCCTAACGGTAGTGACATTTATGATGAAGGGGTGAGAATTCCGCCGTGCCGATTGGTGAGCAAAGGCGAGATTAACAAGTTGCTCATTGAAATAATATGCGCGAACTCCAGACACCCAGTTGAGAATGAAGGGGATTTATACGCTTTGATTGCCTGCTGTGAAGTCGGCGAAGAGCGATTGCACACATTAATGCAACAGTACCTGATTGACGATCTAATAAAGCTATCGGAGCACATTATCGATAGCTCCTATGTTGCATCGATTGAGGCATTTAAGAATCTTCCCCGCGGCGAATTTAGTCATAGCATGCGTATCGATGGTTATGATTTTGAAATTGATCTTAAAGCCTGCATTAAGATTGCTGACAATCAGTTGGTGCTGGATTTTTCTGGCTCATCTGAATGTTCAAGTTTTGGCATCAACGTACCGTTAAATTACGCAGCTGCCTATAGTGTGTTTGCTATTCGCTGTGTGCTGGGGGCAGGCATTCCCAATAATGCCGGTTCCTTGCGACCATTTCGCGTGACAGCCCCACCGGGTTGTATCGTCAACGCCCTCCACCCAGCCCCCGTTGCCATGCGACACACTATTGGCCAACTCTTACCGGATGTGGTTTTCGGTTGCATGGAACAGTTCTTGCCCGATCTGGTGCCCGCTGAGGGCGCATCCTGTATGTATGATTTGCCCATGCGAAGCCTGCCTTCATCAGAAGCGACGCATTTTGCTGTGGAGTTGGTTCATAACGGTGGTACAGGAGCCAGACCAAATAAAGACGGCCTGTCTGCTACCGCTTACCCCAGTGGTGTATGGGGTTCTCAAGTTGAAATAACAGAATGTACAGTTCCCCTGCGAGTGCTTAAACGCGAACTCCGCCCTGACTCGGGTGGGGTTGGTTTTTATCGCGGTGGACTAGGTCAGATTATTGAAGTTGAATCTGCCAGCGATGAGGATTTTCTACTTTTTCTATCACTTGATCGTGTTAAGTATCCAGCCAGAGGGCGTCGGGAAGGAGGTTCTGGGGCTACTGGCAGGGCGAGCGTAAATAATGGGGTCGAGTTACCCGGTAGAGGGGAAGTTACCATTAAGCGTGGCTCCAGACTTATATTCGAAACACCTGGTGGCGGCGGAATCGGTAACCCAAAACAGCGCGCCCTTGAATCAGTACAGGATGATTTTTTAAAGGGCTTAATTTCCAGCCAGGCCGCACTGGATAAATATGCCGTGGTAATTGACAGTGATGGAATCCTCGATTGTAATGCTACGGCACAAATTAGGAGGAGTGAACTATGATTCCACGTCAACACCTTGGGCTGCTGAAGCCCTATGCGATACCAGAACAACCCGCTCAGGGTCTTGCTAATATCGTTCGACTGGATCAGAACGAAAGTTATTTTGGTCCGAGTCCCCATGCCATTGAGGCCGCCAGGCAAGCCTGTGAATCTGTCTGGAGTTATCCGCAACCAGATGCCCGTGACTTACGCATCGCATTGGGTAAAAAGCATTCGGTTGATCCAGATACGATTGTTTGTGGGCGTGGTGCAATGGAACTTATTGCATCGCTGGCACAAATCTATCTAGAGCCGGGTGTTAATGCAGTCACCAGCGAGTTTGGCTATCTGTTTTTTAAGACCGCAGTTAAATTGTCTGGAGCAGAAATAAAAGTTGCAGCAGAGCGGGATTGGCGGGTGGACGTTGATGCCATGTTGTCTGAAGTTGATGAGCAAACTCGTATCGTGTTCATCGCTAACCCTGGTAATCCAACCGGTAGTTACATTTCTAAAAAAGATATCGTCAAACTACGTAGTAAATTGCCGGATGAAGTTCTGCTCATTATTGATGAGGCTTATGCCGAGTTTGTTGATGAAACTCAGTACGAGCCCTGTTTCGATTTGTCTACAACGAGCAATACGGCAGTTTTGCGAACTTTCTCCAAAATACATGGCATGGCCGGAATGCGCGTCGGCTGGGGTGTGTTTCCGCAAGTAGTAGTTAATTTACTTTATGTGGTTCAACAGCCCAATCCAGTTAATATGCCGGCATTGGCTGCCGCTATTGCCGCCGTTGAAGATAGCCAACATCCACAATGGGTTTTTCAACAGAATCTTGAAATTGGTAATCAATTTTGCGAACAACTTCGAGAGCTTGGATTTAATCCGTTAGCAAGCCAGACTAACTTTATTTTGATCCCTTTCAAAGATGAACAGACCGTTGCAGAAGTTGATTCGCTATTGCGTGGCCAGGGTATTTGGGTGCGAGGAATGGCTGCCTACGGCCTCAAGGATTGTTTCAGAATTACTATCGGCTCAGCCGAAGATATGAATAAAACCGTCGAGTGTTTCAAATCATGGGGTCAAGACAATGCCCAGTAGTCAAATCACTCCCATCAGTGTGCCCGACAATTACGGTAGTCGTGGCAGGGCGCGTATCGGCATTGTTGTACCGTTTTCAAACACTAACCTCGAACCAGATATGGTTTTATTAAGGCCGGACGGAGTTTCGCTGCACTTTGCTCGTGCTGCGGGTTATGACCTGAATAAAGTACCGGATTCGGATCAAATGCGTAAGTTTGCCCTTTCAACTTTAGATACGGTTATTGATTCTCTGGCAGCAGCTAAGCCTGATGTAATTCTCTATGGCTGTACTTCAGCTACATTGGCACATGGGCTTGAGTTCGATGCCGAGTTTAGCAAAATGATTCTGGCCAGGGCGGGAGTGAAAGCAGTCACAGCAGCAGGCGCTCTCGTTGAGGCATTAACCAGTCGATTGATTACCAAAATAGGTTTTTGTTCTCCCTATGTTGAGCAACTAAATCAGGAAGCCATTGGGTTTCTGAGTCAATGCGGGATTGAAACTGTGTCCAGTGCTTATGTAGGTAGTGATCTGGGTAACTATGGTCAGGGCGAGTTGTCACCACAACAAGTGTTTGAACTAGGGGTTCGTGCCGATTCAGATCAGGCTGAAGCGGTTGTATTGTCCTGTACCGACATGCGCTCAGTAGAAATCATGCATAGACTATCTGAGCACATTGGCAAACCGATAATTACCAGCAATCAGGCGCTGATGGAATCTGCGTTAAAAATTATCGAGTATGATTCAAAAATGACAGAAGCTGTGTCGACATAAAATATCTACTGGATGGATGCCCGAAGATTCTCCGGGCATCGGCAGATCAGTCGAATTACCTAAGCTAGCTAGTTTCCTGTGTGCGCTGCGCAAGCAGATTGGTTAACCAGTCTGGGTCCATTTCTGGTACAGAAGACAGTAGCAGCTTCGTATACTCAGGGAAGGGCGGATTTAGAATTTCACTTTTTACGCCTTGCTCTACTACTTCTCCCTGAAACATCACGACGATTTCATCAGAGATTGCCTTAACCGTTGCGATATCGTGGGTGATAAACAGATAGGTTATGTTGAGGTCTTTTTGAAGTTTTAGCAGTAGCTCAAGAATGCCTTTTTGAACAATCTGGTCCAGCGCTGAAGTCACCTCGTCGCAGATAATCAAATCCGGATTTGCAGCCAGGGCTCGAGCAATACAAACTCTTTGCTTCTGTCCACCGGAAAGCTCCGCCGGATTTCGATTTATAAAGGTATCGTCCAGTTCTATCAGGTGTAATAGCTCGAGTAATCTATTATCTCGTTCCTTGCCACGTAGCCCCAAATAGAATTCCAATGGTCGGCCAATTATGTCGCGTATGGTGTGCCTTGGATTCATGGCCGTATCTGCCATCTGATAAATCATCTGAATTCTACGCAACTGATCTTTACTACGACCAGAAAGAGCTTTCGGTAACTTTTCGCCGTTAAACTTAACGCTGCCTTTACTGGGTTCCAGTAAACCGGTAATAACCCTCGCGGTGGTAGATTTGCCGGAACCTGATTCGCCAACAACAGCTACTGTACGGCCTCTGGGAACATCAATTGAAACGCCGCTAAGTACTTTTGGACCGTTGCCATAAGCCGCATCAACCTGGTCGATTGAAAGTATGATATCGGTTGACTTGTCTTCGGGCTTTTCGATAGATCGTACCGACCATAACGACTTGGTATATTCTTGTTCGGGTGCGCTTAACATGTGACGCGTCTCAGCTTCTTCTACCTGATCTCCATAGCGTAGAACCTTTATGACATCAGCCATTTGCGCTACCACGGCGAGGTCGTGGGTAATATATATCGCTGCAGTATGAAACTGCTCAACGATAGTGCGCATGGATGCAAGTACTTCTACCTGGGTTGTAACATCCAGTGCGGTAGTTGGTTCATCGAAAATGATCAAGTCTGGCCGGGGTGACATGGCCATTGCTGTCATTACACGTTGTAACTGGCCGCCGGATACCTGATGAGGATAACGATCACCAATATTATCCGGATCGGGTAGTTGCAGGTCTGCGTACAACTTGCGAGCGTCCTGCTTGGCTTTACTTTCCGATTGCACTTTGTGGCCAATGGTGGCTTCAACTGTCTGTTCTAACAAACGGTGTGCGGGGTTAAAAGATGCCGCTGCAGATTGTGCTACATAGGCGATTCGAGAACCGTGCAGTGAGCGTAGCTGAGTCGATGAAGCCGTGGTTAATTCCTGCCCATCGAACTTGATGCTGCCAGAAGTAATTCGACAGCCTGGTCGGGCGAAGCCCATGGCCGCCAGTCCAAGTGTCGACTTGCCTGCACCGGATTCACCTATAAGGCCTAATACCTCACCACGTTTAAGGGTCAGATCTACGCCTTTGATAATCTCATGCCAACGATCGTCACTGTAGCCGTCAATTACTATGTCCCGCATTTCCAGCAGGACATCACCGCGCTGGGAGCTTTTATTGTTCATCACGCAATCCACTGGTTTTATGCAGGAACCAGTCAACAACAAAGTTCACTGCAACGGTTAATAAGGCAATTGCCCCGGCAGGTAGCAAGGGTGTTAAGGCGGCTGTCATGTCGTATTCTGCGAATTGAATCAAACCGGCGTTCTCGCGCACCATGGAACCCCAGTCAGCCGTAGGTGGTTGAATACCCACGCCGAGGAACGATAGTGATGCAATGGTCAGGAACACAAAGCAAAATCGCAGACCAAACTCTGCTACCAGGGGTGGCATGATATTTGGCAGAATTTCACGGCGCATAATCCAGCTTAAGTTTTCACCACGAAGTTTGGCTGCTTCTACATAGTCCATTACCACAACATTTAGGGCCACCGCTCGGGTTAATCGAAACACCCGTGTGGAGTCTAGTATGGCGATAATTATGATTATGTTCAGAATTGAAGAACCAAAAATCGACAATAACATTAAGGCAAATATTAGGCTTGGAATAGCCATTAGTACATCAACAGACCTGCTTAGTACCTGGTCCATCCAGCCGCGACTTATGGCTGCTACCAGGCCTAATCCACCACCAACTAAAAACGCCAGAAAGGTGGTGACAACGGCAATTCCAATGGTGTTGCGGGCGCCGTAGATAAGTCGGGTGAAAATATCCCTGCCCAGTTGATCGGTGCCGAGTAGATAGTCGCCTCCCCATGGCGCATACGGTACGGCGAATACTTCGCTTTCTCCATAGGGCGCTAGTAGCGGTGCAAAGATGGCAACGAATAAATAGCAAAAGATTACTATCATACCGAACAGTGCGGTTGGCGGAGCAGATTTTAGTCCGCGCCAGATTTCCTCGCCGAGTGTACGCCGTGCACGTACCTGTCCAACTTCCCCGGCGGCTGAATAACCAGATTGATTTTCGCTCATAATGTTCTCACCGTGGATGCAGTAGACGTGGGTTGGTCACAATTGAAATAATGTCCGCCAATAAATTTAACAAAATATAAGTGGCGGCAAAAATCAACGCACAGGCCTGAACGACAGGTATATCCCTTGTTGTAACAGCATCAACCATAAGCTGACCAACACCCGGGTAGACAAAAACTACTTCTACTACAACAACACCAACAACTAAATAGGCCAGATTAAAAGCTATTACATTGACAATTGGTGCCCATGCATTGGGCAATGCGTGGTACAGAATCACCTTAAATTTGGAAACTCCCTTAAGCTCGGCCATTTCTATATAAGGCGATGCAAGTAAATTAATAATGGCTGCCCTGGTCATGCGCATCATATGCGCGACAATTACCAGAGTAAGAGTAATGGCCGGTAGTGCAGTGCGATAAATTCTCTCGCCAAGCTCAACGTCCGCGCTGACGTTAGCCAGTGCCGGGAACACCTTGTTTAGTGATGCGAATATTAAGATTAATATGTAGGCAACAAAAAACTCTGGCATTGAGATCGTAGTTAAAGTCATCGAATTGACTGTGCGATCGTAGATTGAGTTACGATAAAGTGCCGCAGTAATGCCTAGAAACAATGCAACTGGAACTGCAATTATTGCCGCCATGCCAGCCAGAAATAAGGTATTTTCCAGGCGCGGTGCAATCAAAGTTACAACTTCACGAGAACGATCAACACCTGATGCTACTCTGCCGGAGAATGACTGACCAAAGTCGCCGGACAGTACACCGCCAATCCAGTCTATGTATCTTAAATGAGAGGGCAGGTGTAGGCCTAGCTCCTCCCTGAATGCGCGTACAGTGTCTTCTGTCGCGGCCTGACCAAGAATGGCCTGGGCGAAATCTCCGGGTAATAGTTCCAGAGACATAAAAATAATTACTGACACGACAAAAAGCGTGGCAAGGCCAAGCCCGAGGCGTTGCAGAACAGTCTTAAAAATGGGGTGCATTGTCTTCTATCCGTGGAGTTAAAGTCATAAATCACCAACAAAAAAGGGCAGTGGAAACACTCCGCTGCCCTTTTCTTTTCAGCTAATCATCCAAAATGCTAGATGATGATCAGGCGAACCACCAACGCTCTGCACACTTATTGCCATCATTTTCCCAGTTACCTGCGACGGCATCGTCATGGGCAATTTTCTTGCTGTTAGCCATGATGTGGTTGGCAAACATTGGAATTAATGCGCCACCATCATTATGGATCAAGGTTTGGGCTTCGGCATAAATTTCCTTACGTTTGGCCTCGTCCAGCTCCGCACGCCCCATTTTGACCAGTTTGTTGAATTGATCTGGTCCGTCACCTTTGGTCCAGGCAGTATCATTCCATTCTGTATCGTTAGTGTAAGCTGATGCGAACATCCAGTCGGCAGTCGGTCGACCACCCCAGTAGCACGCACACCAGGCTTTCTTGTTCCAAACGTTAGACCAGTAGCCATCTTTAGGCTCTTGCAAAACATCAATAGTCAGGCCGCCTTTAGCAGCAGATGCTTTTATCAACTGAGCGGCATCTACGGCGCCGGCAAAAGCTGCATCTGCGGCGGAAAGCGTAACAGTGGCACCTTCCATGCCTGCTTTCTTCAGGTGGTGGCGAGCTTTGTCTGGATCGTAGGTACGCTGGGCAAGATTGCTAGCATGATGTCGATCAGAGCTGGAAATTGGGTGATCGTTGCCGATGGCACCATGACCGCTCAGAATTTTGGTAACCAGTTCTTCGCGATCAACCAGCAGTTTGATTGCCATGCGCAGATCGTAGTTATCGAAAGGCGCTTGATCAACCCGCATTGGGAAGGTGTAATGCAGTGTGCCGGTTGTTTCCAGGATGCTCAGAGTGGGTACTCGGCCCAGCAAATGTACCGTCTTGGGATCGACACGATTAGAAACATCCACATCGTCATTCATAATGGCATTTTGTCGAGCCGTCGTATCCAACAGGGATAATGTTTCAACAGTATCGAAGTGCGCTCGGCCATCTTTCCAATAATTGGGGTTGCGTTTAAAAGTAGCCCTGACGCCAGGCTCATAGTTTTCGATGGAATAACCACCCGTACCAACACCCGATGCCCAATCTAGTTTGCCGTCAACCGAAGGTAGAATCGGGAAGTGATAATCACTCATTACAAACGGAAAGTCTGCATTGCTATCTTCCAGGGTGAATACCAGGGAATTGCCAGCAATTTTGATGTCCTTTACTGCTGTTAATAAACCTTTACCCGCTGATTTGGAATCTTCAGCGCGGTGAAAATTAATAGAGACGAGAGCATCTTCGGGGGTCATGGTCTTGCCATTGTGAAACTCAACACCCTGACGCATGTTAAATGTCCAAACTTTGGCATCCGGGCTTGAATCAACGCTTTCAGCTAATTCAGGAGCTAATTGTCCATGGTTATCCACTTCCATCAGGTGATTGGCATAGGTATAGACCAGATTCTGGCTGAAACCGTTCTCATGGGTGCCAGGATCTAGCGAATCGGTGGTGCCGCCATGACCTAATCCCTGGCGAAAGTGACCGCCTTTCTTTGGCATGCCGAATGCGGAGCCACTAAATAGGGCGGCAGGACCTGCTGCTGCGACTGCACCCATGGCGGCTGTGCGTGACAAGAATTCTCGACGAGATATTCTGCCTTTTTCAAGTTTCTTATGAAGTCTTTCTAGTTCGGACATAGTTCCCTCCTTAGGAAATTAGTAATATTTTGATTTAGCACCTACCGAATTAGTTTCGATAGCACATGAAATCTTGTTTTAACAAAAAAACCTTGCGGTCGTTTGTTCAGCCGGACAAATATAAGCCCATTTCCGAATAAACGTCAACAATAAGGATAGAATGATCCTTCGTTATCGTGGTTAATTACGATCGTTAGCTTATTACTGCCTAATTTGAGGAGTTGGACAGGCAAAGCCAGTTTTGTCTTTGGTCGGGCGATTTTGTTAATCTCTGTGCGAGTTATCCGTTTGGTGTTACTCTGTTAGTCCCAACGAACATCTATTGGCGGTCATTTTTGCCCAGTATTTCCTATCCACACACGAGTCAGCTTAAAGATCTGATTGCCCAGCGATTTCAAAGTCATAAGCCGCAATTTATTGCTCTCGACAATCTTCGTCATGCGGCAGTTCTCATTCTGATTTTGCCTGATGCTGATGGCGAATCTAGCGTGCTGTTGACCCGTCGTCCAGTAACGTTAAAACGACATAGCGGTCAATACGCGCTTCCGGGTGGTCGGCTGGAGACTGGGGAATCGGTTACTGATGCGGCTCTGCGTGAAACCCACGAAGAAGTTGGAGTTAGTTTGACAGCGGATGCTGTTATGGGCCAGCTAGATGATTATGTGACACGGTCCGGGTTCTGTATTAGTTGTCTGGTAGCCTGGTCGGAATTCGCTACTGGTATAAACCCTGATCCAGATGAGGTTGCCGCTGTGCATCACATTCCACTCTGGGATCTCGGTAGCTCTAAAATTCCGAAACTACTACCATCAGAAAACCCGGATAAGCCAGTAATGTGCGCACCGTTGCAAACGTTAGGCCATGAGGTGTACACGCCAACAGCCGCAATATTGTATCAGTTTCGCGAAGTGGCCCTGTTTGGACGAAGTACACGGGTTAGTCATTTCGACCAGCCGAAGTTTGCCTGGAAATAATCTCTAATTGCACTACGGATTGCGATAACTAATCTGTCTTCTGGGAACCGACTTTTAATGTTGTGTTGGTAAATGGATAAAAAAGCCCGGCAATTAGCCGGGCTTTTATCTGGGAAAGATATTTTCTAAGGCTCCCAATACGGAAAGCCCGTGTAGTCGCCATCCATCTGATAGGTTCCTGGTTCACAGAAAATCACATGTGATATGCCCTTTTTATCGCGATTACTTGTATCGCTAGAGTAGCCCCATTCTATATTGCCAACAATCTGATCTTCGTCACTCAGGGTAGAAATATCTTCACCTGCTTTGACTTGAAAGTTATTGCTGGTAAGTAAGGTAAATCCTATTTTCTCGTCCTCTTTATATACTAAATCAGTGATAGTGACGTAATTTCCCGAGTTACCTAAAGGTACCAATATGCCATTATTTAAATTCTCCTCAGATACTTTGGTGCAATGGTCACCTTTGTCGCAATCTGTGCAGAAGGGTGGTTCTTCATCAGGATCTCCACCACTACTGGAACTGCCAGAACTACTTGAGCTACTACTACTTGAGCCACTACTGGGATCAGTCCCGGAAGAACTGCTAGAACTACTACTGGTGTCTGTACCGCTACTAGATGAACTGGTGCTAGACGAGGTTGGGTCATCACCACTGCTGTTTGATGAACTAGGTTCCCCGCTGCTAGACGAGCTGGATGAACTGCCGGATGACGAAGATTCTCCCAAACCACCCGACGATGACACGCTTGCAACGGCGAACTGATCACATGAACTGGTTACGCCATGAGTGGTGTTGCCTTCTGCGACATAGGCCCGCCCCAGGTTATTGATATATATCGTTCGAGGATCTAAGCTATCCTGACTGGTCAGAGTAAAAGCTACACCCCAGCAATCATCAGTAGAAATTGGTGCTCCGTTGGAATCAAAGTCTATTTTTACGGCGACATTATTGTTTACATTTGCCATGGCCAAGGACCACTTAGCTTCACTATCTTCGTCAATAGTATAAACAGGTTCCGGTTTTCCATCACTACACACGTTGCCTGTGTCGATGCCTGCATTGCCGTTACAGTCGTAGAACACAGACCAGCGAGTTGCCCAGTCAGCAGGGTCATCAGAGCAATTGCCATCAGAGGTCAAAGCGCAAAGCGTCACTGGTGTATTGTTGGAGATAGCCATAGATCGCGCCAGATTAACAGCGCCGATAAATCTGTCAGACTGTGCATCTAATCTGAATGCCGAAACAAATTTAGTTAAAACCGGCACCGCCATGCTTGCCAATAAACCGGCAACTACTAGCCCTATCATCAATTCCAGCAATGAAACACCGAACTGACTTGCTCGTGTTTTCGAAATCTGCATTTTTATATTACCTTAGTATAAAACCGGCTAAATTGTTTTTATGGTGCATTATTTATGTGTGCTTACTCTCAAAAACGTCTAGCGCGTAGCCCCGATCTGATACTTACAGACTGTTAATAAGCCTGTCTATGTAAAAAAAATAAATAAATCAATAAGTTAACAATTGAAACGGTTATGAGTGGTACAAAAAAGCAGATAAACGGTAGTAAGATGTTGGTCGGCGGTATAGGTGAGGCGCTAATGGCGATCGATAATCGGCGAACAGAATTTACAATTGTTAACAAAGCTATCTAAGTCTGCAATTTCAAATAACATTAAGGCACACTGGTTTCCTAATCAGTCCATTTAGACTCAAATTACCTTATCCTGAAATAATACGACTAAAACTCGTTTCAAAATTCAATTGGAAAGATATGACTAACCCCAAAAACTTGGCTGAGCAGTGCGCTAGCCATATGTATAAAAATGATCGTGCTAGTAAGTCCTTGGGATTAATTCTGACCGAAGTGAGTCCAGGGTATGCGCAAATGACGATGACTGTTCGCGAAGATATGCTCAATGGGCATGATATTTGCCATGGCGGAATTATTTTTACTCTGGCTGACTCGACATTCGCATTTGCCTGTAATAGCTATAACGTAATAACTGTCGCCGCAGGGGCGGACGTTCAGTTCATTCGGGCGGGAAAGTTAGGAGATGTTTTGTCAGCTGAGGCGACCGAACAAGCCCGTGGCAACAAAATAGGCACATACGATATAACAGTGACGAATCAGAATAACGAACTGGTGGCTCTTTTTCGAGGCCGTAGTTATAGCACAAGGCATAAAATGATCGAAGAAACATAAATTCTGTTCTTTACACCTACAACCGACTGAGAGATTTCTATCGGGAATGATGTACCGAAATAATCTTTCCACTGGCTTTGTCTATAACAGCATAGGCCGTTCCGCCGCGTAAGCCAGGAGAAAGAGTGCCATTGACTAGCCAGGCGCCATTTTCTTGCGTGGCTTGATAAGGCTCTTGTAAGGCAATTTCCTCATCACCATAGATGGCATTCCATACGGCCACGGCGACGGCAATTGCAGTTTTCTCATCGGGTATATAGCCCGCTGCTGGTGGCTCTTTGACCTCTAACGGGTTATCTGTTGCCATAGACAGGTTTAAAGTTGATCCAAGTAACAACAGCACAATTGCGATACAGCATAGAAATTTGTGTAGAAGGGTCATTTGAAATATCCATTAAAGTTTCTAGTACCACGTATCAGGCAGATTCATTCCAGATTCGATCCCATACCCATTTAACTCGATCATAGTTGCGTGGTTCCTTTACCGCCTGGTTGGGTGTGGGGATTATCTCATTTTCTTGCCTTTTTGCGACAATAAAGCGAAACACATAGTCTGGTTCAATACCCATTCTGAGGTCAGTAATGATTATTTTGCTATTCGACTCGGTTACAGAGAAAAATCCATGGCTAAACCAGCTTAAGCGCTTTATCGCCCATTGATCCGATAGGTTATTTAACAGGCCAGTCTGACTGCTGTATTTCTTGAACTCAACGGATTTCTTCTGATCAAAAATCGAATAATAACCCTCGTAATAAACTTTATCCCCCATGGCGACAAAACGCCATAGAAAGCTGTTAAATGGTGCTGGGGTAGATAATAACTGTGTAGTGATCAAACCCTGGTCCTTTAATGACTGTATTGCTACTTCTTCAACATGATTTTTTATTGTCACGACCCAAGCAAGGTAAAGACTGCTGACAATGAGGGCGGCTGTATTAGCAAAATGGCCGATCTTCTGGCTCCGGGAGAATAGCAAGGCCGCGATAACGCCGCATAGTAATGGCAGTGTATAGGCGGGATCGATGATAAATATGGCCGAGCCGCTAACCGGGTAATTCGAAAATGGCAGGAATATTTGGGTTCCATACACGGTGAAACAATCTAGCAAAGGATGGGTGATTAAAGACCAGAAGACCAGCCACCACCAGCCAGACTTTAAGTCGGCGTAGGCCGGGTTTAGCTTGCGAATGAAAAATGCCAGTATAGGACTAACCATGGCCAGAACAAATAAAGAGTGGCTGTAGCCCCGGTGATAAGTAAAGTCGCTGACCGCATCACCTAGCGGAATAAATACATCCAGATCAGGCAGGGTGGCACAAATAGCACCCCAGAAAAGCGCACGATTGCCAACCTTTCTGCCAAGCACAGCTTCCCCTACGGCGGCTCCAAGTGTTAATTGGGTAATCGAATCCATAAGTGTCCAGAG
Organism: Parasphingorhabdus sp.; assembly: GCA_047615875.1. GTDB lineage: Bacteria > Pseudomonadota > Gammaproteobacteria > Arenicellales > CAJQKF01 > JBLHGU01. The sequence continues at coordinate 17,841 of JBLHGU010000063.1, forward strand.
TGTTAGCGGTATCGAATGGTGAAATAATTGATTGCCTTCAAATCATCTCTCTTTTACGGGATGATTAATCGACGTAGATTCTACAGGTTTGAACTCGTGGCTGTGCTATGTTGCTACTGAGAATCAATTAATTGCCTTTTTCCCAAACTTCAAAAAATGCTTAAGCCAGAATCTTTTAGTGCCGTTCGGAAACCTTTAGCCCAAGCCGAAACATTACCTTCGCTATGTTATACCGATCCTGATTTTTTTGAATATGAAAAGAAGGCCATCTTTCAACCGACATGGCATTTCGTTGGACGAGTCGATGAGCTTTCCAAAACGGGTGACATTACGTTGCTGGACACTATCGTGGGAAGTGTCATCATCTGTCGGGGGAAAGAGTTAAAGGCATTTATAAACGCCTGTCGTCACAGAGGCACTCGTTTAAAGAATTCCAAAGCCAACTGTAAAACTCTGGTGTGCCCCTATCACTCCTGGGTATACAGTCTTGATGGAAAGTTACGAACGGCTCGCGACATGCCTGATAATGGATTCTGTAAAGATGACTATTCATTGCAGTCGGTTCGACTTGAAACCTGGGGCGGTTTTATTTTTGTAAATTTTGATGACTCGGCACCTGCACTTCTGGAGTGGTTGGGAGACCTTCCCCACAGAATGGCCGCATATAAGCCCAAAGAATTACGCGTTGCAAAATTAATTCAGTTCGATGTGGCGGCGAATTGGAAGTTTCTGATCGAAAACGCATTGGAGGCATATCATACCGGTACAGTGCATCGAATGACCCTCGGCGCACAAGAGTCTGAATCGGTACAAACTGATGGGAACTGGAATGCGCTTTATGTTTTAAACGATTCCGAAAAGAGCATTGCCACCTTACCCGATGCCAGGCAGGCACTCCCATTTATTCAAGGCCTTGATCATAAGTCTATGAGAGGTACATGGTTTACTGTGATATATCCATCAACCCAGTTGGTGTTTGCCCAGGACTGTGTATGGTGGTTGGACATAAAGCCGATTTCGGTTGATCAGTCGAAAGTATCACTGGGCGGTTGCTTTCCTGAGTCCAGTATCGGGTTGGAGGCTTTTTCTGAACTGGTTAAACCCTATTGTGATCGTTGGAAGCGTGCGACTGAGGAAGACAATCGAATTGCAGAGGCTCAGCAGCAAGGCCACCAAAGTGGTTTGAAACTATCTGGCCGGTTTGCAGCGGAAGAACATTGTGTTCACGCACTCGATAACTGGGTGCTGGATCGATTGTTCACTCATCCACTATGAGTCGTCACATGCACGACGTTAGCAATGGGTTATGAAGTTATTACATAGAACACAAATGTCCAGCAGTGACTCTCGCCGTGGTCTAGCTGTGGGGTTGGTAATACTCAGTTCACTAATGATTTCTTTTGGTGGAGTAGTAGTGAGAAATATCCATTCAACGGATCCATGGCTACTAGCCTATTATCGAAATGGAGCTCTGGGAAGCGTAGCGTTAATCGCATTAATCTGGTTTAGTCGCTCCGGTATAGTTCATCAATTTCGTGCTATTGGGATTATCGGCGTCATGGCATCTGTTTGTCTTGTAATTGCCGGTCTTACCTTCTTGCAATCATTAATGCACACAACCATCGCGAATACTCTGTTTACGCTAAGTTCAATACCGTTTTTTACTGCGGGGCTTGCCTGGTTGTTTCTTCGTGAACAACTAAAGCCCATCACGATGATTACTATGTGTATTGCGGTGGCGGGCATTGTGATTATGGTGCAAGGTGGCTTAACGACGGGATATGTGTATGGTAACTTGATGGCGCTAGTAACCGCTTTCAGTTTCGCTATCTATGCTGTTTTACTGCGGCGTAACCGCGACGTTAATATGCAACCGGCATTAGTACTATCCAGTCTAATGATTATGGGCGTGTGTTACGTGATGCTGAAGGGGCAAATGCAAATCTCTACTAGTGATATGTTGCTTTGTTTTCTTTGGGGTGGCGGACTTTCGGGCATAGGTAATTTGATGTTCCTGGTGGCAGCTCGCCACTTGCCTGCTGGGGAAATTACACTTTATATGTTAATCGAATTTTCGCTCGGGCCGATTTGGGTGTGGCTCTTTGTTGGTGAACAGCCGAATGGATCAACCCTGTACGGCGGGTCAATGGTCCTGCTTGCAGTTGCTGTTAGAGGCGTGCTGGAATTGAGATCTTCGAGAATAAGAAACCAATAAACGAGTCATAACTGTCTATATAGCGCTTTCTATTTTCTCACACCTATGCAAATAAGTGTTGTCGGTTCCAGCTTGGTGGGAAGCGAGAGTAGCCTGGAAACTTTATGATTATCAAAACCGCCAATTAGAACGGCGCCCAAGTCCAGAGCGGTAGCCTGCAAGAGTACATTTTGGGCCATAGCTCCGGACTCCATAAAAATGTATCTATCGCCTCTTTTGCCTATCGGTGGTTGATTATGAAAATGTTTTTGCATGGCCTGAAAGTCTGCAACTAATATCAGTGTAAGCGCTGCTTGTGCTACCCAAGGTTGATGATCCAGACTGGCTTCGCTAAGGGCTGAGCCTGGATCCTGTTTTAACAATAATTGTAGTGTTTGATCGGAAATATTGTATCGATAAAAACCCCCTGGAACATTTTCTACCTGTCTGGCCACAGCATAAACTTCAATTGGATATTGGGCTCCAGCGGATGGACTGGATCTATAATTACTATCTCCTGAAATTCCGTTTGCAGACCAAAGTAGCTGGGAAACTTGTTGCAAAGTTAGTTTGGACGCAGAAAATTCACGATGACTTCTGCGATTGGCAATTATTGTTTCCAACGGTAGTGAAGCGAAACAAGGGGCTTTGGGTAAGTGGATATTCATATGGTGATTGAGTAGGTTATATTGTCATGCAGCACGACTAAGATCCAATTAACTAGTGTAAGCAAGAATGCAGTATAAGGAATTATACGTTCCAGAGCTTTACGCGGAAATGAAGATTTCTCATTCACAGCTATTAAACTATTGGCAAAAGCATTGCAAACTAAAAACACCTTAGATTCAAGCCGGCCCTGGTGGTTGATGGCGGCGCCAGTGATGTTTCTATTTCTTTGGTCCGGTGGTTATGTAGTGGCCAAAGTAGGTTTGATGCATTCGCCACCAATGACTCTATTGGTGCTTCGATACTTATGTGTTGTGGTGTTAATGGCGGTGCTTTTTGTCGGTATTCGGCCTCAGTTTCCCGCCACACGACAAGAGTGGATGCACCTCGTTATTGTCGGTTTATTCATGCAGGTGATGTATTTTGGAATGTGTTATCTGGCGTTTATGAATGGCATAGGTGCTGGCACAGCGGCACTTATTATGTCGTTGCAGCCCATTCTTGTTGCGATAATTGCACCGAGTTGGAATTCCGAACATGTTAGCTTTCGGCAATGGGGCGGGTTACTTATTGCTCTGGCAGGAACGGCAATGGTGATCTTTGCCAGATCTGAAATTGGCGCCGCACCAATGTTTGGGCTTTTGTGTGCTTTTGTGGCCTTGGCAGGAATCTCGTTGGCGACACTTTGGGAAAAAAGATTTGGCGTTACTCATCATCCAGTAACTGCGAATCTGATCGGTTATACCGCAGGTTTGGTCGGCGTAGTACCATTGATGTTCTGGCTGGAGACCCCCTATGTTGACTGGACCTGGGGTTTTGCCGCGGCTTTGGGCTATCTGGTTATTGGTAATTCGCTAGTGGCGGTTTGGTTGTTGCTTGCGATGATCCGTGCAGGAGAGGTGAGCAAGGTCTCTGCATTATTGTTTCTGGTTCCACCTTTGGCGGCGCTATTAGCATGGTTCGTACTTGGAGAAGTTATGCCAGCATTTGCCTGGCTGGGTCTGCTTATCTCAGGTGCTGGTGTATTTCTTGCCACTCGAAAGTGGTGACCCCTCGAACCAGCTTATGCAGACTTATGATTATTAACTATGCTTTCAGCGTATCTCATGCCGGCCGCCACCGCGCCTTCAAGCAAACCGCCATTCTGGAAAGAGGACTCGCTGGAGATAAAACTCAAGTGAGATTGCCAGGTGGGACCAATGTCTGGGTTGATACCGTAGTCCGGATGATGCCCTGGTGGTATTTCGTCCTCAGCAGTAGCTGTGAACGACTCTCTGCTCCAATCTTGAAAATAAACGGCTCGAGTATCGAGTGCCTGATTTCCAAATACCGTACCTAGTTGGGCTACGGCTTGTCTGCAAAACTCGTCATGACCCACAGATTTTCGCGCATGAGCATTTAGTGCAGAAAATCCGAACAGAGCAAAGTGTTGGCCTGAGTCGGTTGAAGCATCATGAATTTCAGCCAAAGGACCACACTGACTTATGACACTCCCGCACAATCCCTGCTGTCGCCAGAACGGTTGATCGTAGGTAGCAAAAAACTTTCCGTGTCCTGCCATCCAGGTTGGAGTGGAACGAAGAGTTTTTAAGCATGGTACAGGAAGCAGTGGCTGAAAAGTTATATTTGCGGCAAGCCTTGGTGGTAACGCCAAGGCGACCCGGTTGGCATTAATTGTTACTATGCCAGTTGGGTTTTTCGCTGTGATGGTGATCAGATTTTGGCTCGATTTAACTTCCGTGACTTCGTGCTCCAGTAAACGAAAACGGCTGTCAATCTGATCTGTGATGATGTTTACGAGTTGAGTGATGCCACCGCGAATTCGCAGTGAGCCAGCCATCGGCGCAGAGTAATGGCTCCTTTCAACACTACCATTTTCTCGCTGAAACAAGACAGCGCCTTCGCTTGCTTGCTCATAAAATGGAAGTTTAAAGTCGTGTAGAAGCTTTGCCATCTCAGGTTGGCCGGGCCAAAACCATGATGGACCTAAATCACAATTAAAACTCTGCTTTCGTCCAACAGTTAGAATTCGTCCGCCAAATCGATTGCGCGCCTCCAATAACAAAGCATTTATGCCATGGGATCGCAATTGCCATGTTGCCACTAATCCGCTAATGCCACCACCTATGACAATCGTGTCGAACTTATCAAGTTTGTTGATTGGCACGTTCTAGCTGAATGTAATAGCTAATAGCGGGTTGGAAAAGCTGACTAAAATCGTTCTAAATTATGACAACAAAATTGATTTCACTCCGACATCAATTGATACAGGATTTCTTTTTCTTTACTGCCGACTACTGCTGTAAAAGCAGATTTAAAGGCGTGTACGTTTCGATCATGTTCGGCAAGCAATTTTTCCAACTCCAGGTTTTCCGTAATACTCGGATTCCCTCCTGATTCATATTTGACCTCTAACTCCTCCAGGCGGCCAAAGTGAGCTGTCTTACTTTGGCTCATATCTAGAAAGGCCTGATAGGCATTTTTCGTAGCTTCGCTAAGATTATCTATTGATTGCATGATTAAAATCCTAAACAGTTAATTATTTTTCACGCGCTCGGTGCGTAAATAGGCGAACCAGTACACTCCGGCAACCAATAGTGTTCCGCCAACAATATTTCCTATACTCACTATCAGTATATTCTCCAGTGCAGCCGTAATGGTAATGGTTGGGTCTATGCTCAGTCCGATTGCCAGCGGCAGAAAAAACCAGTTGGCTATAGAATGTTCAAAGCCCATGGCCACAAATGCGGTAATTGGAAAAAGGATAGCCAATATCTTTCCCGATACACTACGTGCTCCTATAGAAAGCCAAACAGCCAAGCATACGCAAACGTTACAAAGAATGCCTCGGGTGAATGCTTCGATCGGAGAAAGATTAATCTTACCTTGAGCTATACTGATTATAGTTTTTTCTATGGCACCATCATGCAAATTGGTTACGCCGGCAAGCAGAACAAGCAATACAGTACCTAAACAGCCGATGATATTTCCCAGGTAGACAATCACCCAGTTGCGTAAAACCTCACGAAACCCGATTAAGCCGCTTGCCCAGGCCATTGCAATGAGATTATTGCCCGTAAATAATTCGGCTCCTGCTACAACCACAAGAATTAGCCCGAGGCAGAAGCTGAGCCCTCCTAGCAAACGGGTAACGCCGAAGCCTAGCCCACTATCGGTTACTACCACTATGTAGAATAGTGCACCCAGAGAAATAAAAGCGCCAGCTAATATTGACAAAACCAGTAATGTAGGTGTGTCGCTATGTGCCTTCGCAACCCCAAGTTGCTCGATTCTGCGCGCGATTTCTGCAGGAGGATAGGCATCGCCTTGAGATGATTGCATGTTCTATTTTTGAAATTGTGTTGGTTGTTGCAAGTCGAAAACTGAGTCCGATAATTCGTCTATTTTACTGGATATAAGAGCCTGTGCATCGCGCAGACCAAGATTATAGAAGTAAGCGCCAATCTCATTGCCGAAGAAATCAATTAAAAACTCTGCGTCAAAATCACCGATTTCCTGGTCAAGTTCGTCACAAAAATAGGCTTGTGTCTTTACGATAATCTGGTTCTTCTCTTCTTTGGAAAATACCAATTTTTGCAATTTTCTACCCCAGGTATTCAAATAGTGACACTGTTGGCCAGCGCCGAGGTTAAGTTTTAGCGTGTACTGCTTTTTTGTTTAATGAAACTCTGAATTGTCCAGATCTTCCTTAAGTTTTACACTGCCTTCAGTTTCTACGATCAAAATTCTGGCTTCACCTATGGGATGGGCAACATGTTCAGTTCCAATTGATGCATAGAATATATCTCCAACATTGAGGATCGTAGATTTTTCTATCTCGTTGTCTTTGTAAAACATTTCGACTCTGCCATCTAAAACAGCGAAAACCTCTTGACCGTCATTAACATGCCATTTATAGGGTTTATCGGTCCAATGAAGTCGGGTGGTAACACCATTCATATTGGCTATATCTATGGTATCCCAAGCTTTTGTAGCTGCGAATTGCTTGCTTCTGAATATCTTAATGCTTTATCTGACTAATTCAAGTAAGTCTTCTGATGATGGTGCAAACCAGTAAGAACTGGTTGTCGGCTGGGAAAACTCGATAAGTTTGTCATATATTCCATCGCTTGTTGTGCCGAACATTCTCTCTAGTTGAATGTTGAATCTATTTATTTCACAGGAAAAGGATAAGAAATATAGGCCTTGTTCTGTAGCGGAGCCGTAGGGAGAACTCCTTCTATAAATCTTCATGGCTTTGCCGTCAATCTCAACATCAGTTCGGCTGAC
>JBLHGU010000064.1:0-24629 GCA_047615875.1 Parasphingorhabdus sp.
GATCATCTCCTTAACCGTGGTTTTACCATTACTCCCAGTAATTCCCACCAATGGACAATGAAATCTGGACCGCCATTCTGAGGCCAGTAATTGAAGGCCAAGCAAGGTATCCGGAACTACTAGCGATGGTAGGTCATAGCCCACCAGGTGATCCGCAAGTACACCGACTGCCCCTTTGCTTTTGGCATCAGCTATGAATTCATGGCCATCAAGTCGATCTCCTCTGAGCGCAACATACAAACTACCCGGCTTTACAAATCGACTGTCATGACAAACCGAACTGTAATTGGCATTGGGCCCATGATGAGTCGCCCCAAGAATTTTTGCCGCTTCATTCAAAGACATCAACTGATTCCCTCCATCGCCTGTTCTGCCAGCAGCCGATCGTCCATGGGAAGATATCTTTTACCCACTATCTGGTACGTCTCATGGCCTTTGCCGGCAACCAGAATAATGTCATTTTTTGACGCCTGAGAAATGGCAAAGGCAATTGCTTTCTGCCGATTCTCTAACACCACCTCACTGCCATCACAGCCAGCCTGAATGTCTGCAATAATTGCCAACGGATTTTCACAACGAGGATTGTCACTGGTCACAATGCTGTAATCAGCGTTTAAACAGGCTATGCTGCCCATATCGGCGCGTTTAGAGGAATCTCGATCACCCCCACAACCAAAAATCACCCACAGCTTGCCGGAGCATTGGGCCCGACATGCCTGTAGCGCTTTACTTAGAGCGTCTGGTGTATGTGCATAATCAACCACTACCCGGGCTTTACCTGGTTTCAAGACAACTTCCATACGTCCGCGCACCGGTTGAACTGTAGATAGCGCCTGTGCCGCTCGCGCTGCCGGAAATCCAAGTGCTAGCAACGTAGCGAATACTGCCAGCACATTCATTGCATTAAAGCTGCCCAATAATGCGACGCATATTTCAGTGCATGTGTTATCCGCTGTTACTCTGAGCTCAATGCGATCTGGCAAAACACTGAGCTTCTGCAATTGCACCCGGGCCGCTGCACATTCACCATAGGTCCACAAGACTCCTGAGCCTGATTGTTCTGCCAACCAAGCACCAAATGGATCATCAATGTTTACTACCTGGGCAGTCAAATCTGGCCATTGAAATAAACGGGCCTTAGCCTCGCCGTAGCTCTGCATGTCACCGTGGTAATCCAGATGATCCTGACTTAAATTAGTGAACAATGTGATATCAAATGCCACTCGATCAACTCTACCCTGATCTAATGCATGGGATGATGCTTCCATACATATAAAGTCCGCACCTTTATCAAACAATCCACGTAAGTCTTTATGTACATGCACTGCATCCGAGGTAGTTAGCTCTGCTTGATGCAACTCACCAACCAGACCATTACCCAGAGTTCCCAAAACGCCACTCTGCGCGCCCAACTTCTGCAATACCTGTGCCAGTAAATGGCAGCAGGTAGTTTTGCCATTGGTTCCAGTAACGCCAATAACGCATAACTGTTTTGAGGGGCTTTGATAGAATCTGTCGGCGATGGCGCCGATCAACCGTTTTAGACCCTGGACCTCGTAGACCTTGCCTGTGCCGCTATAGGCCGCTGGGAATTCGGCCACAACAGCGGCTGCTCCTGACACAAGTGCGGCAGATATAAACTGACGACCATCAGTTGACTTACCGGGCACTGCCAGAAACAGATCGTTGTTTTCAATCTCGCGGCTATCAAGGCACAGACCACTCACTTTGGTTTCATCCCAATCTGAGGTATCGGTAAAACCTGCAAACAATGCTTTTAGATCACTGCTTAGCAAGTTCAGGCCCCTCCATCCGGCAATGGATCAGGAATGAGCTCAACCTGTTGCAGATCAATATCATCTGGAGAAACGTTGTACACACGCAGCGTTTCAGCCATTACTCGGGAGAATACCGGCGCTGCAACTAGACCACCGTAATAATTCTTTCCCTTTGGATCATCTATAACCACAACCATAACAAAACGCGGATCAGAGGCCGGCGCAAAACCCGCAAAAGACGAGACATAGCGCTTGTTTTTGTAGTTACCATTTATCAATTTGTGCGTGGTGCCAGTTTTGCCAGCCACGGTATATTGCGCCACTTTTGCACGTCTGGCAGTACCTTCAGTACTGGCCACCCGTTCAAGCATGTGGACGATTGAGCGAGCTGTTGATTCAGAAATTACCCGTCGACCTTCTGGCAGCTGACTACGCCTTCGCAAAGTAGGTGAAACCATCACACCATTATTTGCTAACACGGTGTAGGCCCGGGCTAGTTGCAGTGGCGATGCGGTCAGTCCATAACCATAAGACATAGTCGCCTGCTCTATAGGTCTACGACGAGCTGGCAATTTACCTGCATGTTCACCGGGTAACTCTATCCCGGTTTGCTGGCCGAAACCAAAGGCTGCAAAGAATGCCAACATATCTTCCGGCTTGAATTGTAATGCCACTTTAGCCGTGCCGATGTTGCTCGACTTAATTACCACTTTAGCCAGATTCAGCGTGCCATAGTCTTTTATATCACTGATGGTTTGACCAGAAATCCGCATTTTTCCGGGGCTGGTTTCAACAATGCTATCCGGTGAAAAATGACCACTCTCTAACGCCATTGCAATAGTGAATGGTTTCATCGTTGAGCCAGGTTCCAGGCTATCTGCAACGGCCCGATTGCGAAAAGCGGCAGACACGTCTTTGTTACGCAGATTTGGATTGAAATCCGGCAGATTAACCAGCGAAAGGATTTCGCCACTGCGACTATCGAGAACTACTGCAGCGGCAGAAGACGCTCGGTACTGACGCATGGCGTCACGTAGTGCACGGCGGGTAGCAAATTGAATCCTGGCATCAATACTTATTTCCAGATCCTTACCGTTTTCCACCCTGTCGGCTCGAACAACCGGCGCCACGACGTTGCCATTATTATCTTTTACCAGACGTTGGTGGCCTGCACTTCCACGCAAAATATCGTCAAATTTTATTTCAACACCCGCCAGGCCTCTATCCTCAATATTAGTAAAACCAATAACATGGGAGGTCACCGGGCCTAGCGGGTAATAACGGCGATACTCACGCTGCTTATATACACCGGTAATGTCCAGACTGATTATGTCGTCCACCTGCTCTGGTGGTAGAAGCCTGCGCACATAGGCGAAACGTTGATTAGGGCTACGCTGACAACGGTCTTTAAAAACCTGAATTTTGATGCTCATCGCCTGAGAAAGATCCTGCATACCTTCTGCATCCATACAGAATTCCAGCGGATCAATAAATACCGAATCGACCGGTGTGCTTACGGCAAGAATTTCACCATTGCGATCCAGAATTCGACCTCGATTGGGTTTCACCACCTGATTGCGAACCATACGTAAGTCACCCTGTTTCTTAAGGAAGTCTCCCTGTTCCCATTGCAACAATACTGCCTTGCCAGCCAATAATACGAACCCGCCAGTCAACACTGTCAGTAGCAACCAGTGCCGAAACACGTTCATGGATGACTTGGAATTCTTGGGGTTTTTCATTGTGACTGCGATTCACCAATACTCAGCGTTATGATGTTGGCAGGCTCTGGAATGTACATGCCCAGTTCCTCGCTGGCCTCCTGTTCGACACTTTCCCGCACTGACCAGGTAGCCCGTTCCAACATGAGTTGGCCGTACTCAATATTCAGCTCGTCGCGTTTCATATCTAGCCCATGTAATGACTGATAAGCCTGGCGACTTTCATGCCGAACGTTAACCACTGCCATAGCTGACACCAGTGCGATAAAGATCAACGAAATAAGTGATTTACTCATCACAATTTCTCTGCCACGCGCAAAGTTGCGCTCCTGGCACGGGGGTTACTTTGCAGCTCTTCAGCTCCAGCGCGTTGCGCTTTACCTATTAGTTTTATGGTGGGGTTCAGTTTATCTGCGGTAATGGGTAGGTCAGGTGGGAAATCGTCGCCTTTCGCGTGGCGTTTCATAAATCTCTTTACCAGACGATCCTCAAGAGAATGGAAACTAATCACAACCAGACGACCGCCGACCTGCAAAGCAGATAAAGCCTGCGGCAATACTGATTCAATTTCCTCCAGCTCCTGGTTGATAAATATGCGAATAGCCTGGAATGTTCTGGTTGCCGGATGCTTATGTTTCTCCCATTTTGGAATACTGGCTGAAACGATAGCAGCCAGAACTGCAGTGGTTTGGATTTCACTTTCGAGAAGATGCTGCTTAATGGCTCTCGCAATGCGACGAGAAAAACGTTCTTCTCCAAGCTTCCAGATTACGCTGGCTAACTCAGTCTCAGAAACATGCAGCAACCACTCCGCAGCCGATACACCCTGCCCCGGGTCCATACGCATATCCAGCGGTCCATCTGTTTGAAACGCAAAACCTCGCTCGGCAATATCCAGCTGTGGGGAAGACACACCAAAATCAAACAAAATTCCGTTAGGTAACGCTCCCGGCAAATTTTCCGATATCAAATTCTGTAATTCAGAGAACCTGCCCTGCACGACCTGTAGACGCGACTCATCAGCAAAATTCTCGTTGGCATAAGAAATAGCATCCGGATCTCGATCAATTCCGAGGATTCGAGCATCAGAGCCCAATTGATTCAGACAATAAGATGTATGTCCGCCACGCCCAAAGGTGCCATCAACCAGCGTTGCATCGAAAGGTAAATTGAGCGCCTGCACCGCCTCCCTTGCTAGCACCGGAATATGCCCGGCCATTGTCACGGGATTACAAAGAGAGATTGGCTAGATGATCCGACAGTGGACTTTCGTCCGCCGAATCCTTAAGCCATTCGTTACATTTTGCTTTCCATAGATCTTCATCCCACAATTCGAACTTATTGCCCTGACCAATCATAACGACACGTTTATTAAGACCGGCAAATTCGATTAATGGTGTGGAAATCCGGATGCGACCGCTAGCGTCCATCTCGCAGTCCGTCGCATACCCGATCAAAAGTCTTTTCAAGGATTGCGCCTGACCATTGAAGCTCGGCAGGTCAACAACCTTTTGCTCGACCCGTTCCCATTCGGCAACAGTAAATAACCATAAACACCTTTCACGGGTGTTATTTACTGTCATTACCAGGCTATTCCGATCTGCAGACGCAATTTCCTCGCGATACCGGGTAGGGAAAGCCACCCGGCCTTTAGAGTCCATGTTTAGGGTGCTTGCGCCACGAAACATCGAGAATTGACCTTTAATACCAGAATTTGCCACGAATTACCACGAATCAACACTATATGCACGCGAACAAAGCGGGTCAAGCTAAAATGCTTGAATTTATGAGGAAAGTTAAGGGTTTCAGGTCAAAATAGTTAAGTGGAAGCCGGTCTGTAAGCCGGGTTCTGTAACACAGCAAAAGCCATGCGACGATCATTCATCTGGGCGGGCCGTCGCCGGACCGCTCTAGCAACCTACCCGGATCCAGCGCGGGTCACGCCATTGGATCCCTATTTGGTCTTGCTCCGAGTGGGGTTTACCCTGCCATTGATGTTGCCACCAATGCGGTGCGCTCTTACCGCACCATTTCACCCTTACCTGACTACCAACCCTTTGACCCATATTAATATAACAACACGTAATCAAAGGGTTAGTAGCCAGGCGGTATATTTTCTGTGGCACTTTCCATCGGCTCTCACCGCCCAGGCGTTACCTGGCACTCTACCCTACGGAGCCCGGACTTTCCTCCATCAAATTGACGGCGATCGCCCAACCGACTTCCAACGTCGAGGGTAGGCAATTATGGCCAATTTATCAAGACATCTTTTACTCTTTTGAGAGTATGGGCATAAAAAAACCGGGCCTAAAGGCCCGGTTTTCGAGACATTCCTTAAGAGGAATCTATTCCCAGCGTCGACCCGTATTTGGAACACAGAAGAAACGTGCGGTAGAACCCTGCCCAATCTGCAAAACAGACGGACTACTAAAATGGGCTCCTGGTCTACGGAACCGATAAGTTGCTCGGTTACCATTAGATCGACCACGGTGATCGCCGCGCTCAATAGCGTTGCCTTTGGTGTCGATTACAAACACAGCTGGATCACCAAAACCAGAAGAAAGCAGAACAACTAGATTGCCGTCACCTTCAGATACTGGTTTCCAAAGTATTCCACGACTACTAATGCTGAGACACGCTATAGTCGCGGTTGCCTCATTTGCCTGACCTGGTCTATTTGGATCCTGGATCGTGCTAATACTTCCTCCGCCTGAACTAGATTTGGAATTATCATGCGTACACGCTCCCAATCCTATAGCTAAAATTACGGCGAAAAGGGTAGAGCTGATGGCACTGCCAAAACTCCTCTGCTTCTGCTTGTTGTCGCGACTCATGTAGTTGCCTCGTGATACGAAGTTGACAAAAAAATTCTAATATTTAACCAGTCCTAAGGACCCGTATATAAATAACATTACCAAGGTGGACAGCGAACTCCGCTCTCACGAAATCAACCAACCTTGGCACGCGGTATTTTAAGGATTACAATAAATGAGTCAAGCATCTCCACCACAATCTTGATAAATTACCTGTAATAATTTACTACTAATCACCCCTCGACTGCCAAAAATTGCCATTTTTCTTGGCATCCTCGCGTCAGGCGGTTAGTATCCCGACGCACGCCTCCTATTCAAAAACATGTTACAGAATTTTAAAAATTTTATCAGACCAGCCATTGTCTGGTATGCAAAAAAACTTTCAGCCGAGGCCGAGAGGGTGCTCTGGCTGGTGCTCGAAGTTACATTGACTCATCGACTACTCCTGTCTTTGATGTTGTTAGTAAGTATTCTTGGCGCCGTATTTGAAGGCAGCACCATGGGATTGATGGTTATTGCAGTTGAGCATATAACCAATACGACAGACTCTCCCGAACTTCTGAATAAAATGGGAGAAGCGGGAGAGTGGCTATCAGAAATAGCCACAGAGATGAGTAAGGAATTCTTTTTTCTATTACTCATCACACTGGCTGTAGCTGGTCAGCTACTGCGCGTTGGCATGCAACTAGGTGGAAATTTCATCTCAGCCCTACTTGGTGTCGAAGTGTTCAGTGAACTTCAACAGCGAATGGTCCGTCAGATAATGCGGATGTCGTATCCACAGATAAACAAGTATAAGAGGGGTGAACTTGCGACCTTTGTTGGGCAGTCAGCTTCCATAGCCGGGCTAGTCCGGATTCTTAACGATTTTATCGGCAATGCTCTAATAGTCAGCGTCTACATAGGGTTGATGGTATGGCTGTCCTGGCATTTAACAATCATCGGCATTTTCGGGGCAGTACTTTTTTCCTGGGGCATTACTTTTATTTTCAGTCGCCTTAAGGCGATAAGCAAAAGAGCACTAAAGGCATCCATTCGGGCCAGCAATAACAATATGGAGCTTTTAAACGCACCCAAACTTCTCCGCGTGTATGCCAAAGAACAGGAAGCTGAGGCTAGAATGCTAGAAGCCCTAAAAGACGGCATTGTAGCCAGAAAGGAAGCCGCGATCTGGAGCGGTTTTATTTCTCCTGCCACCGATGGATTTACTATTATTATCGGCGCCTCCACGCTAATTGGTGGTCTTTTTCTACTTAATTCTATAGTTGACAATGCCCTACCCACGCTGCTGGGGTTTGTATTGGTTATGAATCGGTTAATGAGTAGGGTAGCGGTACTTAACGGCACACGCTCAGGCATTGCCCAAGCATTACCTTCTGCGCAAATGTTCACTGAGGTTCTACGTACGGACAACAAACACTTCACCCGTCAAAACGGTAAGATTGTAAAAGGCTTTACTGACTGCATTCGTTTTGAGCAGGTTTGCTTCACCTATCCCAGCAATGACGTAGAAGTAATTACCGACCTTTCTTTCACCATAAAACAGGGGCAAATGGTTGCTTTCGTGGGTAGCTCAGGAGCCGGAAAATCCACGGTATCAGATCTAATGCTGGGGCTATATGAGACCACCGGTGGTGAGGTTTGCATGGATAACATTGACTTCAAAACCGCAGAAGAAAAATCCTGGCGTGAACAGTTTGGTGTTGTCACCCAGGAAAGTTCGATGTTCAATACATCAATAAAGGGGAATATTTCGTTCTCCAAATTTAACGCCACCGATGCAGAGATAGAAGAAGCCGCGAATATAGCCAATGCTACTGAGTTTATTAACGGGCTAGAAGAGGGTTTTGATACTATGCTCGGTGATCAGGGCTACCGCCTATCCGGAGGACAAAATCAAAGGCTGGCATTAGCCCGTGCCGTGTTGCCCAAACCGCCCATCCTTCTGCTTGATGAGGCCACCAGCGCCTTGGACACATTGTCGGAACGGCGTATAGTAGATGCTATAGAAAACATGAAAGGGACAACGACTATGATCATCATAGCCCATCGCCTGTCAACAATTATGAACGCTGATAAGATATTCGTTCTCGATCAAGGTAAATTGGTAGAACAAGGCAACCATGATGAGTTGTTAGCAGAAAATGGGATATATGCAAACCTCTGGCACATGCAAACCAGAAACAATCGCTCTAAATAGAAACCAGACTATGATGTTCGCTCACCTCGCTATTGAGTGAGGAAGGTAATTTAGCGAGTCTAATGGGGTACAAATGCAGAGCATATTTTTTAATACACAGTAGTACCTGGCATTAGTGATCAGAAAAATCAAATCTCAGACTAATAATTGATTAAAGCCGCAAAGATTCATCACCATAGTAGTGACGTGCAATATCCGGATAACTTCTTACCCATCGTCGCCAGTATTTCTCGCCCACGCTGGTGGGCTTTGACATGCTTTGCATGTTCCTTACTCCTTTCGCCATCTCAGACACCGAAGGCATTAGGCCGGCATTATTATGAAATTTACTTGCTCTAACCTTGTCCATTAGCTCGTTTGCTATTGGCAAGGGAGATATGGCGGCACGCAAATCGGGATGATCAAAGTATGCGGAAGAATAGCGGACCTCTTCAGACCTGTTGAGAACACGATGTGGTGCTGCAACAAAATAGTTAGCGCTCATCATTTGCATAAGCTCACCTATATTTACCACCAAACTATCAGCCAATGGATCTACTGCCATCCACTCACCAGCGGTGGACTTAGCCTCAAGACCGGCTAAACGGTCTTGCAGAAGAATTGTTATAAAACCGGAATCTTTATGCTCACCAACTCCCATACTACCTGGACGTGTTTGAGGGTAACGAATTAACTTGGTGTAGGGCGCAGGTTGATCTCCAAATATTGATTCAATACAATTCTGTTCAAGGCCCAAAGACAAGGACATCATGCCCAGCAGTTGACGAGATAGCTTTGAAATAGCCGCAATATATTCAAGAACTGTGTTACGAAAGCCCGGCAGCTGCTCTTCCTGCAACCATTGATTTGGGCCTAAGAGTGCGAGGTAATAGGGCTCAGCCGGTTCAATGGCTAATTGTTCCAGACCGACATCAATTTGCTCTCGATAGTCAATTTGATTATTGGTCAATTCCGAGCACAGGCTTTCCCAGCCTCTAAAATGGCGGGAGTGCTTTTTGTGAATAGCCATCTTCACGTCCTCAGGAAGAACGAAGAATGATTTTAGCGCAGACATATATCGATGACAGAGCTCGGTATCTACCTGATGATTAATTACATAGAAAAAACCTATTTCATGACAAATTCTACCAATGTTGTCTGCCAGTTCGCGCCTGTCCTGACCGTCGTTACCAAACCAGGGCGATAAGTCTACGATGGGTATACTGGTCGTTGAATTCATCTGATCCATCTCTAACAGGGTTGGTTAAGAATCTAGCGTGAACTGATTATTCTCTACGGAACAGCGACGATAGTCCTGTTTGTAACTGCAAGCCATATTTTAGTCTTTCACAATTGGATTGATACTTTTCTCGATAGCCTTCAATGATTCACGACTAAAACCATCCACCACTATTGACTGGCATTGCAATCCAATAAGCTTTGTTAATTGTGTGTATAGACCTACTGCATGTGGAATAGACATATTGCTAATCTCCACTAACTGACAACCCGGATTCATAAAAATCGAATTGACTAAATTAGCACCATGCTGCCCCACCATAATTCGACATTCTCTTGATATTCTCCACTGCTCATGAAAGCTCATTTTTGAGAAGTCAACGATCTCGAATCCCTTTGCTCTAAAGAATTCATTTATTTCACTCTGGTTTGCCTCTGATCGCTGATCGTTGGTAGTTCTGGTAGAAAAGACTATCCTCCACGGGTTAGCAGTATTTTCCTCAATGAGTTCATTACGAAGGAATTTTGCATACTCGTTGAATTTGCTAATTATCGAACCATTGATGCTACCATCGCAATACCATCTAAAAGAACTGTTCTCAAAAAGGTATAAGCTATCAAGATGTAATCGGCTATGTCTGGTAGGTCGGGTGGTAAGCAAGTTGTATCCCTTTTGCTGAAATAATGCACACAATTCCTCTAGAACTCCGTCATCATTTGAGCTACATAATAATACGGGAATAGTCAAATCCAACTTATTCAGCAGCCATGAACAAAACAGGAGCTCTACCAATAGATGGTACCAATTATTCTGCCGCAGACCGGGGATGGCAAATGCCTTAGGCAGGTGATATTCCGACCAACAGAACTTTGATCCTTGTCTATCAATATTGTATCGAGAACCGCGGGCACATAACAAAGAGTGATTTGCTAGCCCGAACAATCTGTCTGTATAGAGATACACATCCTCTATACTTCTCAATCCATTCGAACACTCTGAATATGCTGCACCCAAAGGTAGTGATGCAAAGTTAACATGAGAAAATCGGGGAAACTGTTTTACTAACATGGATTTTTGTAGGGTAGTCGTTTTTTCATGGAACCTTCCCCATCATGAACCACCAATAAACTTGTCTTCTCTCAACGTAAATTCCATTTGAATCGAGCCAAATAGAATA
The DNA here is from genome assembly GCA_047615875.1 of Parasphingorhabdus sp. GTDB lineage: Bacteria > Pseudomonadota > Gammaproteobacteria > Arenicellales > CAJQKF01 > JBLHGU01. The sequence continues at coordinate 10,909 of JBLHGU010000064.1, forward strand.
TTCAGATTCGGACAACGGGGAGGGATAAGATACATTATTTAGTGGAACTTAAATAGTCGCATCTAATGACCAGCAACTATTTTTCAGTCCAAATTTAAAGAATTCATCAGGAATATTAGAATACCATTTCAAAGGCCAAATTGGCGGCAAGAAAACCACTTCTACTCTGAAGAGTCGATCAAATGAAAATTTCCGAACTTGAAAGCTTTCGATGCCACCTTGGTGAAGGTCCGGTATGGCATCATCAAAAAGATGTGCTTTATTGGGTTGATAGCCTGGCTCCGCGAATATTTCGATACAGCTCTGAGAATCAATCAGTCGAGAACTGGGAATTACCAGGCAAATACATCGGAAGTCTCGCCCCGCGCCACCAAGGTGGTTTGATTCTAGCTTTGGATCAAGGATTTTATTTTTTCGATACTGAGTCCAACCAACTGGAATTAATCGATGAACCTTTGGCCGGACGCAATCATCTGCGTTTAAATGATGGAAAAGTTGACCGCTTTGGGTGTTTTGTTGCAGGAGCACTCAACATCGATTATCTGCAGGACGACAACTGCCCCATGTTTCATTTGTCTACGGATTTACAAGTCACAGAAATTCTGGATGGGTTCAGTTGTTTCAATGGCCCATGCTTCAATGCAAATGGAGATACTCTATATGTAACAGGAAGAAAAAGTGGAGTAATCGAAGCATTTGATTATAGTGACACTGGCATGCCTAAAAACGGCCGTAGTCTGATAGCTAATATCAATCCGGATGGAGCCACTGTCGACATAGAGGGTTTTATCTGGAGTGCCCAATGGGATGAGGGCTGTCTGTTACGAATTTCTCCGCAAGGTACGATAGATTACAAACTGGAGATTCCAGGTCAAATTGTCAGCAGTGTTATGTTCGGTGGACAAGACCTACGGACCATTTATGTGACTACTATAGGCGAAACTGTTCATGGCGCCACGCCTGGCGGGGTTCATTGTGGAAAACTGCTAATTATTGAAGACACAGGCTTTCAGGGCCAGCCAGAATTGGAATATCGAGGTTAAAATTCAAATATTCGGTATGGTTCTTAAACACCGAAACCTCTGTTAAGATGGCTATGGAGTCATCTGACAATTACCTGTAGGAGGCTAAAATTGGCTGGTAAGTATTTAATAAATTGTGCCGTAGGCAAGAATAATGCAGAAGATGCGACAGTTGCATTTATTGCTGCCGCTGGGGCAACCGCTCTGGCAGAAGAGGTAGTGGTTTTTTTGACTTCTGATGCAGTGCGTCTCGCGACGCCTGATTATGCTGACGACATTCAAGCTGATGGTTATTTACCATTATCTAACTTCTTAACCGACTTCCTTGCCAACAATGGCAAGATTTGGGTTTGCCCGGCCTGTGCCAAAGCTCGCGGCATCACCAGAGATGACGTTATAGAGGGCGCCACCATTTCCGGAGTCGCCGCCATCATTGAGTACCTGGAAAATGGCGGCAAAACCATTATGTAGGTTTCCAGACTATGCCTGGCAACACCCCCTTAGCTAAACCGAGCCTGAACGATTGATTTGTTCGAATTGCCAACAAGATAATCGCCCAGGACGAAAATTTTGCTCCAAATGCGGCTCGGCTCTGAATTTGAATTGTAGTAATTGCGGCTTCATCAATGATGCTGATGATAGTTTTTGCGGTGGTTGTGGGTCGTCACTATCAGGTGCTGCCACTGTTAATATAGGTGTGCACCCATCACACGCTTCTGGGATTACCCCGACATCACACGTTCGCGAGACCCAGCGTCGCCAGGTAACCGTGCTGTTTGCCGATCTGTCTGGATTCACGGCGCTGACAGAGTCTGTTGCGCAGGAAGACTTGCACCACATAATGTTGCGCTATTTCACCGAAGCAGACCGAATAATTATTGCCTATGGCGGTACGATTGATAAACACATCGGGGACGCCGTAATGGCATTATTCGGTGCGCCTGTTGCGCACGAAAATGATACCGAACGAGCCATACGCGCCGCTTTGGACCTACATCAGGCCATGGAGCAATTAAGCGCTGAACTTGAATTGTCACTTAAAATTCATATTGGCATAGCAAGTGGCCTGGTTATGGCCAGTGACGTGAATAGTGGGGAACACCATGAATACACTGTCCTGGGCGACTCAGTCAATCTTGCCTCAAGACTAGTTGACAATGCAGGTCCCGGGGAAACCCTCGTTTCAGACGATGTACGGCGCGATGCACCAGTAATTTTCAAGCTGGAAAAGATGGCAAAACTATCAGTCAAGGGCATAGCCGAGCCTATCGAAACCTGGAAAGTGTTCGGCCTGATTGAAGAGCAGGAACGTTTGAGTTATCTACCTTTTCTTGGACGAAATAGAGAGATTCAACAATTTGAATTTTTGTTGGATACATTTCTAGAATCCAATGCAGGCCACACTCTTTACGTTCGTGGTGAACCTGGCATTGGAAAATCCCGGCTTGTCAGAGAGTTTGTTGAAAGGGCGGAGGCGAAAAACATAAGTTGCCATTCCACTCTATTGCTTAACTTCGGCGGCGGAATTGAGCGCGATGGAATCGCTTCTCTAATTGGTAACTTGTTAAATATTGGCATCGGCGACGGCGCTCGACAAAAAGAACTAGCGGTAGAAGGAGCGGTAGCTGAAGAGCTGTTAGATAAAGAGCAGGTTCTGTATTTAAAGAACTTACTTAATTTACCACTATCTGCGGCAGAAAAAACCAATCTAAATGCTCTGGATAATCTGAAAAGAACCAGCGGCAAACAGGATGCAGTGCTAACCCTGATACATCGCCTAAGCCTTCGTGCCCCTTTAATTCTTATCATTGAAGACCTGCACTGGTCAAACACTATCACCCTGAATTACATACTGCGTATAGCAGAACTTAGTTCAAAGTCTGGCCTGCTTCTGCTAATTACATCACGCCCTGACGCCGAAACATTACAGGACTTCTGGCAACAACTGATTGACCGAGCATCGCTTACCAATATCAACCTTACGCCATTAGACAAAGATTCCGCACTAGAATTTGCCAGCCACTTTATGGAATTGAACCAGTCCTTCGCAGCCGAATGTGTAGAACGAGCGGAGGGCAACCCGCTTTTTCTGGAACAGTTACTACGCAACGCTGAAAGTATGGGTAGCGAACAAGTTCCCGGTTCAATTCGCAGTATCGTTCTGTCACGAGTTGATCACCTTGGGCAGAAAGATCGTCGTGGACTTCAGGCCGCTTCAATTCTCGGTCAAAAATTCTCCATCGACGATGTACGTTTTCTTATTGAAGATGCAGAGTGGGATTGCAGCGCTCTGGAGTCACTGCAGCTGATCCGCCGTTTTGATGAGGACTACCTGTTTTGTCACGCACTGATATGGGAAAGCGTTTACTCAACACTTTTGCAAGACCAGCTAAAGAAGTTACACCGCAGAGCTGCACTACGTTTGGGTAAAAAGGACACTATTCTTAAAGCAGAACACCTACAACGTGCCAAAAGCCCAAATGCTGCGGCCGCTTATCTGACGGCGACTCAGGAACAGATCAACCTATATCGTTACGAATCAGCTCATGACCTTGCCGTGCAGGGCCTCGGGATTGTCCGAGACAAGGGGGAAATGCACAATTTACATATGTGCCTGGGTGAATGCCTGCGAGAGCTGGGCAAGCCTGAGGAATCAATTCAAACTTTCTGGAATGCACTGGCCGCAGCAACAACCGATGTTGCGCGTTGTAGAACCTGGATTGGTCTGGCATCTGGAATGAGACTGGTCGATGACTTCACACAGGCTCTGGAGATTCTCGACAAGGCGGAAGCTGCAGCCAGCGGGGACGCCAGATTACTTTCTGAACTATCCCAGATTCATTATCTTCGAGGCAGCATCTATTTTCCCATAGGCAATATTGATGGATGTCTGACAGAACATGAAAAAGCATTGGCCTGCGCACAAAAGGTTAATGACAAGGAAAATGAAGTTCGCGCTCTCAGTGGCCTAGGTGACGCAGAATACTCCCGTGGTTATATGAAAAAGGCCCTGGAATATTTCCAGCGTTGTGTGCTACTCAGCGAACAAAACGGCTTTGGCCGAATATCTGTCAGTAATCAGTACATGGTCGCATGGACACAGCTGTATATGGGAAAAATTGAGGAGCCCCTGCATACTGCAATGCAAGCAGTTGAAGCGGCAAAACGAGCCGGCCAACATCGATCGGAAATGGTCGCCCGGGTCGTTGCGGCTCGCGCCCTTATAGAGAACTCCAGATACCACGAAGCCTATGATCAGATTGAGCACGGTCTTGCTGTTGTAGAAACTCTGAGCGCCCACCGATTTAAAGCTTTTTATCTAATATTTAAAGCTCGGCTAACCGATTTAAGCACGACAGAAACATCATTAACAAAAAATCAGCTGGATGAAGCCATCGAAGCTTGCCGAACAGAAGGACACGAATTTCTGGGGCCATGGTTACTGAGTACTCGGGCAGTTACCAACGATAATCCTGAGGTGTGTCGAAACTCTTTGTTGGAGGGGCACAAGATATTGCAGGCTAACTGCGTAGGACACAATTATTTCGCCTTTTATGAAGACGCGATGATCACCTCTCTAAGACTAAGCGATCTGGATGCTGCGATTGAGTATGCAGACCAGCTTTCTATCTATATGGGCGAAGAACCCCTACCAGCATGCGAAAATATTGCAGCCTTAACCAGGGCCTACGTCAATTGTTGTAAAAACAGCAATAACATGGAAGCGGTGGACAGACTGAACTTAATGCTTGATGAAACAAAGAGCTCCGGATTTACTCATCTGTCTAAAACATTTCGACAGCTAATGACTAAGACACAGTTAGGCGTTCTATAGCTACCATGAATTAGAGCGTCGATTCACCGCGCATGCTTTGCATACACTTACTTGAATGCCAATTGCATAAACTTAAGTTATGCAATAGTCTCAACATTACACCCCCCCTCTTAGATAACGTTTAAGTATGCGTTCAAGACTTCCTCCTACGGATACTCTGGCAACCTTTGAAGCTACAAGCTCGACTGCACAGCTTAACCTTGGCCGCAACAGAACTACGCAATACCCAGACTGCTGTAAGCCGCCAGATAAAGCTACTTGAAGAAAGTCTCAAAAGTAGTTTTGGATCCAGCACTGGGGTGGAATAATCTGGTAGACGATATTTTAGAGAGCAATGAACTAATCAAACCTTTCGATATTAGCTACCGATCTGATAAGGGCTATTTTCTACTGACCAGAGAAACCAGTCCGATTAAAGTCGGTGTGATCGATTTTCGAGACTGGGTTTTTAACGAACTTGGCAAAGCTTGAAAAAATCGAAATCACCAATGTAAATCAGTAGTTATGTTTTTTCATCTAACACAAAGAAGCCCCGTATGGTGCTCGTGAAAGCTTTTTTATATTCGGCTAACCTGTCTCCTACTGACTTCGCGTGGGATTCTGAAGACATGATCTCTGTATTTAATTTTCGCTCAGCCATTAAATGAGCAAGTTCCTCAGCAAGTTCCGGGCGTTTTTCCAGAATAGGTTCCAGACAGGGTTTCGGAATTTTGAGAAGCCTACAATTTGTATAGGCCGTAACACTTGCGGATCGGGGGGCTCCGGTAAGAAGAGACATCTCTCCAAAAAAATCAAATGTACCTAATCGGGTGAGGTCCAGCTCGCGTCCACCATCATCCTCTATTGTCCGATGAATGCGTACCATCCCCGCAAGAATTAAATACGCGGAATCCCCATCGTCTCCCTGAACGACAATTGGATCCTCCGCAGCAAATTCACATAGAGCGCTGTTCTTAGCTAAATCCAGACGCTCTGCACTAGTAAGTGGTGCAAGTAGCTGTACCTCATCCAGCATAGCTTCAGGTTTGGGCTCTTCTCCGTGTGCAGGTTGCCCGCGCCAAAATTCAGCTTCGATTGATTTTGCAGCAAAGGAAAACCCAGCTCGATTGAAAAGTTCCCATGCATTTACCAGAAGTTCTCCTTTAGCCTGAAAATGAATGTGATAGTCCCTGGTTTTAACTATAACAATATAACGCAGAGGCAACTCCTCTACACTAGCAAGACGAACCACTGGAACAGGATCATCAAGAATATTGGGGGATTTGATCGCGGCTTCAATAAGCAATTGAATAACAAGTTTTGGTGAGACGCTGCTAGCCACTGGCACAAAAAACCAGAAAGTGTATCTACTATCTGGTTCGTCCTTGTTATGAATGGTAGCATTTGATAGTTGGCCATTAGGGATCACATAAACTGTTTCGTGTAGTGTTTTAATACGCGTCGCCCGCCAATCGGTACTGATTACGACTCCCTCAATTCCTCCTTCTATTTCAATCTGATCACCAGCTTTAAATGGCCGATCGATTGTGAGACTGATACCGGAGATGATATCCCCAAGCACCGGTTGAAATCCAAGACCTAATACACCAAGCAAAACCCCGGACGAAATAACCAAACCAGTTACCGGGTTACCATATACAACCGCGATAATCACATAACCACTAGCAACGTAGATAACGGCAGTTACTACAGTTTTAACAATAGCAGGGATGCCACCCGTTTCGTCTTTCGAAAAACTATTCCAAATAAAGAATCCTACTGCTCTATCAACTAGATACGCTGAAGCCAGAACCAGAGCGACTGCAGAAATATAGTCAGAATCCTCCGACAAAACTAATATACCCGTCTCGCCTAAAACATAGGCAAAAATTGACGCACCCGCGATTAGTGTAGATGGCAATAGAAATATTTCAACAAACCAAAAAATACGCAGACTTCGTATTGATTTTGGAAATAGTTTAATGACGAAAAGACCCGTTAAAAACAGGAGGAAACCCACCACACCTTGCAAAGCATCAGAGCCAGAAAAGCTCTCGATCAAGGTAATAATTTGTTCCAGAATCCTATCAATCATAGAATTTACCGTTGTATATTTTGCAGTAGTAAAGTTGCATAACTAGTTAGTCAAATATTGGAAGGTTTGCTTATACAAATTCGTGAAAGCCAAACAACAGCGACTACAATAGCCCGCTGATATGAAAAATCTCAGAGCGATTCCTGTCTTTCCTGATTTTTATAACAAATTCTTATCATTGTACTGCGATGTAAAATTGAACCGTAGTAACAGATCCGCCTCTGGAAATAGTAGCATTTTCAGATGAGTTCGATGCTTAGTCGGATTAGTAAAAATGTAAATATTTATTGGTTTTTGGTCCAACTTGCGAGATACATAAGCTAGCGAGAGAATTATAAATCCAGAACCAACAAGTCTGTTTTGGAACGCGAACAACACAGTGTCATAAAATCATTATCGGCCTTTTCACTGTTAGTTTGAACTGAATCACGATGATCTGGAATCCCCTGCAAAACTCCAGTAAGACAAGACCCACAATAACCTTCTTTACACAAGTGGTCTACGCCAATTCCGTTATCTCCTAGGACTTCTAACACAGAAGAACCCACAGGAATTACATATTCTTCACCGGTGCTATCAATTTGCACGCGAAATTGCACGTCTGGTTGTAAATTCGGTTTCCGGTTTGTTTCCGCTGAAAATAACTCATAATGCACACAACTATCAATCCAATGAGAAGTTGCATCACGACCAGCTTGTATAAAACCTTGGGGCCCGCAGAAATAAACATGCTCACTAGCCCTTTGGTTGACCAGTAATTGACTCAGGTCCAGTCGCTGATTCAAGTCACCCTGATCATGGATAAACTTTATTTTTTCAAAAAATGGCCCGGCTAAAAGATCCGCATAAAATGCGGTAGATTCAATTGACCGAGTACAATAACAAATTCTGAAGCTTTGATTACTGCTGTGAAGATATTTTGCCATAGCTAGAATCGGTGTAATGCCAATGCCACCGGCGATCAATAAATGATGCTTAGCTTCTTCACTCAATTCGAACTGATTAACTGGCTCGCTTACCTGTAGTTTGTCACCTTCCTGAAGATGCCCATGCATCCAGCTGGAACCACCTAATGACTGTGCATCATGAAGTACCGCAATAGTGTATGAGCTTTTCTCTTCAGGTCCATTTACCAATGAGTATTGACGAGTAATCCCGTTACTCATACTTACCTTAATATGCGCGCCAGCTGTGAACTCTGGGAGCGAGCCACCACTTTCACTGACCAAGACATAGGAGCGAATACCAGGCGTTTGCTGCTTTATTTCCTGAACTATTAGCAAAAGAGTCATGTTTCAAACTGCTGTGCGCAAACTATTCCATTTCCATCGGAGCATCCATGGCTTCCATATACAACTTCTGAAAGTGATGAACCGCATGCTCACTAAGCTCAGTCAGACCATTGTCTATCACGAACCGACCCTGGTTATAACCTTTGGATTTCAAACCTCTCTGAACGCTCTCACAGAGCCCAATATCCTCGGGTTGCAAAACATCTTTCTGATAGCCCATTGCTTCAGCAAGCTGAGTCGATGGTTCGGCAGTTGCTATAAACCAGTCCTGGTGCTCAATTGTATTTGTCGGGCCATCTGGAATCATTTGTAAAGTTGAAATGTTCGGTTCCCCCGGATAAATCCAAACGGTCAGGTTCGGCCATAAAAACCAGCCAGCGTAGCCAAAGTCCACATCACCAGGGGTAAATTTAAAGGCGGTGTTGTCAGTGGTGCGGGCTTTTCCCGAACATTGACTGGAATATATTCCATGAGTAATAGTTCTGTAAGAATCCATATCTACCAGATCGACGAAATCTTTGTGCGCAGGGTCACAGTGATAACATTCAAGAAAGTTATCTACTAGTACTTTCCAGTTGGACTTAACTGAAAACTTGTCTCGTTGCGCAAATACCAGTTCATCAATTCGCGGGCAATAATGCCGAATCTCCTCCTCAAGCTCCCCTGCCTGTTCAGACAGTGGTATAGCTTCCGGGTCCAGATTAACGAACACCATACTGCAAAACATTTCTACGCGAATCGGTTTCAAGGAAAAATCGCAGGGATTAAAATTAACCATTTCGTCGGAGTTACGTGCATTTCTAAGCGCTCCGTCATGCCCATAAGACCAGGCATGATAAGGGCAGACTATGGTCTGAGAACGACCACTACCATTGAGCAATGCATGCCCTCGGTGTTGGCAGACATTATAGAAAGCGTTCAAGTCACCCTTGCGTGAACGAATCACAAATACATTCTGATCTTGCACACTGGCAGTCATGTACTGGCCGGATTTCGCTACCTGGCTGGCATGCCCAACAAACCACCAACTACCGTAGAAAACAGCCTCTTTCTCATGTTGGAATATTTCCTCATTATGATAGTAGCGTGCCGGGATGGTAAAGGATTTCTCGGCTGCCGCACTAAATTGCTGATCGATATCCTGCTTTCGCATTATGGGTATGTTCATGTTGGCGAATCTAATTTAGAAAATAATTGTATTAACAGTAAATCGACACAGCATCTAGCTCAATCAACTATTGCTGATTCAAAAGCATAACGACAGGTTATGCTTTCAGATCGGCGAAGAATCAGGCCACATTGCAATAAGCACGGAAATGACTTTGAGAAATTCCACCGTTCGCCAGCGACCAGTAGCGCTTATTCGTCCACTCTAGAAATGCTTCAAAACCTGTCTCGCCAAGCTTTTCAACAAACTGAGAACGTAATTCACCGTTAACCTGTTGTAATGCATCATCAGAATATTGGCAAAATTCCGCTGTTCGATCCACATAGGTAACCGTGTCAAAACCAGCTTCTTGCAGGCTTGCTGTATACTCATCCGGATACTTAAAATAAAAATTTAGTCCGCGTTCACGCAACAGATTATCCCAATCGGCATAGGCCTTATTGTCTGCTCGTCGATACCACTCAGAACCTACCACGCACCCACCTGACTTCAACACTCTGGAAATCTCTTCGAAAAATGGCGGCAGGTCTTCAATATGACAACTTACTGCGGTCATATAAACCAAATCAAATTCACTATCAGAAAAACTTAACGGTCCAGGTGTTCCGTGGCAAAAACTTACGCGAGATTGTACGCTGTTTTCATCTATCAGCTGCTGGGCTTCCGTAAGCAGGTTTTCGTCTATATCAAAGCCTGTTACATGCTCAGCGTTGAGACTTTCAACCATTGCTAATGACGCACCACCAAGACCGCAACCCAAATCCAGTATGTGTTTATCCGATAAATCGATTCCCTGGAAGATTCGACCGACTTCGTCATCTCCGCCAGCGGATAGGTAGCCTCTTCCATAAACCATTTGCATGGTATCAATATTGGTGTTGTTGTAACGATTATTTACTTCGGATTGACTCATAACGAACTCCCATAAGGATAGGCTTATTTAAAGTATTTTACAGGCACAACGGGATTTGTCGAAATATGTTGAAGCAGTTAAGGCGAAAATAAATAAACGGGTACCACTTTCCTTTGTTGAATGGCTTTGTTAATTTTCTGCCAAAACAGTTAAACACACTTTTCAGCCGGACATCAACACCATTGTAAACCATCAGGAGGTGTGGCAATCTCCTCCCCCATTCTGGCGGCCAGCTCGCTTGGGCAGCAGAATTGTCTCTCGGGGATCTTGGCTCTGTGCAAGCAAGCAACCACTCACCCAATAATTAAATAAAAACGGATAGAGAACACCAAATGATTAGCTGGGGAAAACTTTATCCAGCAGTAAAGCACTTACTCTTGTAGATAAGCTTACATAAACCTTTCTCTGAATATTTCCCAATGCTTAAACAAGTCGGATACCTCAACACCCTGACAAGAAGTGAAGAAGACCATGTCGTTAATCTCTCTAAGCTATCGCCGGGGGCGCATTGTAGTGAGCATGTTATTTTTCATCTAAATCAGGACAGAAATGTTGATTGGGTAGTTTCCAGAATATGTGATCACAGAGAAGGAAAACTACACTTACGTGAAAATAATACGCTTGCGATATGTCCATTGCATGGTTGGAGGCTAGATCTTTCAACCTTGAAGTACAGCAATGTTAATGTAACAAAGAAAAAACTATCCTTTAAGCAAGATCAAGATAAGCTCTCCATATCCATTCGAGATCTTCAGTTAACAACTCCGACAGAATTCAAATCAACCAGATCCGTCGAGGTACAAGTTCGATTTATTGCCCATGCGTGCATTTCGATCACGATAGGTAGTGTCAAAATAATTACCGATCCGTGGTTAGTTGGCCCCTGTTTTGCAACAGGGTGGTGGCACAAGTTCCCACCTGCTGAAGATGCCATTGATGAATTGCAATCTGCGGACATCATTTACATTTCGCATAATCACCCGGATCACATGCATATTGAAACGCTATCCCATGTAGCACGGGATGCATTAATCATCACACCAGACTTCGAATCTGGCTCCGTTGAACGATTACTTCGAAAAGCGGGCTTTACTAACATCCACCCGTTGTCATTCAATTCAATTCACTCAATCAATAATCAAACCGATGTGGTGTTATCAATATTAAAATCTGGGGACTTCCGGGATGACAGCGGTTTATATCTGCAAGCAGGTGATTTTTGTGCCGTGTTAACCGTAGATTCCTCAGCGCTTAACAACTACACCTTACCCCAGGACATTGATCTGCTAATGACCTCTTTTGCCGGTGGCTCCTATGGATTTCCTTTATGCTTTGAACTATATCCCATACAAAAAAGGCGCCAAATGGCTAGACAAAAAGCCATGGCAAATGCCAATCAGGCCTGTCGATATGTAGAAATTGTTAAGCCAAAAATATATGTACCCTATGCTGGATTTTTTACTGAAGCCGCCAATCGCGATAGTTTTATCAGAGAGAATACAGCTAAGAACCTTCCTTCCGATATCGACAAAATGCTTCAAAAGCGTCAGCTAGATACCAGGGTCGTCAACCCTATTGAGCACGACTCTCTGAACTTCAAAGGGGGCCAATGCGAAATTAAGTCTACAAAAAAATCACCACTATTTGAAGTGAATCAGCAGTACATCAACCACTATATTGATGAGTTAAGAAAAGAAACGGAATCTTACGATATTGAGATCGTTTCCAATTTTTTCCAAGAATCTGAATTTACAGACTCGATGATTTTATACCTTGTTCCTACGAATGATGATTTTGAACCTATTGCATCAGGTTTAGTAATTGATTTCTCAACATCTATTATAAGTACAAACAACCTAAGTGGTGAGGACGTCCTGACAGCTTTTGAAGAGATAGCACCGGGGAACAACACGCGGCATCTCTTACTGAAAGTTCGCTGCGACTCTCTTTGGCATGTATTGAAAAATAATCTGCCTTTTGAAGATCTTTTAATTGGCTTTCAATGCAGAGTTAATCGCAAGCCTGATGTGTATAACTCTGATTTCTGGTTTCATTTCACCAACGTATTTATTGGGAAAACGGAACCTGTTTAGCTCACCTAAATCGTTGCTGATTTAACTCCGAATCATCAGGAGCTAGTTAATAACAATATAGACAAACAGGCACAGCCAATAGCCGCCAGAGTTCGACGATTGAGATGCTCCATACCCACCATGATAGACAAGATAAATGCTGCGACAAAACCCATATTAGCAATAGGTACAACTGTGCTGGCTTCGCCCAGAGTTAGTGCAGCGGTCAAAAGCCAGATCACTAAAAACACCAATGCACCCGCAACAGATATAAATTTAAGTTTGTCCCGCGTAATCACAACTCGGCGCTCGCGAAAATAAGCATAAGCCAGGCCGCCAACACACCAACCAATGGCTGCGAATAGAATCATACTTTCCGGCTGCCCGCCAGCAGATATACCGGCTTTGGTAAACACACCGTACAGCGCTCTAAGACAACCCGCAGTTATTATTAACAACAAATACGATCTGACATAGCCTGCTGCAAGCTGACTGACTTGTGCTGGTCGATAAAGTAAAAACACGGTGACTATTCCAGCCAGAATACCGCTGAATTGAATGATACTAATTTCTTCGTTTAGAAAAAAGTAGGCCAAAATTACCAGCGGAACAGTATTTAACCTATAAATGGTTGAGGCCATACTAATAGGTAGGTGCCCAAGACATTCCAATAGCAACAAATTCGATGCAGTAACCACGACAGCTGCAAGCACGCCAAATGTTAATGTTGGACCACTAATATTCAGCTCAATACCCATATAGCTCATATAGCCACTCTGTAATATCATCCAGACGCAACCAATGCCGAACACCAGCATGCCACGGGACCTCGGCTTTGCCGCATAGAGCTTGAACACCAGATCCAGAAGACCTGAAGCCAGTAAACACATTAGTGCAAGAAATACTGCAGACATTAGCAGATGGGCGTTAGCGGGGATTGATAAAAAACTGGCGTATAAAAACTAGTAAGTATGGGTATGCACTACGACCGAGGCATCATTAACGAAAACCACTGAATACTCTGGTGGTTCATCATAATAAATAATCGACTCTGTAGTGAAGTCTAGTTTAACTTGATGATTGGTACCGCGCAGCGATGAAAATGGCCATCTTTGCCAACTACCACTGAGAGGGCGGTGGGCATGACCAAAAAAGATATGTCGAATATTGCGATGAATTGAAATAGCCTCAGCGAATAAATGTTGATCTTCAAGACCTATTACATCGAGACAAGGTAGGTGCAAATCAAATGGCGGGTGATGCATAAAAAGAAGCACCGGTTGGTCAGCATACTCAGCCAGTTTGTCGCTTAACCACTGACGGCGAATTTCGCAATACTCTCCAC
>JBLHGU010000065.1:0-24622 GCA_047615875.1 Parasphingorhabdus sp.
GCATGGTCCGCAGTTACATGCTGCGCGTTAATATCATTGAGCACCCCGTCGTAGGTCTCGGCGACTATGGGCATGGCCCAGGCGTGTTCATGCTTAAAATAGTCAGCATAACGATTGATCATCCACTTTGTTGCGCCGTGGTGCACCATCCCTACTGAATGTGTATTGGTGATGCATACCGGTCCTATAAAGTATCCTGCATCATTTACCCAATGGGTTCCGGTCATCTCACCGTTGCCATTTAGCGCGTACTGACCGGCCCATACTGGCATAGGGTTATTGGCATCTTCCCGCGGCAGTATTGCGGTCACTCCTGTACGCATGCCAAGAGCAGGGTCGGTTAATGTCTTAAATCCAACGCTAATGCCTTTCACATCAGTTATGGCATTGTACGGGCCGGGATTACCATTAAAAGGTAATCCCAAATCTCGGGCCCGTGGCCTGTTATTCGATTTCTTCACTAATTATTTCCCATCATTTCTTTTATAGGTGATCATTGTACTCTGGTTGGGATTGTCTACAATACCGCGACTCATTGAACATGCAACTGACTCTGGTCTTGGGTATGATGGAATTTTCTTAACTACAAAACAGTATTACAGGCACCTATGGCAATTCTAAAAATAGCAAGAATGGGCAATCCGGTTTTGTATCGGGTGGCATTGGCGGTTAATGATGTTGAGGCTGAAGAAATACCAAGGCTTGCCACCGACATGCGCGAAACTCTGGAAAACATTGGTGCTAACGGACTAGCAGCACCTCAAGTGCATGTCGATAAGCGTGTGGTTGTTTACCGTATTACCGAACAGCAAATACCGCCAGGCGCGCAGATGAAGCCGGTTGAGTGGCAGGTTTTGATTAACCCGCTGATTACACCATTAACCGAAGAAAAAAAGCCAATCTGGGAGCGGTGTTTATCGGTGCCCGGTTTACATGGTCAGGTAAGCCGTTTTACACAAATTCTTCTGGAAGCCTCAGACCTCGACGGCAACAATATTTCGATAAAGGCCAGTGGTTTTCATGCCATGTTACTGCAACATGAATGTGATCATCTCGATGGCCTTTTATACCCGATGCAAATGACCGATATGTCGACGCTTGCTTTTAATTCAGAGCTCGGTGAAAAAGGTTTCATGATAGATCGGGATTTAAGTGAGTTTGCTGATGCGTAGTAGCGGCCACACTATCTAGAATGCAACGTAATACAAATAAATGGGGGCAACGAAAGTAACAAACCCCTAATCTATGTACCAAACTAGATGTTGGGCGCTTTCATTCGTTTTAGTTGATAGCCAAAAGTTTCTTCAAATCACTTTCCCAATTCTTAAATAGTAATACTTGCCCAAATTTCTTTTGTGTTTTAACAACATGTCTATTGTCGGCAGTAATAAAGACACTATCGTGTGCCAGTGCCACTGCGTGATAAACACTGTCATTGAAACTCGGATATCCGCTTTTAGGGTGCCCTGTTTCAGATACTTCACAAGCCTTCTTCAATACACTCATGTCAAGATCAACTATCTGCAGGGTGTTGTTTAGCTGCATTTCAAAAAAATGAACAACGATTCTGGCGTCCACCTTCTTAGCCAAACAAACATTCATGGTTTCGGTAATGAGTAACTGTGGTGCAAAAATGTAAAATTCGTTCAATATAAGATATTCAAAGAGCTCCCTTGCATCTATGGTGCCCGATTCTTCACAAAACAGTTTTATCAGAATATTCGCGTCAACAACGACCCTGTTATTTGTCATCGTTTTCAGTTTTACTGACTAATTCATCTAGCCTCGCCTGATGTGAAGATTCCAAAAGTTCGACAGACCCTCGCAGGTCGTCACTTTTCATGGGCACAATCGAGTTAAGGGCTTCAAGCGCTTTCAGCTTGGATTGTTGCCGAACAGCCCTGATTAGGGTCGATGCGACAAACTTTGATCGCTCTCTTTTCGGAAGATTATCGACAAACTCCACCACCTCATCGGGCAGTGAATAGGATCTTGTTGCAGGCATAATTGTTCTATCAATTAGTATTAATAATATATGAATATTTTATATTATTTTAAGGGTTTTTCTGTCGAATTTTGCCCAGTACTTGCCATAGCCTAACTGATGCAATGTTGTCGAGGGCGGAATAATTACGAATCATGCAAACTTGAAAGTTCGCTCTTAAGCTATACAGCCTAGACTTTCTAGCTCAGTAGATAAAGAGAGCCCAGTATTCACCCGAAGACCAGCGGATTCTAGGATAATGCAATTAAGTCGTTCATAATACGACTCATATTGAATTTTGGCCCTTTGAACGAGAAATCGAAATGAGCGAAATTATTGGTTGGTCTGCAATTAGCACCGCAGAGAATATCCGTCAGCGCAGGGTGAGCTGTCGCGAGGTAATCGACGCACATCTTGAGCAGATTGGTGAGGTGAATCCTGCTATCAACGCAGTGGTGGAAAACCATTCTGAACAGGCAATAGAGCTAGCTAAACAGCAGGATAATAACTGGAAGGCCGAGGATCTACCGCTGCTATATGGTGTTCCTGTTACGACAAAAATAAATGTTGATCAGTCCGGTAGTTGTAACTCCAACGGATTACCTGCGCTGAATATTAATCCTGCAAGCCAGGACTCACCGGTGGTAACTAACCTGCGTAATGCCGGTGCCAATATTATTGGCAGAACCAGTACACCAGAATTTTCCATTCGCTGGTTTACCTCAAACCCCATTTATGGCGTAAGTAAAAACCCCTGGCAACCTGACTTGACGCCGGGTGGATCTAGCGGTGCAGCTGCAGCTGCTGTTGTTAGTGGCATCGGTTGTATTGCGCATGGCAATGATCTGGGTGGCTCACTGCGCTATCCCGCCTATTGCTGCGGTGCTGCAACTATTCGCCCTTCCTTTGGCAGAGTACCCGCTCGCAACCCGTCTGGTGCAGAACGACCTGCCATTACCCAGAGTATGTCGGTAAATGGCCCCATTGCCCGTAGTGTTGCTGATGTACGGCTGGGGCTTGACAGCATGGCTGCCCGTTCCAGCAATGATCCTTTGTGGGTCAATGCAACCAACAGCGGACGAGATAGAAAGCGGCCCTGGAAGATAGCCTGGTTCGTCGATGCGTTTGAAGAAGGTTGTGATACTGATGTGGCCGCAGCGGTTCATCTGTCTGTGGCGGCACTTAAAGACGCAGGCCATCAGGTAGAGGAAGTCACACCACCCCACGCAATGGAAACGGCAACCCTTTGGGGAACTCTTTTGTTTGCCGAAACGACTAATATGGCGAGTGACGCTATTCGAGAAATGGGTTCGGCAGAACTTGTAACGGTGTTTGAGGCGTATACAGCTTTTTATGAGAAGCTGGATCTGGATGGATTTCTTAAAGCCATGCAACGACGTATCGCCATCCAAAGGGTATGGAATCAGATGTTTGATCAATATGATGCGTTCATTCTGCCTGTTTCGGGACAAAAGCCATTTCTGAATGATTTTGACTTCAAATTTCCGGAGCGTATCGATGAATTACTCCGCGCACAACGCTATCTTGGTTTGGTCAATGTTCTAGCCCTGCCTTCCGCAGCAGTGCCTGTAACTATCTGCGACGGTATTCCGCTCGGTGTTCAACTGGTGTCCGCAATGCATGACGACAATCTATGTCTGGATATAGCTGAGGATCTGGAACGCGTTGTAGGCTTCAGCTATCGCGATCTAGATAGCAGCTGGCCACTTATGGAGTCGTTGCGTCAGGCAACTTAAGCGGTTTCGGATTCTCGGCTTGTTATGCAGAATAACCAACCAATAAAGTCAATTGGTTTGCTGTTGCTGCCAGGTTTTGCTCTGACATCTTTCGCTTTAGCAACTGAGGCCTTACGCACAGCAAACCGTCAGGCTGGCAAAGATATTTATCAATGTATTCAGTTTAGCGTGTCTGGAGAGCCAGTTACCTCATCCGACGGCACGACAATTATTCCACACTGTTCTATTGACAGCAGTCCGAAGCTGGACATGCTATTTGTCTGCGCTTACTCGAATGCAGCACATTATAAAGATTCCAGAGTAATCACCTGGTTGCGTAAACAAGCACAAAATAAAACCGCCATTGGGGCTTTTTCAAGTGGCAGTTTTGTATTAGCCCGAAGTGGATTGCTTGATAACCATAGCTGCACCATTCACTGGGATGATGCCGATGCTTTTCGGGAGATGTATCCGAAGACTTCCCTTACCAACAATGTTTATGAGATCTCCCGTAATCGATATACCTGTGCCGGGGGTACTGCTGCTGTGGACTTGCTGCTAAATCTGATTAAACAAACTCATGGTGTTGCATTGGCCGCTCGAGTTGCCGATGAGTTTATAATTGAGCGACCGCGCCTCGCCGATGAAACCCAGACTAGCCATCGCCGCCTTCGTCAACAAGCAGTTTCCGGTAGTCTTGATCAGGCTATGGAACTCATGAATCAGGAGCATGAGGGCTCCATAAATATCGCAGAAATCGCCAGTAGTATCGGTGTGTCACAACGTCATTTGGGGCGGTTGTTTCAACAATACCTGCAACAATCGCCGGGCGACTATTACCGGCAAATTCGTCTTAAACGGGCCCGCAGGCTATTGCAGAAAAGCACATTGCAGATTGCTCAGATCGCTCTGGCCTGTGGATTTTCATCACCTTCCTATTTCTCGCAGTGTTATCGCAGACAATTTGGATTTTCGCCCAATAGAGAAAGGAAACAGGCACTGTAGAAATCACGACCTCTGTCCATAAATCAACATTGTAGGTCCTGTTTTTGGCAGACTGCCTGATCTGTCTGATCAATGATAGCGCTTCTGCTACCTGGGTTTTCCGGGTCAGACTCATAACAACTTAAGCTGGCTGGTGATTTACATGTCAAACCAAACTGCCGCGATGGCAACACTAGTATCGCCCGACAATCTGCAGGCTATATTTAGTCCAATCGAAGATGCCAGTGGCATGCCCAATGCTGCGTACACTAGCCAGGAAAATTTTGAGTTCGAACGGGATAATTTGTTTGCCAAAACCTGGGTAGCAATAGACTTTGTCGGCACCCTGAAAGTCTCTTCGGTAAGACCGATCGATTTCATGGGTTATCCACTGCTGATTACCTCAACGAAACAGGGCGAGTTAACCGTATTCCACAATGTATGCAGTCATCGCGGTACAAAGCTGGTAGAAGAAGAGCGGCAAACCAAGGGCATTATCACCTGCCCTTATCACTCCTGGAGCTACGCCCATAACGGTGAGTTGAAAGCGACCCCGCATATCGGCGGTGTAGGGGTACATAAAATTGACGGGTTTAATTGCGCCAAGCACAAGCTGCGAGAAATTCGCTCGCATATCTGGATGGGCATTTTGTTCGTTAATCTCGACGGCAACGCACCTGCATTCGAACAGAGTGCAGAGCATATGATAAGGCGCGTTAACCATATGATGGGTAAAAGTGGAGAGTCACTGATACGCATTCCAGCTAAACACGGCATGGTATCCATGGACGTTAACTGTAATTGGAAACTGGCCATTGAAAACTATCTGGAAGCCTATCATCTGCCTTTTGTTCATCCAGGATTAAACTCTTATTCGCCACTTGAGAAACATCTTTGTGAAATCTATGGCGACAACTCCGCAGGCCAGCTATCAACAACATTTGATCCGGTCATGGATAGCGAGAATCCGCTACCGATTTTCCCCGACTGGAACCCGGATATGATGACTTATGGCGACTGGCCAACTTTATACCCGAATCTGTTGTTGGGTTTTCAGCCCAACCACGTTTTTGCAATGATCGTTCGCCCAGTGAGTAAAAACCAAAGTCGGGAAGATCTGGCACTATTTTATGTGGGTGATAGCGCTGATGATCCAAAGCTTGAGGCGGCTCACAAAAAGAATCTGGATGATTGGTGTATCGTTTTCAACGAGGATATTGGTCCTTGTGAAAGAATGCAGATTGGTCGAAACTCCCCCGGCTTTCAGGGTGGTGCTTTTTCACCCACGCTGGACAAATGCTCACACCACTTTCATAAATGGGTGGGCAGGCATTATCAGGCCAATCAGTAAAACCGCTTAAGCTTGCCATAATTATTCCAGGAAAAATAAGCATGAACCTGCCCGATACAATGCATGCCGTATTACTCACGGGACATGGCGGCATAGAAAAACTGCAATACCGAACGGATGTATCGGTGCCAAAGCCAAAAGCCAATGAGGTGTTAATTCGCGTTGCCGCCGCCGGGGTAAACAATACCGATATTAATACCCGCATTGGTTGGTACTCAAAGCAGGTTATCGATGCGACGGATAGTGGTGGTGCAGAGGGCTTTAGTAGTATAGATGACGACGATGCCAGCTGGTCAGGAACGCCGTTAAGCTTCCCGCGCATCCAGGGCGCTGATGCCTGTGGCTTTATTGTAGATGTTGGTTCAGATGCAGATCACAGTCGTATCGGCGAGCGTGTGCTGGTACGTAATATGTTGCGCAGCTATGTTGATTACCGCCCCTATGAATGCTGGACCTTTGGCAGCGAGTGCGATGGTGGTTTCGCCCAGTTTGCTGTGGCACCAGCAAGGGAAACCTATGCGGTAGATTGTGACTGGTCGGATGTGGAGTTAGCGTCAATTCCCTGTGCTTATTCCACTGCCGAAGGCATGCTGCATCGGGCTCAAGTTGGGGCCGAGAAGGTTCTGGTAACTGGTGCCTCGGGTGGTGTCGGCTCAGCTGCGATGCAGCTACTCAAGCGTCGTGGTGCAGAAGTGATTGCTATTGCGTCACAATTCAAAACCCAACAGGTTCTAGATATAGGCGCAGATCGAGTTATCGATCGTAACGCCAATCTTTTGCAGGAACTGGGCGAGGGCTCTATTGATGTAGTTGTTGATTTAGTTGCAGGCGAACAATGGCCACATTTGCTGGATGTTCTGTGTCGTGGCGGCCGCTATGTTACGGCGGGCGCCATTGCCGGGCCGATTTCACAAATAGATGTGCGAACCCTGTATTTAAAAGACCTTAGTCTGTTTGGCTGCACGTTTCAGGAAGACGTAATATTCGAAAACCTGATTGGTTATATGGAAAAGGGTGAGATTCGTCCTATTGTTTCCAGTACTTATCCGCTGAAAGATATCGCCATTGCCCAGGAAGCTTTTCTGGCGAAAAAATTCACCGGTAAACTGGTTCTGGTTCCACCAGCCATTGTGGATTAGCTGACCTTGTTTTCTTTGTAAAGTTAGCGCAATTACTCCTAATTACAGGCTAGCTTTCCGCTATACTGCCACGCCTTTTTCCTCCGGCAGAAACTATGTGGTTTAAGAATCTGATCGCTTATCAGTTAGATAAGCCATTCAACTATGGGCAAGAAGAACTTGAAGCCCTGTTAGAAAAGAATCCCTTCGATCGTTGCTCGAGCCAGCAACCCTGGACTATTGGATGGGTGCCGCCCATGGGTCGCCAGGGTGAATTACTGAGTCATCGCAGTCGCAGTTTTACCCTGCTTACCGCCCGCCGCGAAGAACGACTATTGCCGGCCGGTGTAGTGCGTGAGGCCGTCAACGAAAAAGTTGAAACCATCGAATCGGAGCAAGACCGACGTGTGGGGCGCAAAGAAAAACTGGAGATTCGTGAGGAGCTGGTTTTTGACATGATGCCACGGGCGTTCACCCGCTCAAGCTATATCAGTGCAATAATCATTGAAGACCAAAACCTGCTCATAGTAGATGCAGCCAGCCGCACCCGCGCGGAAGAATGGATCACACTATTGCGGGAAACCCTCGGCTCTTTGCCTCTGCATCCTTTGCAGGTAAAAGAGTCGATGAGTGGCACTTTTACACTCTGGCTTAAGGGCGATGTACAATTACCCGAACAATGGAGCATTGGTGACCAATGTGAATTGCGCAGCACAGAAGAGGCCGGTTCGGTAGTACGCTTTAGCAAACATGATCTCAGCAGTGATGAACTGGAAAGTCATTTCGAAGCGGGCAAAGTTGCCGTAAAACTGGCTCTTGAATGGCAGGATTCCGCAAGCTTTGTAATAAACGATGCACTGGAATTCAAACGACTTAAATTTGCCGATCGCCTGCTTGAAGAAGCTGCCACTGATGCCGGCTCAGATGCCGCAGCGCAATTCGACGCCAACTTCATATTAATGAGTCTTGAATTGAATCGATTCTTACCTGCGTTCTTCGAACTGTTCGGTGGCATTCAAACTAAACAAGATTGATGTTTTAAAGATATGGATTCTTAATATCAGTAGGGCAGACTTACTAGGTAGGTACTGGTGAAATGTTCGGGATAATGCTTTAAGCTTTCCTGTGGGTCGATAAGTCGATTCTTTTCAAATCTCAGGGGATTATTTCCAGCGTGCAACTACACAATTGCAAGCCAGATGACCAACTTTAATAAATACCATGTCCTGGTGGTGGGTTGTGGGCAATGGGGTAAAAACATTGTTCGCGACCTGCTTAACAGCGGGTGTTGGGTATCCTGTGTCGATACTAATGCTGATTCCCTGGCGCTTGCCGAACAAATCGGCGCAAAAGGCTATAGCAACCTGCAAGATGTCGCCGCTCCAGATGGAGTGGTCATCGCCACACCTGCCACCCAGCATCTAGAGTCCGTCCGTTCTGTTAGTCATTTCGACGTACCGATATTTTGTGAGAAACCTCTAACAACAGATTTAGAATCCGCAAAGGAGATTGTGCGGTTAATGCCTGGTAAGCTATTTGTTATGCATAATTGGCGCTATCACCCAGGCGTTCTGGAGTTAGCAGCCATTGCCCGGGAAAAACAACTTGGCAATGTCCAGGCGTTGAAATCCATACGCGCAAACTGGACTAGCCCGCGCACAGACACAGATAGCATCTGGACACTGGTACCCCACGATCTAACACTCGCGCTTAGCATTTTTGGCCACATCCCGGAACCTAAAACCGCCAGAATCGAATACCTTGGCGAGCGAGCAGTAGGCATGACCGCTTTGCTGGGAGACTCACCCTGGTTTTCCTTTGAGTCATCTAACCGCTACGCAGAGAAGTTACGCCAGGTTCGCCTACATTGTGATGGCGGCGTAGCTATTCTGCAATCAGGCGAGGCCACCGAACTCACCATCCTTCGAGGCACAGACCCGCAGCCTGTTGTTGAACGAAGATCCATTGATAGCACTTCCGCACTATTACGGGAAATACGTAGATTCGTTGGCTACCTGGCCGGAGGCCCTGCTCCGGAAACTACTGCAGAGGAAGGATTGCTCATTGTCGAGCAGGTTACTAAACTGCGCGAACTTTCTAATCGGCCTCAACAATTATGAGTCACCAGCTAGCCGCAACTATCTTATTACCGACCACCGCAGACCGGGGCCCCTTATTGCCTATTTCTGTTGGTAGCATTCTGAACCAGTCAGTTACGGATCTGGAAGTATTTATCATGGGGGATGGCGTGACGGAAGCAACTCGCCAGGTCATTCATGAACTCATACGTCAAGATTCCAGAATTCGATTCTTTGATCACGAGAAAGATAGCAGACGAGGCGAACTCAACCGTCATGCGGCGCTACAGGAAGCCAGAGGAAATATAATCGGCTATTTATGTGACCGGGACATCATGCTCCCAAACCATGTGGAAATAATTGGCCAGCTGTTGAGTAATGCGGATTTCGCTCATACACTTATGTACAAAATACTTATCGATGATAAAATTCAACTGAGATTCAGACGGGACTTTAGCCTGGCCCATGACAGAGCGGTTGCCGCAACTTGTAATCATGTTATTCCGCTGTCCTTTGGTGCCCATACTCTGGATATGTATCACAGGCTACCTTTTGGATGGAGAACAACTCCGCGCAAGACCGAGACCGATACTTACATGTGGCGACAATTTTTAGCTGAGAATTCGTGCCGGGTAAACTCAAGCACCATCCCGACTATTCTTTACTTTAAACGAGGAAGCCATCCGGGCCTGCCTGTCGCAGAAAGATTGATTGAACTTGATCGGTGGACGGCCAGAGTGAATGAACCTGATTTTCTTTCCAACCACATTGAGTGTGTTCGCGATGCTCTAATTCGGGATCGCTCCTACCAGGCCGCAAGAATCGACGATTTGCAAATAACAATTGAACAACGAGATACATTCCTGGGCGGTTGCAAAACTATCGCCAGAAATTTGTTACATAGAAAATAATGAAACAGGCTATAGCTAGATTTATTCTTGGGACAATTAAACATCCAAAGCCATTTTGGTTAAATCGGACACTTCGATATTGGAAGGGAATACCCAGGCGGGCATACTCCGGGAAAAATAAACATAGCATCTGTACCAAGAATACTGACTCGGGTCTATTCCTGGATGTCTATTGGTTGGTTTTTACCGAGACTGCCGGCCCATCTGCCTCATTACACTTCGAAGATGACGAGTTAATGCGTTTTGATTG
The DNA here is from genome assembly GCA_047615875.1 of Parasphingorhabdus sp. Classification (GTDB taxonomy): domain Bacteria; phylum Pseudomonadota; class Gammaproteobacteria; order Arenicellales; family CAJQKF01; genus JBLHGU01. Next base: position 10,413 of record JBLHGU010000065.1, read on the forward strand.
CCTGGCATTAAACCCGCATATGCATTTTAATATGAAGCAAACTATGTCGGTACCCAAGGCAGGTAGTGCCAGTATTCAATTTCCGTCGGGTTCCATAGAACAACATATTGATCGAGCATACTTTGAGCTACCGACAAACTTTAGTTACGCACGAAGAACTAATATTAATCCAGCCGTCAGGCGATTGAGAGTGAGTGATGAAGAATTACAGGAAATGGCACAATGGATGAAACTAAAAATGCTGGAGCTGACTGAAGCATTCGGGCAGGCACAAGACTCTAAGATTACTTGAACCAGGAAACCATTTTTTCACCTAATCCAGCAGGTGATTTTTTACCCCTTGGAGGCGTGTAAATATCGTCCTCGGTTAGTTGGTTCAACATCGATAGACCGGCTCTATAACGCTTAATATTTTCACCAATAATATCGAGAACTCTGTCTGTGCGATCCCTCAATAACGGTGTGAAGTGAGGTGTGATGAGGACATTCGGTGTACGCCAAAGTGGACTACTGGATGGCAGGGGCTCAACTCTAAAAGTGTCCAGTCCAGCGCCGGCGATTTTCTGCTGGTTAACGGCATTGATCAAAGCTTGCTCATCAATCAGATCTCCCCGGCCAATATTGATAACAAAAGCGGTGTTCTTCATTTGACTAAATTCTGCTTCTCCTAATATACGGCTTGTCGCATTGCTTAATCGCAAACAAAGAACTACATAGTCACTTTCCTCCAGCAACATTTGTATTCCCTCTCCACGCTTGGCCGAGAACACTTCATCAACACAATCCGGCTTCTCTCTGTCAGTTTTACGCCAGGCGAGCACGCGTAATCCCATGGCCCTGGCTTTCTCAGCCAACGCCATACCGGTATGGCCAAGGCCCAGAATACCTACTGTGGAACCATGCATGGCCTGTAAGTTTTTGTAACCTGGAAATCCCCAGTCACGTTGCTTTTGTGCCTGCAGAAACCGTGGCGCACGGTAAGTCAACGACAACATAAAATACAGTGCGTGTTCGGCAAGTGCTGGTGCCGAGCGCCCGGCCGATCCAGTCACAATCAGATTACTTGCAAACAATTGTGGCGTAGCAGATAGTTCTAGCCCAGCCTTATCGCAGTGAACCCAACTTAACCTTGGTGCGTTTAGAAATCGCTGATCAATTTTTCCACTAACTACCGCAACGTCTACATCTTGCAGGGCATCGGCAATCTCGTCAGTGGCCTTTTTGGGTATGCTAAGTACGGGTGCGGGCGCGAAATGCTGCTGTAGAATTTCTAGATGCGGCCCTTTAAAACCCGCAGTACAGAGGACACTATGGATCTGTTGTGGTTTGCTAGCCAATGGGTTGGTACTTAAAATCGGGATCGATTCTCATAGTCTCCTCTATAAGTTCTTGCAAACTTCCAAATTTTTCCGCTCTAGGCGCAACGTGGATCGGCTGGCCTGGCCAGTTAATACCAAGTTTGTTGTCCGACCAAAGACAGCCCATATTGTCATCGCCACCGTAGTTATTGTAAGACTCTGATACAGCTTGAAGATGAATCGAATCTTCAGAAAAATACCAGCCATGAATCAGACCACGAGGGAAAATAACCGCGACGGGGTTATTCATATCTAGCTCAACTCCCATCGCCAAACCATAGGTGGGGGAGCCTGGACGTGGGTCATGTAGCCCAATAAATGCCCGACCTCTAATCAGCGAGAAGTACTCTTCATGCCTTAGATGCAAATGCATGCCACGTAATGTGCCTGTTATGGAATCTACGATACTCCATTGTTGGGGCTCAATAGTGGCTGAGTTCCAGTCATTACTAAACACCTCGGAGAATCCACCCCTTACATCACTGTGACGCACTAGCGGAACAATTTGCACTCCGGCTATCAAGGTATTCTTTTTACTATTTATTGCCGTAACTTTCTGTGACAGCATTTAAGGTGCACCCTGTATTCTTTAGAAAATTGTGATTTTTGTAAGCTAGAGTCTCCGTCGCTAATGTCGATTACTTAAGCCCATAATTACTGTCATCTCGGCCTCTGAGCCAGGATCCTGGGTAGCTGAGAGTAGCTAGTTTACTGGACCCGGGTCAAGCCCTGGATGACAATGCTCTTGGATTATAGTTATTTCACACTTAAGTAGGTGCCATAATTACCGTCATCCCGGCCATTCCGATCCCGCACCCAGGCCTTCGCTGCATACTCAGGATTATTTACTCAACCGTCAACAACAATTGGGAGACATATTCGGATTGTTCGAAAAACCTACTATCCCTCTATAAATGCGATCTGGATCAGATACTACGATTGTCCATGCAATGCGGTGATCATTTAGAAGAGATACCATCGATCTGTCCAGCCTATTCGATGTGGGCCATATGCGGGCTATGTCTGGAAAAAACCATACCTACTATCGAAATACATTCAGCAACGCAATTGGTAGGGATCTCGCAGACCATTGTGCTAAGGACTGGCAACAAACTGTTTTCTCCGAGTTTCAGGAATATAAAAGTAGTAACGATTTTTCTGCGCAGAAACTTCTTGCTACTCTTTATAATATTTGCAGCCAGCTGCAATTCCGGTTGTATCTTGACACCAGCCCAAAGACACAAAAAGCGCAGGAATTACATCGTATATTTAGCGGGTTGGGTCCTGGACAGTCGATTTGATTTGCAAGCATTTTTTCGGTGGATTTTTAAAGTATGCCTATAAAGAACCAGAGCGAGGCTCTGGAACGCCAGATAACGCAAGACTTTGAATTTGAAGGTTACTATTTTCCCGCCGGCAACCGCTTGAGAGTTTGTTTATGGGAGGCCCATAAAAATAACTCGGTGTTCGATGACGCCCTGTTATTAAAGTCGGATAGATTTTTAAACACCGACACCCAATCAGAGAGTACTCACCGTTTGGGATTGGTAAACGCTGTTGCCCTTTCAGTCAATTGTCTATCGCGATGGCTGCTACATTTTTGTCCACGCTCTGCCACACTTTACTTTCTCTGCCATCAAATAATGGTCCAGCGACCCATGGTATGTATCATTGGCAACCGAAGCGAGAATTTAGTATTGAATTAAGTTGATGCTTATCGGCGCTTCACCAGGTTTTCACAGGATCATTTTATGACTCGAAATTCCGCAGTCTTGCATTTACTTGATCAGATCAAATCATTGCTACTTAAGCAAACAAACACCACCAATGGTGTATCAGAGGTTCTTTTGAGCTTAAGTAATCACCTGGATGGTGCCAGTCCACAAGTATCTGTCGCTCCATCTCTACCGTCACGACTCGAGCCGATACTTGATCAATCCATCACTGCCATTACCTCGTCTGCTCTTCGGCCATTGGTTGCCAAAATCCGCACCGCAAAGCAACACCTGGCCTGGTGTATAGACGATGGCTTGTTTTATGCTAAAACTGCTGATGTCGGTACAGGCTATCTAAGTGGCAATATGCATACCGAATTAATTGGTCCAAACGGTTGTGTGTACCAGGATAACAATTTCAGGTTGGGGCTTTTCATGCTGGCGCCCGCTACGCTTTATCGCGACCATGCCCATAATGCTCCAGAGCTTTACCTGAATCTGACCGGGCCCAGTGGTTGGCGTTTCAATCGCGGTGACTGGTGTGATGTAGCGGCAGGCAGCGTTATATGGAATCCATCCGGCAGGGTGCATGCGACCCGTATCTACCAACAGGCATTTCTGGCCGTTTATAGCTGGACACAAGATGTTTCGGGTCCGTGTCGGGTTGTCCCTGCCAGTGACTGGGCAAAAATCGAAGAGCAGCTAACGCCTCACTAAAAGTTTAATAGTTAAACCGGCTAAAGATTCAAGTATCATTAGCTACTATAGCTATTCACTTCACACGAAAAACCCGTATTCCGGAATAAACAGATTATGAAAGACGCCGTTATCGTTTCTACCGCTCGCACGCCCATTGGCGTTGCGTTTAAAGGCTCATTAAACAACATCAAGTCCCCTACTCTGACTGCTCATGCTATCCGCCATGCGGTTGAACGCTCCGGCGTTGATGCTGGGGCAATCGAGGATGTGATTATTGGTACCGTTTTAAGCGGTGGCAGTGCCGGTATGAATATTGCCCGGCATGCAACGCTAGCTGCAGGTTTACCTAACACCGTTTCCGCGCAGACTATAGATCGGCAGTGTTCGTCTGGTCTAATGGCAATCGCAACCGCTGCCAAGCAAATTATGGTCGATGGCATGGATACGGTGGTTGCCGGTGGTCAGGATAATATTTCCGGCATCCAGAAACAATATGTGCAATGGGTCGGTGATGAACAAGACCCCAATGTGATCAGCAAAGCGGAGCACGCCTATATGCCTATGTTGCTAACTGCGGAGAACGTTGCCAATAAATATAAGGTTACTCGGCAGATGCAGGATGAGTACGCGTTGCAATCCCAGATGCGTACAGCCGCCGCTCAAGAGTCGGGCAAGTTTGATGATGAAGTTGTGCCCATAAGCGCTACCAAAATGCTCAAGGATCGCGAAACCGGCGAGATTACCTATCAGCAAACTACTCTGACTAAAGACGAGGGCAACCGACCGCAAACCAACAGTGAAGGACTTGCCTCGCTGAATGCGGTTATCGAAGGCGGCAGTATCACAGCAGGCAATGCCAGTCAGCTATCCGATGGAGCCTCAGCTTGTGTATTAATGGAATCCAGCCTTGCCGAGAAACGTGGCCTTGATGCCCTGGGCATTTATCGTGGCATGGCGGTAGTAGGCAATGCACCTGAGGAAATGGGTATAGGGCCGATTTATGCCATTCCGAAATTACTCGAACGCAACGGGCTTAAGATGGACGATATCGATTTATGGGAAATCAACGAGGCGTTTGCCTGTCAGGCTCTTTATTGCCGTGATTATCTGGGTATCGATAATGAAATTTTTAATGTTAACGGCGGTGCTATCTCCATTGGTCATCCTTATGGCATGACGGGTGCCCGACAAACCGGACACATTTTGCTTGAAGGCAAACGCCGTGGCGCGAAGTACGTGGTAGTAGCTATGTGTGTCGGTGGCGGTATGGGTGCAGCGGGTTTATTTGAGGTGGCGTAATGCAAATGAAAACAGTCATCAGAAATTCGGAGTCAGGTTAAGCAACCAGTTCAGAACAGGGCGTTATATGGTGATCGATATCTCGTAATTGCCACAAGTCGTAGTTAGTTTGCATGTTTAGCCATATTTGCGGATTGGTTTCAGTAAAGGCTCCAATACGTAATGCGGTATCTGCGGTAACTCTTTTCTTACCGTTGATAATTTCAGATAGATGCTTTCTTGAAATCTTGAGATGTTCAGACGCATTTGTCACTGATATACCCAATGGCGTTAGGTGGGCTTGATCAAGAACAACACCGGGGTGAGCGGGGTTATACATATTCATCAGTGGTAGTCCTCGTAATTTACAATTTCTGCATCAGCATCAATAAATTGATAAGTGATGCGCCAGTTACCATTAACCCAAACTGACCAGATACCGGGTATGTGCTTTTAGTATTGCATGGCAGTTAAGATAGTGATGAGAAGATAATGTTTAATGAAAACTACATATTAAATACACTATGCATGTATTTAATGGCAGTTTCTAAATTTTATATTTATAAAATAATTGATAATATTACTTTTAATAAACTTATTATTTATTTATATTTCAGTAACTAATACACTTCTCGAAGCTGCCTTTGTCAAAACACACCACCAAACCCGCAACCAAAATTAACCAGTTGCTGGCGGACTGCCCGGCAGGTGTGCCAATGACCAGCCCCTGGCTCGAATCCAAAGGCGTATCTCCCCAACTGGTGCAGAAATACAAGGAATCCGGTTGGTTGGAGCCACTAGGCCGAGGTGGTTGGATACGGGCCGGGACCAAACCTACCCTGACAGGTTCAATATATGCATTGCAGAAACTCCCCATAAATTTGTATCCGGCAGCAAGAACCGCGTTGGAATTATCAGGCAGAGCGCACTATCTGCCGATTGGGCAATACCCAGTAGTTCATCTAGGATTGGATGCCAGTCACAGATTGCCGGACTGGTTTAAAAGGCTCGAATTTGTACGCCATCTCCACACCCTCAATGCCAGTGCACTGTTCTACCCATTATTTGCAAGCCTGGTTGATTATGAAAGCAATGGCATGGTGATCAAAATCAGTAGTCCGGAACGGGCTATGCTGGAGTACTGTCAGTTGTTGCCAAAATACGCTGACTTTGAAGAAGCATGGCAACTGATGGAGGGGTTGCCCACACTCCTTCCCAGAAGAATGCAGAGCACACTGCAGGCCTGTAAGTCGGTAAAGGCCAAACGTCTGTTTCTCGCCCTTGCGACTGCGGTCAATCATGAATGGTTAGATGAGCTGGAAATACCAGCTATTGACCTGGGATCAGGCAACCGAATCTTGCCAATCGCGGGTGCACCGCATCCTGAATTTGGTATTACTGTACCGGAAACATGGATAGTTAAATGAGAGAGATCTATGAAAAACAGGTGGAACTGTTACTGGATGTGCTGCCTTTTATTACCAGGAGAAAAGTATTTGCGCTTAAAGGTGGCACGGCAATTAATTTCTTTTACTGCAATTGTCCGAGACTTTCTATCGACATCGATCTGCACTATATCCCGGTCAATGGCAGAACAGAGGCATTACAGGACATAGCAACCAACATGCATGAAATTGGGATCAGTATCGATAGGGCCTATCCCACAGCCAGGATCACAATAAACCCCGACTCATTCAATGCACTGGTTGTACGTGATGGCGCACAGATAAAGATTGAACCGAATGGTGTCATCAGAGGTTGCTTCCCTTTATCATCATCAATTTGTTGGTATGGCAATTGAATCGATAGAAGTTGATCAGTTACAAGCACTTCAGAAAGCACTGCCTGGACAAATCGTATCAGCGCTAACAACAAAACAGCGTGAATTTTTATTGGGTTTCAAACGAGGTTCACCAAGTTGGCAATTATTGCCCTATGAGAATATTCGTAATCTGCCAGGAGTCCGTTGGAAGCAGCAAAACCTTGACAAAATGGATGAACTCAAACGATACCAGGCCATCGAAAAACTACAGCAGGTATTTGACCAAACTCCCTATGCTATCGTCTGACCGTTGATAATTTCAGTGAGGGATCCGAATGGCTCTAAGTTAAGGGCTAGCATCATCACAATATCAGAGGCTTAACCCATGGAGACACATGTTTCACGCTTGGTTGACGCATACTATATATGCTTAACTTAGTGCCATTCGTGGGTGACCCAGGAATATAGCGTAGGATGGGCGAAACCCATCAAACCGAAACTAAAAAGGCACGATGAATCGCAAAGAATCCCTTTTATCAAAATGATGGGTTCCACCATCCTATGGCTACTGTTGCCAAAGGGAATCATAATTTCGGTCATCAAATAACCAGTTACTGCCCTTTACGCTTGCCCTGAACTATACGGTCGAGAATCATTGCGCAGAACAGAATCGCGAAGCCGGCAAGAATGCCTTGTCCAACTGAAGCATATTGCAAGGCTTCCAGCACATCCTCACCCAGTCCTTTTGCACCTATCAAGGATGCCACCACTACCATAGCAAGACTCAGCATGATGGTTTGATTAACACCGGCCAGAATAGAGGGGGCAGCTAATGGCAAATCTACTTTACTTAGCAAATACCATTTAGACGCGCCGTATGCAATGGCGGCCTCGCGGATGGACTCTGGCACACCGCGCAACCCAAGCACCGTTAATCGTACAACCGGAGTACCGCCAAAAATCATGGTGGTTACAATGGCTGCAGGCTTGCCTGTTCCAAAGAAGGCAATAACCGGAATCATGAATACAAAGGCTGGCATGGTCTGCATGAAATCCATAATGGGTCGTATGGCTGAATACAGGCGCGGTCGATGGGCGCAGAACATACCCAGTGGAATACCGATGGCGATACTAATTAAGGCCGCTGTTCCCAACAGTGCCATGGTAGTCATAGCTTTATCCCAGAAACCCAACAGACCCATGTAAGCCAGGAATGCCGCTGACCAAACAGCCGTTCGGGGGCCTGCTGATAACCAGGTCAGCAAAATAATAAAACTTGAGATTACAATCCAGGGTGTCTCGACAAAAACCACTTCTAGCGCATCAAGTAAAGTTCGAATGCCAATCGTGATAAGGTGAAAGAACCATTCGCCGGCAAGCACTGCCCAGGCAAAAAACTCTTTGACCCATTCAATGGCCGACAGGCGAATACCTGGGTGGGTTGGAAACCCGGCCAAAAACTCTACCTTGCCTGGAAAGCTATAATGTACGGAACAGGCCAAAACGACCAGCACAAAGAACCCGGCACTTAAACCGGTACGCCATTGGCTGATACCAGACATTATTGAACGATCAGAAAGCCAGTCGGAAAAACGCTTCTCCAACACCCTGTTTGCCAACAGCCCTTGCACAACTTTTAATACCAGCAAAATTACCAATCCGGTAAAAGCCACGTAAATAGCACTGGCCTCGATCTGGATTATTTCCAGCTTTAGCTCTGTGATACCATTTTCTAACGACTCAATGGCGCGTTTAAATACGGCGACGTTATCAGCATTGTTTTCGATCGCCACTTCTAACTGCTTATGCCGAAATTCCACAGTGCCCTGAATATTCTCCATCCGCTGACGGGCTTCATTAGCAAGATCTCCGAACAATCCCCTGGAGATTTGTATAAAAGCGATGGTTTCCAATACAGCGAAGGTCATGCACCAGTTCCACAGGCCACGCATGCCAAACCATATAGGTCCGAACAGGAAAGCGATTAGATTAAAACTGGGTTTAAAGGCCGACTGATTGCCCAGTTTTTCGAAGCAATCCCGGTAGTAGTCGATATTCGATACAACAAATTCGCGCAGCAGATCGGTTTGATCTTCGCTACGTTCGGTGATTACCTTGATAGATTCATCGGCGGCAGTATTCATGATGTTTCTGTGCCCTCTATTACCGTGGTCAACAGGTCTACGCGGGTTATAACACCCACTATATTTTCGCTTTCGTCCTGTACTCGAATCGGCATATCGCTCTCGATTGCCGCTCGAATCAAGACACTCAAATTGTCCGTGGTTGAAAAGAGTGGAGCATCCTCGGATATACCGCCATGGGCAGATTCAAACTCGGCTATAGGTTGCATTACCTCACCGGCCCGCACTACTTTCAGACGAGATATCCCTGCTACAAAGTCCGATACATAATCGTCAGCCGGATGCATAACAATTTCTTCCGGTGTGCCAATCTGCACTACTCGACCGTCGCGCATAATGGCAATTCGGTGGCCAATTCGCACTGCCTCATCCAGATCGTGGGTAATAAACACCGTAGTTTTGTTCATCACTGAAGCCAGGTCCATAAACTGGCTCTGTAGTTGCCTACGAATAAGGGGATCCAGTGCACTGAAGGGCTCGTCCATCAGGAGGATTTCAGGATCCGCTGCGATGGCTCTGGCCAACCCGACGCGTTGTTGCATACCACCGGATAATTCGTGGGCAAACTTATTGCCCCAGCCGGTTAGCTCGACCATTTCCAGAGTTCGTTTTGCCACGTCCATACGTTGATTCTTACTCACGCCACGAATTTCCAGAGGCATGGCGACATTATCGAGTACTGAACGGTGAGGCATCAGAGCAAAATTTTGAAACACCATCGCAATGCGTTCATTGCGAAAGCGTCTCAAGTCATCGCCCTGAATTTTCATGACATCCTGTCCACCTACATAGATACTGCCAACGGACGGCTCAAGCAGTCGATTTATGTGGCGAACCAGGGTGGATTTGCCACTACCAGAAAGCCCCATAACACAAAATATTTCGCCGCGCTTTACGTCAAAACTAACGTCGGCCACACCTACCACACAGTTATAGTCTTCCAGCACAGTGGTTTTTGAAGCGTTATTTTCACGTATTTCTTTTAGGGCGTCCTGCCATCGGTCGCCAAATATCTTCCATACACCGTCAATACGTATTGCCGTATCGTCACCGCTTGCCTGGCTGGATTGATTCATATCAGGAGTCTATCGTAGGTTCAATTACTTTTAAGTCCAAATGACAACGCCGACCAAGGCCGGCGTTGTACTGCGAATAGAACGACAATGCACTCTATGCAATAGTTAGCTTATAAACCAAGCCAACCATCTACGCGATCGCTATTGGCTGCAACCCATTCCTTAGCTACTTCAGCTGGGTCTCTGCCATTACCGGCAATTTCAAAAGCGAAGTGACTGACAGTTTCTGTATCTAAAGACATATTAGCTAGAAAGCTGGCAATAATAGGTGAACGTCCTTCCAAAGTTTTGGAGTACGCGACCTGAACACTTTTCAGTGCATCTTCAGTCATAACGCTAGATTTCTGGAACCAGTCAGGATCTTCCTTCGGTTGTACCATATTATATTTCGCTGCATCAAATGCAGGTTCTTCCAGAGTTACCACGTCGTGCATAAACCAGATGGCGTGAGGCGCATAGCAATAGAATGCATAGCCACGTTCTTTGGTTATACGATCGCCAACTTCAGCTACCATTACACTCTGTTCGGCACGAATCGGTTCCATAAAGTCCATCAAACCATAGTCGCGAACTTTAACTTCGTTTACATTAGCTGATGCCCAACCAGGAGCACCGATCCAGATTTCACCCTTACCATCGCCATCGCCATCCATCAGAGCGGCAATTTCAGGACGAGCAAGATCGAAAATGGAAGTAACACCATGTTTCTCGGAGAAGGCTCTAGGAACACAGAAATTTTGCTTGCCCTTATAGGGATTACTACTCAGTACAACCGTACCCTTGCCATCAACATATTCTTTGGTGAAATTACTCTGATTAGGCAACCACACATCTGGATGAACATCGATGTCGCCTTTACCCTGATCCATGGCCTGAAAGATAACAGCGTTGGTTCCAGGAACCAGCTCTGCGGTACCACCAATCTTGTCGACAACGATAACTTTAATCAGGTTGGCGATGGCTTGAGCGCCTGTCCAGGCAGGTGCGCCTATCTTTACGGATTCTGCTGCTAGGGCCGCGTTACTTAGCGCAAATGCACCAGCACATACGAGTGTTATTAACTTACGTTTCATGGCTTTCCTCCATTAGGAACGTTATTTAACTTCACCCGGCTTTTTAGAAACTGGGTGGGCGGTAATGAAGATGCACCTATCGGGCATCTGGTTTTTCTACGACATAAAGCTGTCAGAGAATTCTTTAAATTAGGTTTTTTCTAGCGGAATAAATGCTGATAGGCAAACAACCCGACAGCGCCGCCAGTATGCAGAAATACCACAGTCTCGGCAGGATCAATTTCACCTTGCTGTGCCATGCCAATCAGGCCAGCCATGCCTTTTCCGGAATAAACCGGATCAAGCAGAATGGCCTCTTCTCTGGCGAGTATCTTGATGGCTTCAACCATTTTGTCAGTAGGCTGGCCATAGCCCGGCCCAACATACTGATCGTTAACCAGTACATCGGCTCGATCTGGCGCGCTTGCGGTGCCAATCAGTTTTGCCGTGCTAACAGCTAATCGATGTACGTTATCTATCTGTGCGTGTTCCGCAGCACGAACTGACACACCCTGTAGCCTGGCGCCGGAACCGAGGCCATGCAGACCTGCCAGCAATCCGGCCTGGGTACCCGTACTACCGGTGGCATGCACAATACTGTCAATTCTTAAGCCCATAACTTTTGCCTGATCGAGCATCTCAATTGCACAGTTCGCGTAACCAAGTGCGCCGATCTCGTTAGATCCACCACCCGGAATAAAATAGGGCTTAAGTCCTTTCTCTCGCAGGGATTCGGCCAATTTTACACCTTCCTGATTCATGTCCAATCCTTCTGGGCGGAACTCATAGATGCATTCCAAAAGGTCATCGAGAAACACATTACCGGCTGATTCATACTGATCACCCATGTTGTTAACCCGACGCTCAAGTAACGCATAACAACCCATACCCAGCTTACGGGCGGCAGCGGCTGTCTGCCTGACATGGTTCGACTGGGTTGCACCCTGAGTTACCAGCGTATCAGCACCCGCTGCAATCGCGTCTGCCACCAAATACTCCAATTTGCGGGTTTTGTTGCCACCAGTAGCCAGACCGGTACAGTCGTCGCGTTTGATGTACAGGTTTGGCAGGCCAAGGAATTTGCCGAGGTTATCGAGTTTTTCCAGTGGGGTTGGAAAATGGCCAAGGCTGGTGCGGGCAAACTTACTTAGGTTCATCATAGATACAAATCTGTGGCTTAGTGCAACTAGCATATAAAGGTCGCAAACTATAATTGGCTATGGATAGAGGTGTACAATGCCAACTACTTGTCAAACTATGCATATTTGGCATAGTTTCATCCAAAGAGGTCTTATCTGGATATCAATTGGCTCGAGGATTTCGTCAGCCTTGCCCGAACTTTGAATTTTACCCGGGCGGCGGAAGAACGTAATGTCACACAACCGGCGTTTTCCAGACGTATAAGATCGTTGGAGATCTGGTCGGGCACGTCTCTGATCGACCGCTCTACTTACCCCATTAGATTGACTGTTGCTGGAAACGAATTCTTGCCGGTTGCCAAAGATATTGTTTCTACCTTAATCAGCAATCGTGACATGCTGCGGGAACACGACCGGGGTGGTCTTTCGTTTCAGAGTTTTACTGCAACCCATAGCGTTTCAATCAACCATATCGCGCCTTTGGTGGAAAAATTACAACAGGTCACACCTGATCTTCGCACGCGAGTGGTATCCGATAATTTACATGCCTGCTGCCATCGACTTAGTGAAGGTGACTGTGATTTTCTGCTTTGTTATCGACACCCTGAGGTAGCCCTGACACTGGATGAGCAACAGTACCACCGTCTAACACTGGATTCAGAACGATTGGTACCAGTCAGCAAGTGTGATAGTTCTGGTCAACCTTTATGGCAGTTGGCTGATGCAGCTAGCCAACCGGTGCCTTTATTAGCTTATGCTAGCGGTTCATTTTTGGGTGCCGTGGTGCAACGACAAATTGCAAACCACGATTTCAATCTGGATGTACGCCACGTGGATGCTTTTGCAGAGTCGCTTAAAAGTCTGGTTTTACAGGGGGTCGGCATGGCTTGGCTACCAGAGGGATCAGTTCGTGCCAGTATGGAGCAGGGGCTTGTCACTTATGCTGGACCAAAAGAGTATTCTGAAACCCTTTACCTATCTATATTCACCGATCCTAGCAGGTTAAATGAACAGGGCTTGTTGCTGTGGAACTGGTTGAAACTGAATAATCCGTTGTAGTGGTAGTAGCTGGAAGCAATACAGGCAAGCCAAGACATTACATCCTTCCGTACCCCGCCACCACCGACTCTATAGCCCTTACCTACACGCTAATTTATATAATATATACAGAACAGGTAGTCATCAGTGTTAGCAGATTCTTGACATTTATTTATGTGAAAAACCTGTATCCCAGTAAATGGGCATCAGTTTTATTCTCGTAATAACTGTCTATTATTACAGTCTTCTGAGTCATCCAGCCAGGATTATTAAGAGAATCTACTTATTATCGACAGCCAACACCACTCGACCTCAACTGCCAAACCTGGTAACTGCTTGCTCTGGGCATTAGAGATAATTCCGCGGCCTCGAAAAGAGGTCGTGCCTTCATGAAGTGAGCACTTAGCAGTAATATCTCATAATAAATGAGAACTACTTTTCATAGAAACCTGAATCAAGTCACGGAAAATAAGCAAACCCATGTCGAACTCCTCCGCTGTCGAATCTAAATCTGACGGTTCTGGTAAAGCCAACAGGACCTGGAACTTCCAGCCAACATTACCCCTAAAAACCTCGCCCTACTTTAACTGGCCGGTAGATCTTGTTGCCTCGGCAAAGTGGATATTGCGAAGCTGGTCACCGCTTTCGGAACGATTCATTATTTTGTTACTTTCCATTCTATCGTGGAAGTTTTTCCATCCTGAACTTGAACGCTGCAAGGCCTTTGCGCCAGACTGGATTGCCGAGATCTATTTGCGCAATCTGCTATTAATGACTCTGGTAGCCGGTGGGCTGCATCTATATTTCTACAAATGGAAAGTCCAGGGCGATGAGCGCCGCTACGACACCCGGCCTTTTCCTCGTAATAGCCAGAAATTCACCCTCAAGTGTCAGGTAAAGGACAACATGTTTTGGACCCTGGTCAGTGGTGTAACCATCTGGAGTGCCT